>JANWYO010000239.1 GCA_025055215.1 Gemmataceae bacterium
ACCCCCCGGCGGCGGCCGCCCCGGGGCCCCCCCCACGCCCCTGCTGCCGGCTTCTCGCTCGCTCAGACCAGTTCCCGAATCACGGGGTATTCAACCAGATGCTGCGGTCGCCCGGTCGGATCGAGAATGGTCGTGGTCGCCGGGTTGATCCCCAGGTTGTGATACAACGTGGCGAACACCTCCTGGAAATGGACAGGCCGATCCTTGGCGTATTCCCCCAGCCGGTTGGTAGCGCCGATGACCTGCCCGGTCTTCATGCCCCCGCCTGCGAGGATGGCGCAGCTGACCTGCGGCCAGTGATCGCGGCCAGCGTTCCGGTTGATCCGTGGCGTTCGGCCAAACTCACCCCAGGCAATCACCGTCACGTCCGACAACAGGCCGCGAACCTCCAGGTCTTCGATCAAGGCGCTCAACCCCTGGTCGAGCTTACTGCCGTGGTCCCTGACAAGGTCGAAATTCTTGCTGTGGCTATCCCAGCGGCCATACGACAGCGTGACCACCCGCACGCCCGCCTCCACCAGACGACGCGCCACCAACAGCTGATCGTTGACCGTCGGGGCCCCGTCGTATTGGTACTGGTACGGCTTGCCGTCGCCGTAGCGGGCGCGGACTTTCTCTGGCTCCTGAGAAATGTCGAGGGCATCCAGCAGTTTGCTCGAGGTCAGCACGCCCAAGGCCCGCTCCGTGCTGGCGTCCATCCCCGTCAGAACGCCGTTGTAATCAAGCTCCCGACGGAGCGCGTCGAAGCTCGACCGCAGGCGCCGGCGGTCGGCCAGCTGCTCGACGGTGATGGAGTTCAGCTTCAGGTTCGCCAAGCCGGGACCGTCCGGTTTGAAGGCGGAGTACGCCGGACCAAGGAACCCTGGGCTGCCCGGATCGGACCAGGGCCGATGCTGCGTTGGGGCTGCCAGCCCCACAAAGGCGGGCACCGACGGATCGACCGGGCCCTGAAGCTTAGTGACCACCGCGCCAAGGCTCGGTCGGCCACCTAAAGGCGCCAGGTCCTTCTCCGCCCAGCCAGTCATGCATTGGTAGGCATCGTGCCGGCCTGTGGCCCCGACGATCGACCGGATGATGGCGCACTTGTCCATCAGCTGGGCGATGCGTGGGAACACCTCCCCGATTTGAATGCCGGGCACATTCGTGGCAATCGGCTGAAATTCTCCGCGGATTTCGCTCGGCGCCTCCGTCTTGATGTCCCACATGTCCTGATGGGGCGGGCCACCACCGAGGAAAATATTAATGACCGACTTCGTGCCGGTGCTACTCCCCGCTCGAGCTTCTGCACGGAAGATGTCCGCCAAGTTCAGGCTGGCGGCCCCGATGCCCAAAGCCCCGATGCGGAGAAAACTCCGTCGCGTGACGCCGTCGCAATACCGATGGGGCCGACCGAGGATAGTAAGCATGGCAGGAACCCTCAACAGGTCGTGGTAGGCGGGAAGGCAGCGATTCAGTAGGACTCGCCCGCGCCCCCTTGGGTCGGCCGAGTTTCACTACCTGCTCGGAGCCTAAACCCCTCGGTCGCCCCTGTCAAGGGAAATTCACCCAGCCCGCCGCCGCGCTGCGATCGGCGGCGGCTGCGGGGCGGCGGCGGGGTCAAGGTTGAGGAGTCGAGGAATCCTTGGTTGGCTATGGCTCGCGGATGGCGGGGGCGGCGGGCCGGTTCTCCGGTTCTGCGCCGCACACGGCGAGGACGCGGTTTCGCGGCCGACTCGTCGATTCGCGCCTGTACCCGACTTGTCGATTGGCGCTCACTAAATGCCGCAGCAACGCGGAGCGAGCGCGAAACGATGAATTGGCGCGCTGGGGGTGGCGCAGCGGAGGATCGATCGTTTCACGCTTGCGGCGCGCCCAGCGAGCACGAAAAGACGAATCGTGAGCGCGGGACAATGGATCATCGGCGCGGACCCATGAAAGTTCCTTCCGACCCGACAGTTACCGCGCCGCTTGCGCCTGTCGTGCCGCGTGGTGAGCCGGACGACGATCGCCAAGTAACGCCTGCTGTGGCGCACCGGCAGGGTCAGGCGTCTCGTCCTGCCCGGAGGGGCTTCCGACTGGATGCGACGAGGGGGCTTGGGAACGGGCGACATTACGGCGGCCCGCAGACGGCCGCCGCCTGACGCCGGGGTCGAGGTTCAGGGTGGACCGCACCGCGTAGGCCGTCTTGCCCTGGCTCTCGAAGTACGTCCGCGACAGCAACTCGCCTAACAGCCCCATTGAGATCAGCTGCACGCCGACCAGCTCAAGCATGACACTGAGCAACAACAGCGGGTTCCCGGTCATGAACAGCCCATAGCGCGACTTCATCCAGATCGTGGCGATCAGGCTGACGACGCCCAACGACATGGCGATCAACCCACCCAGTCCCATGATGTGCATCGGCCGAGTCAGGTAACTATCGAGGAATTTGATGGTAATCAGGTCGAGGATGACGCGGAAGGTGCGTGTCAGGTTGTACTTGGTCTTGCCCGATCGACGGGGATGGTGCCGCACCGGAATTTGTGCCAGGTGGCCTCCGGACTGTTGCGCCAGCACGGCCACGAAGCGATGCATTTCACCATAAAGCGGCAACGATTCGGCCAAGTCGCGGCGCATGGCCCGCAGGGTACAACCCAGGTCGCGGATCGGCACGCCGGTCACTTTGCGGATGAGCCAGTTGGCGATCAGGCTCGGGATTTTGCGGATGAGGAGGTTGTCCTGGCGCTGGGCCCGGAGGCCGAGGACGGCGTCGTAGCCCTCGTCCAGCTTCGCGAGCAAGCGCGGGATGTCAGCGGGGTCGTTTTGGAGGTCGCCGTCCATTGTGACGAGGACATCGCCCTTGGACCAGTCGATACCGGCTTGCAAGGCGGCAGTTTGGCCGAAATTCCGCCGCAGCCGCACCACCTTGACCAACGGATCGCCTTGGGCGAGCTGTTGCAAGACGGCGAACGAGCCGTCGCTGCTGCCATCGTCGACAAAGACAATCTCGTATCTCAGGCCGAGCGGATCGAGATGCTGCCGGAGTTGTTCATGCAGCGGTCGTAAGTTGTCGCGCTCGTCCTTGATGGGGATCACCACAGACAGGTTCATGGCCAGTAGTCACCTCGGGTCGGGGAAAAGAACCAAGCAGGTACACGAGGCCGCCCAAGCCGCCGGCGGCCAGGAAGACGGCGAACCATAACAACGACAGGCAGAGGGTCGTGCCGGTCGGCACGCCCAGAAACGCCAGGAAGCGCATCATCCCTTCTTCGCGGACGCCGATACCGTTGATACTGATCGGCAAGAGCGTCAGCAGGGAAACCATGGGGACCATGATCGCGTAGTACGCAGGGGGGACTTTCAGCCCCAGTCCCAGGCCGATGAACCAAACAATGGCGACGTTGGCGGCCTGGACGACGAGCGACAAAGCCGTGGTGATAAGGAGGAGGCGCGGCTGGCGGCGGAAAGCGCGGCCGGCCGCCGTCAGGCGGAGAGTCCACGGCCCGCGGCCCTTGCCGCGGGCCAGCAATGGCGCGACGGCCAGTCCCGCCAGGGCACAACTCGCCGTGCCCCATACCGACGCCGGCACCCAGCGGGGAAGCTCCAGCGGACAGAACACTACCGCCGCGCACGCCAGCGCCAATAACACCAGCAAGCCGCTGAAGCGGTCAGCGAACACGCTGACGAAGGCGGCCAACCGGCGGCCGCTGCCTCCGTCCAGATACCACGCCCGCAGGACGTCGCCGCCCACCGAGGTGGGCAACAGCATGTTGAAGTACATGCCGATGAAATAAAAGCTCACAAAGCGAGCCAGCGACTCCTTGAACCCAAGCGGCCGGGCCAGGAGCTGCCAGCGCACGGCGCTGACCAACTGGGAGACGAGGTAGAGGAGGAAAGCCGCCCACCACCACTGCAACCGCAGCGAGGCAAAAGCCTCACCGACCTGAGCCCAGTCGGTTCGCAGGATGAGTCCCGTCACCAGGACGCCGCTCACGGCGATCCGGAACCAGCGATTCAATTCAGCCGCCTCCTTGCGACGCTTGGCTGCCACCCGTTGGCTGGACCTCAAACTCCAGGTGCAGCGGGACCGATCCCATCTGGAAAAAGGTGCCGTGCTGCTCGTCGATCATGTCCACAAACAGCGAATAGCTTCCTGGGGGTAGCGCCGGCAGGGGAAGGAGCAGGTCGATGCTGCCACCCGGAGGTACGAGGCCGTCGAACAGACCGGCCCGCCGCGCCTTCATCCGTTGCCCAGGCCAATTGCCGAAGCAGTAGACGACGTGGACGCCGGCGGTCGATCCCGCTCGGAATTGCCAAGTGCGATTCGAAGTGTTGTGGGAGCGGACGCGGAAACAGGTCGGCTCGAAGGCGCGAATCGGATTGGGAACATGGACCATTTCCAAATGGCAGCAATACGGCCGATATTCGTGACAGACCCAATGGCGCAGGCGTTCGGGGGAGTGTTCCGCCTGCTCGGTCATCAGCCACTCCTGATACTCCTTCAGCAGTCGGTCGAGATGGGCGGACCGGCCGATTGGGAGGTGGCCGTACCGTGGGCCGAGGTGGCGGTGGGCCTGCTCGAGCGTGGCATCGGTCCGCAAAAGAAGGGCCAGGGTGACCGCCAAGCCCGTGCGGTCAGCCCCGCGTCGGCAGTGGACCAGGATCGGATACTCGCTGCGGTCCAGCACCTCGACCAGGCGTCGCAACTCCGTCATGGAGGGGAACCGGCCGGCACAGAAGTTTAAGTCTTCCTGGGCGACGTTCAGCCGGTGGGTCGTGCGACATTCCTCCCGATACCAATCGAAGCAGTCGCAGACCCCACGGAGGTTGACCACGGTGCGGATGCCGTATTGCCGAATGGCTTCTTCCAGCTGGGGGGCCGTCAGCTGGGCGGAACGATAAATCTTGCCGGCCACGACGGTGTGGAAATTTCGACCTCGAAGGACATACCGGGCCTCCACGCCAACGGCGACGGTCGCCCCGAAGGCGCTGCCCCAGAGGACCGCCGCCCACCAACACCATCGCGGCGGACGGCGTGGTTGGCCCCGAGTCTGGTCCGCTTCCATGCCCCCTCCCGCCTTTTGCCTCCACCAGTGCCTCCCTTCCGCCGACCCAAGCCGCCGACCGGCTCGGGCGGCGGCATCATGCCAAAGGGCTCCGCCCTTGACTAGGCCGACCCACCAGAGACCGGACGACTCAACCAGAAATCGGCAGAGGAGGGGAAAAAGCAATGCGGCTTCCCAAACGGCACCGTTTGGGAAGCCGCGCAAACAGGCGACGAGGAAGGCGACCCGGCAACTCAGCTCAGCTCGCCGACCTTCATGCGGACAAACCGGACCACTTTCAGCCCCGCGGCCCGGAGCAAGGCGCCGACTGTCTTGGTCTCGTCCTTGACAAACGGCTGCTCAACGAGAACGTTTTCCGCGAACCAGGTCTTCAGCTTCCCCTCAGCAATTTTCTCGACGATGTTGGCCGGCTTCCCGGTAGCTGCGGCCTGGGCCAGGGCAATGTCTTTCTCTTTGGCGACCACCGCCGGCGGCACGTCCTCGGGACGAGCAGCCACCGGGTTCTTGGCGACGATGTGCATGCATACGTCGCGCAGCAGGGTGGGATCGGCCGACGCCCCCTCGACTTGCAGCAGCACCCCGGTGGTCTGGTCGTGGTGGACATAACTCCCCAGCAGACCAGTCAGGCGGACAAACCGTTGCGGTTTCATGTTCTCCCGCACCAGGCCGACGACTTCGCTGATTCGTTCCGCCACGGTTTGGGCGGGGTTGTCCACAAACGGTTGCTTCAGGAGGTCGTCAACGTCGGCCGGCGCCTTCAGGGCGATGTGCCGCGCCAGGTCGTTCGCCAGCTGGGCGAAGAGTTCATTCTTCGCCGCCGGTGTCGTCTCGCAGCGCATCTCCAGGATCGCCCCCACCTGTTGCGCCGGGTCGATGAAGACGGCGATCCGGCCCTCGGCCGTCTCGCGATGGACGACCTTGTCCACGGCATCTTTGTTCTGTTTTCGGAGGATTTCGACCGCCTTTTCCATGTCGCCGTTCGCTTCGATCAAGGCGGCCTTGCACTTCATCATCTGCATGCCGGTGCGTTTGCGGAGTTGGTCAACCGCCGCAGCGGAAATGGTAGTCATGTTGCCACCTTCTGAAACCGCCCGCAGCCGGGCGGCACAAACCCCGAAATGGCGAAATCACTGACCGACGGCGGAGACGGGCCGGATCGTCGGCGCCGGCACTGGCCGGGGCCGGGGCCCCGTTGGCGCCGCCTCAACGGGCAACGCCGCTTTCCCTTCCATCACCGCATCGGTCAGCTTGGACAAAATCAGCTCAATCGAGCGAATGCTGTCGTCGTTGCCGGGGATCGGCAAATCGACCATGTCCGGATCGCTATCTGTGTCGATGAGGGCGACCGTCGTCACCCCCATCCGTTGCGCTTCCTTTACCGCGATGTGTTCCCGCTTGGGGTCGATGACCACCAAGGCGTCGGGCAACAAGTTCATCTGCCGGATGCCTTGAAGGTTGCGGGAAATCTTGGTCAGCTCGCGACTTAACGCGGCCACCATTTTCTTGCTGTATTGCCGGATCGGGGCGGTCTCCGGGGCCCGGGCGAGGTCGAATTTGCCCGCCTCGTTCCGCATGTTCCTCATGTAGGCAACCATGTCATAGTTGGCAGGGTTTTCGCCCTCGGGGAGCCACATCGCCTCCAATTCCTGGAGTCGCCGCAGCCGATCGCGGATAGTGCGGTAGTTCGTCAAGGTGCCGCCCAGCCACCGTTCGCTGACATACGGCATGCCGCACCGCGCCGCCTCCCGCTCGATCGCTTCCTTGGCCTGTCGTTTCGTGCCGACAAACAGCACCAAGCTCCCCTTGCTCGCCAGCTGCGACAGGTACCGATACGCCCGCAGGAGTCCGCGAACCGTCTCACGCAGGTCGATGATGTGAATCAGGTTCCGCTTCCCATAAATGAACGGACGCATCTTCGGGTTCCATCGGCTCGCCCGATGCCCGTAATGCACCCCCGCTTCGATCAAATCCTGGACCTGCACGATGGCCACGCACGGCCCTCCTGCCCCTCGGCGTCTAAGGACTTTGGGACTTCGACACACCGACCCGCGGCCCCTTGCCAGGGCCTCTTGGCGTGAAGACCGTTATGTTAGCAGGACGATACTAAAGGGTCAAAGGATTTTGTCCGCAAAAAATCGTTATCTCGCTGTGCGTCGCTGTCTCCCTGCGAACCAGTCAGGTGGGGGTGAGTTCCGGCAGCATCCGTGCGACGGCCGTGCTGCTGGGCACCCTGCGGAACGGACATGCTCGCTGGCCGGCGCAGACCTTGGGGATGACGGACATGCCTGGCATTGTTGGCTCTCCCCTCGGCGCGACACCGACTCCCGCTGATTGCCACGCTAGCGCCTTTGTTGGATGACTCCGATGGCAACTAAGACTCCAAGTGTCACCAGCCCGGTTCCCAAGAGACCATAGAAAATCCTCGCTCCAAACCCGCCGAAGACGTTCCTCACGAAACGGGCTTTGCGATGATTCATGAACCATTCCAAATTCAAGGCCGCGCCACAGATGGCGAACAAGCCAACAGCGACCAAGAGCAAGCCAAGAGGGTTCATCACGGCTCCCCGCACCGACCGATCATGCTGACTGCCCGGCGGCACACCGGCATCCGGCGGACCCCGAGACCCTGATGCGCCGCCGGGCAAGCCCGGCGATTATCACCCAGCCCCTCGTCAAGACGAGGCTCCTTTACGCGGCATAACCGTAAATCCGACGGAATTGGCCGCTTCGCAGGTCGTCTTCGTGGACGTACACGGCCAGGTGCCCTCCATCGCACCAACTCCAGCCGAGGTTGTCGTCCGAATAGAGACAGAGGAGGTGCATCCATTCAGGCCCCGGAGAGGTATCTTCTGCGGCGGAAAGATGGACGGGATAGCCCATCAAATGGTGGCCGAGCGGGTGGCACCTTCGGCGGATGGACTTTAATCGCTCGCCCGACTCGTCCTCTCGAAGTTTTTTCAAGTCTGCCGCGTAGGCGGGGGCTACCTTGTCATCCAGGCCGGGGAGGTCCCAGGTCTCGCGGAGGGTCAATTGGCAGGCCGGGAGGATGGCGTTTCCCTCTTTGTTCAAGTCCTCGGGCGGCTTGCGCCGCTTTAGGTTTGCGGATGCAGGCGTGTAGAGGACTTGGGTGTCGTCAGGTATGCTGTCCACGATGCCGGGCTGGTAGCCCATTTCAAAGTCCTGGTACGCGAAGAACGACAGCAAGCCGACTTTCGGGAGACAATGGCTCACCTGCGCATTCTTCAAGTCCTGCACGGCGATTTGGTCCAGGAAACCTAGCGGCCCGTAGTCGCATCTCGGCCAATCAGCATCATCGGGCAGATCAGGATGTCCGCCGAACTTACTGACGCCGATGGGAATCGCATTTTCCCTGACTTGCTCCGTTTCGATCGTCACGATCGGACGTGCCAGGCGCAGAATAACGTCCTTCACCTCGCCAAGATTAAACCGGACGATCGACTCGAACAGGGGAAGGCCGAGCATATTCGTCCATGCCTTCGGAAAATGCTCGGAGTCCAGGGGCTTTGAGTGTCTGCTGAGAGAGCCTGTCAACGTGGCCAGCTCTCGCACGAACGACGCCCGAGGGTCGCCACGCTCCTTGAGCCAGTCGGCATACGCCCGTTTGGGGCCATGGTTCCCGAGGTCGGCGGCGATGGCCGAGATGAACTCGAACTCGCCCGGCAGCGTCGCCGCTGCCGCGACCAAACGAGAGGCACTCTTTGATCCCATGCGATCCTCCTCTTGTTTTTGGGTTGCGTCGCGGATTCGGCCCAGACGTAAGCCAGCCAGCGCCTGGCTGAACTTACGAAAGACAATGCCCTCTTTTGTCTGAAGGGCACCGCTCGGCCCGGTCAACCGCCGGGCGAATGGTACCGGGACCGGGCCGTGCTCCTGCTGAGCGACGATTGCCTGAGCGACGACGGCCGGGCCAAATCAACGCGGTGGTCCCAAGAGCCAAGCCAAACCCTTGGACACAATGTAAGCCGTACTGCGATCTCTAACGATGTGGCCGGCGTGAATTTTGCATCGGTCAGCGTCTCGAGTCCTGCGATTCCGGGGGAGCGTTCGCTTCAGGATTTTTTCCTCGGCGAATTAGCTCCCGCCAACGACGACACAGATCGGCCGCGGCTTCCGGCCACTCCGGAAACTGAAACGTAAATCCTCACTGCAAGAGCCGGCCGGGAACCACCCGCCGGCTCTTGAGGATGAGTTCGGTCTTCGTCCGCAGCAAGACCGCCCCGAGCTTCAGCATCCACCGAGTGGCCGGCAGTCCCAGCCGCGTGCCCCAGGCTTGTCGCAGGGCCCGCATGAACTCGCGGTGGGGCAGCGGGTTGGGCGACGCCAGGTTCACCGGCCCATCCGAGTCGTCGTCGATCAACCGGCGGACCGCCCGCAGGAAGTCGATGTCGTGAATCCACGACACATCTTGCCATCCGCCGTTGCTATTCGTGCCGCCCAACCCCCAGCCCACCAGCCCGAGGAGGCCATCAAATGAGGCCCGAGCCTCGAGAGAGCCGCGCGATTGGCCAATGTTGATCACGCAACCCTTACCTTTTGAGATTGGCACGGATGGCTGCCGGACCGGATCTGGCCCGTTGGTTGGCCCGTTGGGTGCAGGGTGGTAAGATGAGCTTGGCCGATGGCGCGAGCGTTACAGTGAGACTGCGGCCATGCTGCGCGAGTTGCTCAATGAACTGGACGGCCTGATCGACCAGCGCCGGCAGTGCGTGTGGTGTGCCGTGGTGGAGACACGTGGCTCTACCCCCCAAAAACCCGGAGCAGCGATGATCGTCCTGCCCGACGGCAGCCAGCGAGGGACGCTCGGGGGCGGCTGCGTTGAGGCCGAAGTCAAGCAGCGTGCCTTGCGGGTGCTGAGCGAGAAGGCTGGCCGGCCGGAAATCCTTACGGTCCACCTCGACGATAACTACGGCTGGGACGATGGCCTCATTTGCGGCGGACGGATGACCATCCTGGCCGATCCCCTGGTCGGCCCCAATGGCGAGGTCCTGGCGGACGGCCGCGCGAGCTACTACCGGACGTTCCGAGCGCTCGTGGAGGAAGGGCGGGGCTGTGTCGAGGCCGTAGTCTTGGCCGATGGCCGACGCTTTCTCTTCGATTCTCGCGGGGCCTTGGCGGCACGCATGGGGGAGGGGCCGGCCCCGGAGCTCGTGGCACGGCATCTGCCGCCGTTGGAGCAACGACCCCGGCCAGCTGTACACCAGGGCATCGCTTACTTGCCGATCCTGCCGCGAATCACGCTGCTGATCGTGGGAGGCGGGCACGTCGGCCAGGCGGTGGCCCGCCTGGCCGCCGAGGTTGATTTCGACATCTGGGTCCTCGACGACCGGGAAACCTATGCCAGTGCCGAGCGATTTCCGATGGCCCGACGCCGCTTTGTCGGTCCCATCGGACCCACGCTCCGCGACCTGGCGGCCCAACACATTGACTCGTCGGTCTATTGCGTGATCGTGACGCGCGGTCATCATCACGACGAGGAAGCCCTGTATCACTTGGCCGAAACCTCGGCTGGCTACGTCGGCATGATCGGCAGCAAGCGCAAAATCAAACTGATTTTCGACGATTTGATCGCCAAGGGAATTTCGGTTGAGGCCCTTCGCCGCGTTCATGCCCCACTCGGCTTCGCCATCGGATCGCAGACGGTGCCGGAGATTGCGATCAGCATTGTGGCTGAGTTGATCGCTCGGCGCAATCTGGGGACCAGTATCCCCGCGGCACGCGAACACGTCACCGTGGGATGAGGCATGGCCGGCGGTAGGGCGAACGTCGGGCGGAGTCGAATTCTGATGGTAGCCGACATGGCTCGGGTCGGATTCGAGCATTTGTGGCTGCGCTGGCTATTGATCCTGGTGCCTTTGGGTGGCGTGGTGCTGGGGTTGGCTGGCCAGGAGACGCCCAGGAAGCCGGTCAAGAAAGAGGAAGAGGAGGAGCCGGTTCGCCCTCGGCCCAAGGTAGTAGTGGTGCCGGACGACGATGGACCGGCGGCTCGGCCGCCGGTCGCCGCCCCCGCCGACTTGGCGGAAGAAGCCAAGCAGGCGTCGCATCCCGAAGTCCGCGACCTGTACCGTAGCTTGGTGGAGCCGCTGGACGTCATCCACGAGAAGTCGAGCAGTTATTTCGTGCGACCGGTAGGGCCTTATCTCGGGCGGCGGATCGAGTTTCCGGGGCTCTTGCGGGTGTCGAAGGTGTTGGGCCCTGGGAAACCGGATGAAACGGCCCTCGTGGCCGCTCGAAGCATCGAGATGGTCGAGCACTACGAGGAGCGGGCGTTACAGAAAGTGGAGCGGTTTTTGAAGATGCCTCTTGACCGCGAGACACCCGACTCGCCCAAGTATCTCGCCCGGTCGGAGATGTTGGTCGCCGCTGAGCGGGCCTTAACGGTTGTCCTGCGGTTTCACGAGTCAGCGCGCGAACGAGGCGTTCGCGCCGGAGCGAGCTGGGAGGAGGTACACAAGGCGGTGCGGGCCCGGCTGCTGGCGGTGCAACTGGAGCAGCTCGACCGCTTGGCCGACGCCCACGATTGGCCGGCCGGTCTAGAGTTGGCGCATCGCCTGCAAGGGACATACCCCGGCGAAGCAACGGTTCGCGCGGCGGTGCTTCGGCTTCGGCTCCGCCAATTGGAACACGCCCTGCAAAGGGGCCAAGACGCCGATTTCGTCGGGGTTCGGCAGCAGCTTGACCGGTTGGAGAACGATTTGCTGAGCCTGGGCGGCGCGGACGCCGAGGGCGTCCGCCGCCGGGCGGACGCCCTCGGGCAGCGGTTGACCCACCGGGCCCGCGAGCTGTGGCAAGAGGCGGAGAGGCTCAGCCGCAGTGACCGTGCCCGGGCCGTCGTCCTGCTGCGCACCGCCGAGGCCATCGATCCGCGGCTGCCCGGCTTGCGAGAAGCCTACGATCGGCTGAGCGAAACGTATCCGGTCGTATTGGTCGGCATGGCACAGCTGCCCGAGCATCTGTCGCCGGCGCTGGCCCGCACCGATGCCGACCGTTGGGCCAGCGATTTGATTTTCGAGGGTTTGGTCAAGCCGGTTCATGATCCGCTGGTGGGCCAACGATGGGAGCCCGCCTTGGCGGCGCGCCTCCCCGAGCCGCAGCCGCTGGCCCGGGAATTCCACGTGGTTGCTGGGGCTTGCTGGTCGGATGGCCAACCCGTGACCGCTCATGATGTCCGGCGAACGATCCAGATGCGGAAAAGCCCCAGCTGGCTGGGCCGTCCTCCCGAATGGTGCGACTGGCTCGGGGAGGCTCGCGTCCTCGAGCCCCTGCGCCTGGAAATTCGCTTCCAACGTGGCTTCATCGAGCCGCTGGCCCTGCTGACCTTTCCCATCCTGCCGGCCCATCGCATTCGGCAAATCGACGACCATCGCCTCGACGACGAGCCCGTCGGCAGCGGCCCGTACCAGTTCGCGGGCCGGCGGAGCGAGACGAATCCGGTCCGTGAGTCAGCGGTCTTTCAAGCCAATCCGTACTACGCGGGGCGTGCCGGCAAACAGGGGCGACCGCGTCTCCGCGAAGTCCGCTTTGTCCGCTCACTCGATCCGCGGGCCGAGTTTCAGACCGGTCGGCTGCACCTGCTTCTGGACATTCCAACCCAGAAGCTCCAGTCGCTCCTCAGTCCGGAAGCGGGGCTGGACAACGTCGCCATCCACACCCTGCGCCGCCGCCGGGTTTGGTTCCTGGCCGTCAACCACCGCCGGACGGTCCTCCAGAACCCTGACCTCCGCCGGGCCATCGCCTTGGCCATTGACCGGGAGAAGCTCTTGGCCGATTCGTTTCGTGCTCCCGACCAACCGGAGAAGTTCCATCGCTGGCTCAACGGGCCGTTTCCGCGCGGTTCGTGGCCGGCTCACCCGGACCTCGACCGCGACGATCCCAACAGCGCCTACTATCCCTATCAGCCGGCCCGAGCCAAGGCCCTGGCCCAACAGGCCCGGGCCGCTGGAACCCGGTTGTCCCTCCGCTTTCCCAGCGACGATGGTCGGGTCCGTCAGGCGATGGAATATCTCCGCTCCCAAGTCGAGACCCACACGGGGATCGAGTTGGAATTACGGCCGCGGACGCCGCGGCAACTGCGGCAGGAAGTCGAGATGGAGCACGACTTCGACTTGGCCTACTGGTGGTGGGACTTCGAGGACGAAACGTATTCCCTCTGGCCGCTGTTCGATCCGCGGGCCACCGACCGAGGCGGCCGCAACGTTCTGGGATACACGGCCGACGACCAGCTTCAGGCGCTGTTCCGCCGGGCGCTGGAGCATCGGCAATTCAGCGTGGTGCGTGGGTTGATGCACGAGATCCACGCCCACCTTTTCGAGAAAATGCCACTAATCCCTCTGTGGGAACTCGATTTTCACCTGGCGATGAGCAAAGATTTGCACACCGTCCCCGCCCCCGAACACCTCGATCCCCTACGGCCGTTCGCGCAAATTGACGAGTGGCGGCTGACGCGCTGAGGCCCCGCGGCCGCGGGGCCTCAGCGCGCTCGCCCTTGAGCGACCGTCGGCGACGGGGCATCCGCTCCCATCGATGGTCGGGGCGATTTGTCGGCAACCACCAGAGCGACCGCCCCCACGATGAGTAGAAACGCCAGCCCAGAGCGCCAGCTGGGCATCTCTCCCAGGTAGAGCATGCTAAAAACCACGAAGACGGAAATGGAGATGATCTCCTGGATGATCTTCAGCTGCGCCGCCGTGAACTGCCCGTAGCCCAGCCGATTGGCCGGCACTTGCAGGGCGTATTCCGGCAGGGCGATCAGCCAGCTGACGAGGACCGTCAGCACGATCGGGGCGTCGCGATGCTTCAGGTGGCCGTACCAGGCCACGGTCATGAAGGTGTTGGATAAGAGCAGCAGGATGACGGTGCGCATTCAGGGCTTTGCAGTCGAATGAATAACGATCTTGGCCTTGGGGCGAACGTGATTGGCTACCGCCTCGCGGAGCTTGTCGAAATAGACCTCACGGACTTCGTCCTTCGCCTTCTCGAACGTCACTTCCTTGCCCGGCTTGCGCTCCACCACCAGAATCAAGTGATGGCCGAATTGCGTCGTGACGACATCACTCAGCTGGTAAGGCTTGAGGGCGAAGGCGGCCCGGGCGAACGGCTCGACCATGCTGCCGGCCCGGGGGAAAAAGCCCACGTCGCCTCCCTGGTCTTTGGACGGGCAAATCGACTTCTCCTTGGCGAGGGCAGCAAATGCTTCCTCGGTCAGCCGGGCCCGTTCCTTTTCCCGTGTTAAGGCATCGGCGTTGGCCGGCAGCTTGGCCAGACCTTGGGAGACGGTGTTTTCAATCTGCTGGCGCATCTGCCGAAGCTGTGCCTTGACCTGCTCGTCGGCGGCGGCATCTTTGCCGGCCGCCAGAAGGATATGGCGGGCATGGACGGTGGAGCCGTCGAACATGTCCCGGTTCTTCTCGAAGTAGTCGCGGAGGTTCTTGTCGCTGGCCTGGGCCGTGGCGTATTTTTCCCACCGGAGGTCGGCGGCGACCTGGGTGCGCAATTCTTCCTCGCTCAGCATCATGTCGGCCATGAGCTTGGCGAAGTCGTGCCCCTCTTTTTTGACCTCCTCCTTGATCTGGTTGATGCGGGCATCAATCTCCTTAGGATCCACCGTCAGCTTTCCCTCGGTCAGGAACTGATCCACGAGGAGGTTGTCGATCAGGTAATTGAGGATTTCCACCCGGGCCTGAGCGTGCTTGTCGGGAGGAACGCGCTTGAGGGCGCGTTGGACGGTGACCTCCAGAATCGGTTGGCCGTTGACCGTGGCCGCCACCGCCTTGGGGGCAGGCAGGGACGGGGTGGTTTGGCCCCAAGCGGGCAAGCCAAGCAAGGCCGACCCCACAACCACGACCCAGCACATCCGCCCCACTAGCTGCCTCATGACTCCTTCTCCTCGCACGACTCAGCGCTGACCACGCCCCGGCGAACGACCCACCGCGGCGGCCGCATCCGCCCCAACGGCGTCGGCGGGTTCTAGCGAATACGCCGACGGGCGCCGAGGCGAATCGGCGGCGCCCCGCGGGATTACCTTAAAACCGCCACCGTTCGCTTGCCCGGTCTCGTACAATATCGTCAGCGATCGTCCTCCGAGCCTTCGTGGGAGCGCCTGTTCATGTCGCGCTTCTGGCAGCACTTCCTGTCCGATGGTTTGACCACGTTGCTGGACCGGACCTTCGGCTTGGCCGTCGAGCTTGGTTCCGCTCCCGACGGCGGCATTCGCCTCACCACGGTACGCGAGCGAGGGCCTGCGGATGAAGCCGGGCTGAGGCCCGGCGACCGCCTCTTGGCCATCGACGGCGACAGGGTTCGCGATACCGAGGAGTTGCATTCGCTCTTGCGGCAACTCCCCGGCGGTCGCCCCGTTGTGGTGACGCTTGCCCGCAACGGTCGCGTGTTGGAACGACTCGTCGTGCCGACTGCGGGGCGGTCCCGGACCGCCCGGCCCCACTGAGAAAAGGCGACGGCCCGGGCCACTCCCTTTCCCCCCATGCCTCAGCGCTTGCGGCGACTGAAGCATGTCGGGTCCAGGCGGATCGCCTCCAGTGCCAGCCGCCGGGCGTCGTCCAGCCGGCCCTCGCGGCAGGCCTCGTGGTATTGGCGGAGCAGGCTGCGGACCTGCTGCGGCCGCTCGTCCACCGGCCCAAACTGGGCGGGCACTACAGCCGAGCTGCTGGCCGAGGGGGATGGGCTAGCCGCGTCCAGGACGCGGATCGCGCGGTGCGGCACCGCCGGCGATGCCGGCCCCTCCACAATCCGCGGGGTCACGGTCAGGAGCACGCAGTGGGTTTCGACGTCGCAATACTCCGTCGTGAACCAATGGCCGACCCACGGCAGGCTGCTCAGCAGCGGTACGCCGATGGTGTGGCAGACCTCCCTGTCCATGAGGTAGCCACCCAATACGGCCGTCTGGCCGTCGCGGACTTCGAGAGTGGTATCAAGCGTCAGGGTGGTAAAGAGCGGCTGCTCGATGACATGGCCGGCAACCTTGCGGGGGCGCAGATCGTCGACGGAGGTGATGGCCGTCGTCACTCCCACTTGGGGCACGTCGCCGGGTGCCAGCTGGGAGAAGGTGCCCCGCAATCGAATCTGGACCGTCTGACGATCCGCCGCCACCGTGGGGCGCAGCGACAGGTCGATCCCCACGGGGAAGATTTCCTCTTTGGGAAGATAGGCGATGCCGGTGCCAACGGCCCTGATCTCCAACCCCGTCGTAAACTTCACCCGGTCCACGAGCTGAAACTCCACCGGCTTTCCATCCTCCGCCGTCAATCGCGGTGTCTGTGTTAGAGCGGAGCGGCTATCTCGCCGCAACTGGTCCAGCAGGGCCGCGAACTCCTTCCGTGTCAGGATAGTCAAGGGAGCGGCCTGGCAGGGCTGCCCCGGCTCGACCACTTCCTTGCAGGGAATGCCAAATGTTTCGGTAAGACTTTCGGCCAACTCCGCCGAAACGCTCAAGAGGTGAACCTCGAGCAGGACGCGGCGTAAGGCAGTGCGATCGGAGACGGTCGCCTCGGGCGATCGCGCCGGAGCGGCCAGGGGGTGGAGTCCCAGGCACAGGAACAGGCAGCCGATAACGAGCAGTCTGCGGATCATGGGCCGAGCCTCCGTTCCGGGAAGTGGGCGAGACACCTCTCTATACCCATCGACCCGCCGCAAACAAGACGAGTTGGAACAACTCCGCCCGCGCCTCGTCGTATGGCGCTCATCCACAGTTGGACGATCAGCGTCGAGGGCGGGATGAGAGATCGATCAGGAATCGATGACCCGTGCTCAACGACGGCCAGCCACGAAGGCGCCGAAAAGCCAAGACGGATCGAAGGCAAACATCTCGTCGAGCAGCGCGTATGTCAAGGGATTGAACGTGCGCACCAGCGGCGGTTGACCCCGCCCGGGCACCGTCACGAGCACCCAGTTACCTTGACCGTCGGTGTCGGCCGCTCCGACGCGGACGCCACTGGTGAACGGTGCGCCGCCGGGACTGAAGTAGAGCGAGTTACCGCTGGTCCCGTTGGGGGGATAAGCCATGAAACTGCCGATCAGGAAGACAATGGAGCTGGCCGGCGGCACGACGCTGGTTCGGCCATTGAAAGTCTGGATGTGTGGCCCGCCGCCCTGCCCCGGACCGGTGACGACATCGAAAAAGCCGTCGCCGTTGAAATCGCCACTGGCGACGAAGACGCCCCCGGTGAAGCGCGGGTCGTAGGCAAAAAAGCTGCCGATGGCACCCGGCATCTGCGTGGGCGGCCCGCCGGCGAGATTGAACACGCGGACGTGCGGCCCGGCTCCCGGCCCGGCCCCGGCCACGACATCGAAGAAGCCGTCGCCGTTGATGTCGCCGGCCGCCACGCGGACACCGCCGCGGAAGGCCGGGTCAAACGCAAAGAAGCTGGCAAGGATAGAATTATCCTTGCCGCTGCGGACCATGACGTGCGGTCCACCACCGGCATCAGCACCGGTGATGATGTCGTCGAAGCCATCGTCATTCACGTCGCCGGAAGCCACGAAGAGCCCGCCGGTGAAGTTCGGTGCGTAGGCGAAGAAGCTGCGGAGAATCGACAGGTCGGCTCCGCTGTAGACGATGACGTGCGGCCCGCCCCCGGGGCCCGGGACGCAGATGATGTCTTGAGTGCCGTCGCCGTCGACGTCGCCACCCGCCACGCGGACGCCACCGCGGAAGTTGGCATCGTAAGCGAAGAATTCGTACATCAGTTGGCCCGGCACGTTCGGGCTGAAGACCCGGACCCACGGCGGCGCTCCGGCATCGGCGCCGACGGCATACGGCCGACCGATCGGCCCCTGGCTGCGGGGCACGACGGTGAAGTTCTGCGTTGCCGTCAGGCTCGGCCGAAGGGTGTCGGTGACGCGGACAAACTGGGAGCCGGGCGTATTCACGCGGATGTTGAACGTGCGCACACCCATGTCGGCGGGGACAAAGGTGTAATCTGGCGGCAAGCCGGCGAAGACGTCGGAGCTGTCGAAATGGACCGTGCCGGTGTAATTCGTGGCAATGCCGCCGCAGGGTGTCCGGGCTGTGACCGTGATTTGGAACGTCTGACCGGCAGTGACCGTCACTGGAGCCGTGAGCTGGAGACTGGCCGCTGCCGGTTGGTCGTTGTTGATAAAAACCGTCACATTGTTCAGGTTGGTATTGGCGACGGCCACGTCCGGCGCGCAATCGTTGTTGAAATCGCCGATGGCGAACTGGGTAGCACCCGACCCACCAGGCAGGGCGATGGGCCCATCCGGGTTCGGGACGAACGTACCGTCTCCCTTGCCGTTCAGGATGGTCAGGTTGTTGCTGCCGGTGTTCAGCGACATGATGTCCAGGAAGCCGTCGCCGTTGAAGTCGGCCAGGCGCACCAGGACCGGCGTGATCATGCTGCCGGTGAACATACCGTTGGTGGTGTAAGTCGTCATCGGGCCGAAGCTGGTGGCGTTGATGTTCGTGGTGGCTTTACCGAGCAACACGCCGATGTTGTTGCTGCCGCTGTTGGCCACGATGATGTCGAGCAAGCCGTCCTGGTTGACGTCCACCAGCTGCAAGCCGCGCGGCCCCGAACCCACTGGGAAAGTGAAGGGGAAATTGATGATCGAGCCAGTCCCCTGGGCGACCGATACCGAGTTGTTGCTGAAGTTTGAGACGGCCACGTCGAGGAAACTATCCGGATTGACCCGGCCGACCGCCAAGCCGGCTGGTGTCGTGCCGAACGGCAGAATGATCGGGGTTCCACCGAATTTTCCCTTGCCGTCGTTCAGCAGCACAGACGCGTTGTTGGAAACCGCGTTGGCCGTGATCAGGTCATCAAAACCGTCGTTATTGAAGTCGGCGGCCAAGACCACGAGAGGACCACTTCCGCCGGTCGGGTACGACGTTGGCGGTTGAAGCACCCCGGTGGGGGCGGCGAGGAGAACAGTAACCGTCGTGCCCGGAACGATGGTCATCCCGCTCTGCATTGAGCTGTTGGCCAGAGCGACGTCCGATTTGCCGTTCTTGTCCAAGTCCGCGACGACCATCCAACCCGGAAATTGATTGGCCGACCCCGGAAAGTTGGTCGGGCCGTTGAAGGTGACGACGCCGGGCGGATTGGGGAGGCCGCCGTTGCCCAGCAGGACACTGACGAAGCCTCCGCCAGCCGTGGCGATGTCCGTGGCCCCGTCGCCGTTGAAGTCCCCGACGCCGATGGCCACCGGACCGGTGGCCACGCCGAAATTCGGCAGGGCGGTGAAGGTCAGCAGCTCCCGCCCTTCCAGCACCTCAAAGCTCGGATGAAACGTCGGCCGGCGGACGACAGACCGCTGCGATCGTTTTCCGGCACGTCCCTTTCGGCTCAGCCACGACAGGCTCCAGCGACCCAGCATAGTCAGCTCCCGATGTCGGCTCCTTGTCCGGCTAGTCCCAGACTTTAATCCATTCATCCCCTTTTTTTGTGGCCCTGTCAACTCTGGAGTTCTGTTTCCGCCCGGCAGGTTGGGTAAAGTGGCCCCGCTATGCCAACGATGCCAGGAGGACCGAAATGGTCCACGCTCGGCCTGGTGGACACATCGTCTCCTTAACCGACGGAGACCGGTGCGAAGCTTGCGCGGTTTTACGGGATTTTTCTCACTTGCCGCTTGTCCCCAGCGGGCGGAACGAGGGACAATGCAGCGGGACGAGGACCGATCCCGGCGGCGTTCGTCAGCATGGGAGTCGAGACATGGCGAGCCAAGCCCCTCAGCGGTTTGACGCTTCGTTACCTCTGGAAAGGGCCTGGGGATTGCCGAGCTGTTGCTATCTCGATCCGGCCTGGGCCGAGGCGGAACGGCGACACATCTTTGGTCAAACGTGGCAGGCAGTGGCTCGGGTGGATCAGCTGGCGTCCCCGGGAGATTTTGTCACCGTCGATCTGGCAGGCGAGCCGATCGTCCTGTGGCGGGACCACGAGGGGAGCTTACGGGCCTTTTACAACGTCTGCCGCCATCGGGCCGCCGTGCTGCTCAGTGAAGAAACCGGGAAGCTCGCCCATGTGCGCTGCCCGTATCACGGTTGGACCTACGACTTGGCCGGCAACTTGCGTGGTACCCCGGAGTTTGACGGCGTGGCCGACTTCCGCCGCGACGATTTCGGTTTGGTTCCCGTGGCGGTGGACGTGTGGGGCCCGATTGTCTGGGTCCATCTGGGCTTACCGGTGCCACTGCACGCATACCTGGCGCCGCTGCCGGAACAAAGCGCCAGATTGGGCCTGGAAACGCTGCGCTTCGTCGAACGGCGGACCTACCACTTGGCGTGCAACTGGAAGGTGTTCGTCGATAACTACCTCGACGGCGGGTACCACATCCCGCCTGTACATCCGGAACTGGCGGATTGCCTCGATTATCGCCACTATCAGACCACGGTGGCCGGCTTTACCAGCCTTCAGTGCGGGCCGTTGACTTCCGGGCAAGGGCTGCGCCCTGGCGACCGAGCCTACTATTGGTGGGTCTTCCCCAACTTCATGATTAACGCCTACCGCGGCGTCATGGACACGAACTGGGTGGTGCCACTCGATGCCGGCCGTTGTCGCGTGGTCATCGACTTTTATTTCGCCGAGACCGAGGGCGAGGCCGCACGAAGCTTCATGGCCGAGAGCATCGCCTTGGCGGAGCGAATCCAGCAAGAGGACATCGCCATCTGCGAAGCGGTGCAACGCGGCTTGGCTAGCCGCTCATACACCGCGGGCCGCTTCAGCGTCCGCCGTGAGGCAGCCGTGTACCACTTCCACCGCCTGGTTCACGAGCGTCTTACTGTCCAGCAGGCAGCGGAGGGGCCGACGTCCGCGGGATGAGGAGCGGCAGCGATCAATTCTTGCTGAAGTCGAACTTGTGGGCCGCCTCTTTGCCGAGCGGGTCGCGGACGAACTTCTTGTGGCATTCCGGGCAGAGGTCGTAGCGAAAGGTCTTATAAGAAGGTGACACTGCGTCGGGATCGACGAGATTGGCTTCTTCGTCGCGGAGCAGCTGGCTTAGGGCTTCCATGTGGTCGTCGTCGAGGTCGTCCTCGGTGATTTCCGCGGGGTCGTCGGCGGCAAACACCTCCAGCTTGACGACATAACGGCACTCGCTTCCGGGCGTGAGTTCCTTGCCACACAGATCACACGTGAAATGGACCATAGACGAGTGATCCTCCCCTAAACCCTCGGGCGCCACGACGGGACTGGCGACCTGGGCGGAGCGTGCTCGTGTCCCCCGCCCTATCCATCCGTCGCAGGTTTGCCGCTTCGTGTCAAGCTGAATCTCTCCAAGACGAGGAAATTGTTCGGCTCTGAGGCTGGCCCCGGGATCGACGGGCTCTTCGACCCGTTGGGGGTGGACACGCGCGCCCGATTGGACCACTTGGCGAGCAGCGGTATCATGGTCAGAAACGCGCTTTCGATGCCGAGACCGAAGACATGCTCGAACTGACAATCAACGGCGAGCCGCAGACTTTGCCCGGGCCAGTCACCGTGGCCGAGCTGCTCGCTCGCCTGGGTTACGACCAACGGCGGATCGCGGTTGAGGTCAACCAGCAGGTCGTGCCGCGGGCGGAGCAGGAAAGCCGCACGCTCCGCTCGGGGGACGCGGTGGAAATCGTGACGCTCGTGGGCGGCGGCAGCGTGGCGGAGCCGGCGGACAAGCCGCTGGTCATCGGTTCCTTCCGCTTTCAGAGCCGATTGATCACCGGCACGGGGAAGTATGCGTCTTACGAATTGATGCGGGACTGCCTGGAAGCCAGCGGCTGCGAAGTCACCACGGTGGCAGTACGCCGCGAGCGCCTCGTCGACCAGGCCGGCCGCAACATCCTCGACTTCCTCGACCTTCGGCGCTATACGATCCTGCCGAACACCGCCGGCTGCTTCAGCGCTGACGATGCCATCCGCCATGCCCGGCTGGCGCGAGAGCTTCTCAGCAATCTGGGAAATCCGGGTGCCTCGTGGGTGAAGCTGGAGTGTCTGGGTGATCCCAAGACCCTCCTGCCGGACCCGATTGCCACCCTCCAGGCAACCGAGCAACTGGTCAAGGAAGGGTTCCAAGTCCTGGTGTACACCACCGACGATCCGATCCTAGCCCGGCGGCTGAAGGCCGCCGGGGCCGTCAGCGTCATGCCCGCGGGCAGCCCCATCGGCAGTGGCCAGGGGATCCTCAACCCCAACAACATCCGCATCATCCTCGAATACTTGAAGGATGGTGACCCCGACTACCCGGTGATCGTCGATGCCGGCGTCGGGACGGCCAGCGATGTCAGCGTGACGATGGAGCTAGGTTGCGACGGGGTGCTGCTCAACACGGCCATCGCCCACGCGCGCGACCCAGTGCGCATGGCCTGGGCCATGCGACACGCCTGCGTGGCGGGTCGGCTGGCGTACCTGGCTGGCCGCATCCCGCGTCGGCTTTATGCCCAAGCCTCCAGTCCCATGGAAGGTCGCATCGCCCCGGCGCGAGCCTAGCCGAAATCCCGAGACGTGGCCGGGCCAGACGACGGGCAGCCGTGGTCTGGGACGGGGCGCGGTCGCGCCCGGCCATCAGCCCGAATGAAAGTTTCGAGAAAAAAGTTTTTTGACCCCCGGATGTTTCTGACCTATGCTTGATTGCGTTGGATCAACCCCTGCTGTTCTGTTCGGAGTCAGGGTCAGGCCATGTTTTCCGTTCCCGTCCCGTTGGCGCAAGCCATGCCCACCCTGGCCGTGGCGGTGATTTATTGCATCTGGCACCGGGCCTCTGTGTACCTGCGTGCCCGCCGCGAACGGGTGCTGCGCGAACGCGTCACCTACATGCTGTGGGTCATGGCGAACCAGATCGAGGATGACATCGAGGAATAATCCTGGGTCGCCGAACGCACCTCCACCGAAACAGAGGTCTTCGTCGCGGCTAGTCCCGGCGAAACCTCTGTTTTTTGCTTTCCCTTCGCCGGCGAAGCCGTTGACCGAGGCCGCCTGCCCCGTTAGATTGAATGAGGTTGCTGCTTGATCTGCCTTGCTCGTCCGTGGTCCTCCCCTGGCGGCGCCAAGCCGGACGCCGCGGAGGAACCTGCGCGGCGGCAAGTCGCCACGAGTCCGTTCCTGAGCCAGCGTTCCGCGGCCATCCCGCGACGGGCCTGATGCTGACTAAGCGAATCATTCCCTGTCTGGACGTCGATCGGGGGCGGGTGGTCAAGGGTACGAACTTCCTCAATCTCCGCGACGCTGGCGACCCCGTCGAAGTAGCGCGGCGCTACGAGGAAGAGGGCGCGGATGAGTTGGTGTTCCTCGACATCAGTGCCAGCCACGAGGGCCGGCAAATTCTGCTCGAGGTGGTCCGCCGGGTTTCGGAAGAGGTGTTCATGCCCTTCACCGTGGGCGGAGGCATTCGGACGCTTGAGGATGCTACCCGGCTGATACAAGCCGGCGCCGAGAAGGTCAGCATTAACTCGGCAGCTGTCCGCACTCCGGAGTTGATCACCGCCGTGGCCCGGAAGTTTGGCCGCTGTGCCACGGTGGTCAACATCGACCCGCGGCGCGTCTGGCGGGATGGCCGCGAGGTCTGGGAAGTGCACATCAATGGCGGCCGGGTGCCGACCGGGCTGGAAGCGGTCGCCTGGGCCAAGCGGGTCGAGGAGCTGGGGGCCGGCGAGATCGTTCTGACCTCGATGGACGCCGACGGGACCAAGGCGGGGTATGACTTGCCGATGACCCAGGCCGTGGCGGCGGCGGTCAACATCCCAGTGGTTGCCAGCGGTGGGGCTGGCTGCCCGCAGCATCTGTATGATGTCCTGACTGTCGGCGGGGCCGATGCCGCCCTCGCCGCCAGCATCTTTCATTACCACGAATACAGCATCGCCGCCACCAAGCGCTACTTGGCCGAGCGCGGCGTGCCCGTGCGCCTGAGCACCTGAGAGCGTCGCCGGGACGGTACCGGCTCGATTTTGGAGAGAACCGATGGCCGACATCGAACACGCTGCTCCACCCGTCAAGGCACCCGCTGAGGTCCGCCGGGAGCCGGAGATCAACAAACTCTTCCGGGCTGTCATGAAGTTGGAAGGCTCCGACCTGCACCTGAAGGTCGGACTGCCGCCGATGATGCGGCTCAAAGGGGTGATTCGGCAGATGGAAAGCCCGCCCCTGAGCCAGGAGGACATGGAGCGCCTGGTGGCGCCGATCCTGACGCAGCGGGCGCGCGACTTGCTTGAAACCACGGGGGGGGCCGATTTTGCCCACGTCGTCGGTCAGGATGAATGCCGCTTCCGCGTCAACCTCTTTAAGCAGCGCGGCCGGCTCAGCCTGGTTGCCCGACGGGTGAACACGAAAATCCCGACCTTTGAAGCGTTGAACCTCCCACCGACCATTGAAAAGCTCTGCCACTTCGACCAGGGACTCATCATCCTCGCGGGCATCACCGGCAGCGGCAAAAGCACCACCATCGCCGCCATGCTCGACTACATCAACGAGCGCGAGCGGCTGCACATCCTCACCATCGAGGATCCCATCGAGTTCATGTTCACTGACAAGAAGTCGGTCGTGAACCAACGGGAAGTGGGCCTCGATGTCTGCGATTGGCACACCGCCTTGAAACATGCCGTCCGCCAGGATCCGGACATCATCCTGGTCGGCGAAATGCGCGACCAAGACACATTCGAGGCCGGCATTCACGCCGCAGAGACCGGGCACCTTGTCTTCGGCACGATCCACGCCTCGGGGGCCGCCAGCACCATCGGCCGCATTCTCGACCTCTTCCCCGCCAACATGCACCATGCCGTGCGGCAGAGCCTGGCCTTCAACCTCAAGGCGGTCATCTGTCAGAAGCTGCTGCCGAGCATCAGGCCGGGCGTGCAGCGCGTGCCGACCAACGAGATCATGATCGTCAACCCGACGATCCGTGATCTGATCCTGAAGGGAGAGGACAAGAAGCTCCCCGACGCCATTCGCATCGGCTTCGCCGAAGGGATGCTCGACTTTACCGAAAGCCTGCGGCAGCTGGTGGAGCGAGGCGACATCACAAAGGAAACCGCGTTGGAGGTGGCACCCAACCCCGAGCAGTTGAAAATGGCCTTCAAGGGCATCACGGTTGCCACGCCGGGCATTCTGTGACAGAGCCGCGCGGGGCGGCGGCACCGCCGCCCCGCGCGCGATCGATGTTCTGGCAACTCCTGGCGGCACATTCTCTGGCAACTGCGGCACACCACCCACCCGAGGAGCAAGACCCATCCCCGCCCAAGCCAGCGGCGGACGACTCACGGCCAACGCAAGTGCCGCTTGAGGAATGCGAAGGTGCCCTGCCCGTGGATGACGTGTCCGCCGTCGAAGAATTCAATCTCCGTTCGGTCGGCAATGCCGAGCTTGGTGTATAACCGCCGCACCCTGGCGTACTCGTAGGCGACCATCTCGTCCACGCCGACGGGATCGTCGTGGCCACGCTCGACCATGAAGGGCCTGGGGGCGATCAAGGCGGCCATCTCGGCATAATTGAAGGTGTTTCCCAGGTCGAACTCCGGCATCTCATATTCGCCCGTAAACATGTAGCTGCCACGGAAATCGACCGACACGTTCTTGACGATCCATTCGTTGAAGTCGCCGGAGCAGATCGACAGGCAGTAGCCGGGCAACAGGGCGGGCACGCGCATGGCTGTCTTGCCGCCGTACGACAGGCCATAAAAAGCGATCCGCTCGCCGTCCACGAACGGCAGCGTGGCCAACCACTCAAGGAGGCGTTCGTGCTGGCGAACGATGAAGGAGAAGAGCGACAGCTTGAGCGGATTCGCCTTCCGTTGCAGGACGCGAAAGTGATCGCGGCCGATGTAAGGGTTCTGAGGCGCAAACACTACATAGCCTCGATCGGCCAGCTGCGAGCCGAAGGAATGGTACGCACGGGTCTTCTCTCTTGGATTGACCACGTCTTGCGGCCGACCTTCCAGCCCGTGCTGGCAGACGACCGCCGGCCGTTTTTCGCCCGGCTTCAGGTCCTTGGGCACGCAGAGGATGCCATAGGCGAATACATCGGAGTACACGTCCAACACCACTTCGTAGGCCCGCCACTTCGGCTCATCGTAGAGCAGCCGGCTACGCGGATTGGCCGGCATGGTCGGCGGTGGGAGCTTGCCGATGACCTCCTCCCAGAAGTAGCGGCGAAGCGGCTCGGTGGCTTGTTGATATTCCTCGAGGTGCGGCTTGGCCCCCAATCCCCGCAGCCGCGACCAGACAAACTCCTGCCGCCGGGCTTCTGACTCGCGCATCAGTTTCTGGGTAAAGGCGACGAGTTGGTCGAACTGTCGTTTCTGGCGCGGGGCGGGGTCGAACGCCCGACGGCGGTCCGCGGGCAGGACGGGGCGATTGGGCGGCCGATCGCCGCCGGCCAGGAATGCCGCCAGGAGCCGTGCCGTCCGCTGGGGTGGATCGGCGTCATCGTCGGAGTTGATGAGGACGGGGCCTCCTTGACCCGCCAGATGCCGGGCCCGGTCGATTTCGCGTGCGATGGCATCGCGGCCCGGGTGGCGGAGGCCGCCCGGTGCCGCCCCGGAGCGTTGCTCCCGAACCGGCGGCGGTCCAGCGACCTGCGGGTAATCGGCAGCGTCGATCAACAGGCGCCGGCCGCCCCACGGGGGCGGGGCGGCGTGCGGCCAGCAGTAGGCCGCAAGCTCGGCGTCGCCGAACTCCGTCAACAGACCGAAGACGTTCCGGTAAATCGGCTCCTGCCAGATGGTTTCCCGCGGACCGAAGTAGCCGCTCACCAACGTCGTGTCGATGCGGTCGTCGAGCGCGCCGGCGTAGAAAGCGATCAGGGCCCCTTCGCCTTGGCCGAGGAGCTTGACGGGAACGCCGCCCCGGTCACGGTGGAACAGATCGACGGCCGCCAGCACCTTTTGCACTTCGTAGCCGATGATGTGCCGTCCCATTTCATAGGCCATGCGGTAGATGAACTCCCGATGCGGCTGGTTGGTCAGGCGGAAGCGCGGGTTCCCTGACCAGGAGTCGCGGCGATCGATGAGGACCGGGACGAGCACGCGGCAGCCATGTTCGGCGAGCCTGCGGGCCAGCTGGCGGTCGGCGGGTACGCCGGCCGCCAGCCCGATGGCCATTTCGGGAGTCCAGTCGGCATCGGGAAGGGCGACGACGCAGGCGACCGGCTTGCCTTTCGGTTCCAACAACAACCCCTCGCCTTCGACGCCCTCGAGCACGGGCCAACGCACGGCCCAAACCTGGTAGCCATCGGTCTCGGCCACCAACGCGGGCTGCTCGATGGTGGCGACCAGTTGCCACTCGGTCGGCACCCGGGGATCGACGACACCGAGGATTTTCCGGAGGCGCTCGCGATTGGGCCGCAGCGATTGCGCGTAGGCATCCGGCGAGGAGAAGTCCGGCTTCCAAAAGGACCGTCGTCGGTCCACCGAGGCGGCCAATTCGCGCATCAGGAACTTGTCGATGCCGGCCACCATGAGGGCGGCCAGGTCGCCCTCCGTCCGGAGTGGTTGCGTTCCGGGAAGCGGCTGGGCGTTGGCTGAAAAGACCGGCAGGAGGAGGGCGAAAATGGCAAGCGGACGCATGGTTTGACCTCGGTAGGCGTCGACGGCCCCCTAGGCCTCGGGACGCGACAACCGATCAGCCCGGCCCAGGCGGCGCGGAGTGTCATGCAAATGGCGTGGTCAGGGGACCGACTCCCCAGGGAGTGGTCGGGACAAACCGCTCAACGGCGACGGTTCTGCGCGGTCGCCCAGGCCCCCGCGGAGTTCGTAGGTCCGCGGTTTCGGGGGCTTGACCGGCACTTCCTCCTCCGTCGTCTCCTCTGGCTCTTCCTCGGCCTCGGCAGCCATGCGGGCTGCCGCGGCCTTGAGAGACAGGGCGATGCGCCGCGAGGCGACGTCGATGTCCAGCACCATCGCTTGCACTTCCTGTTCGAGCTGCACGACGTCGGTCACGCGGCGGACGCGCTGCGGAGCCAACTCGGAGATATGGATCAAACCCTCGACCCCGGGTTCCAATTCGACAAACGCCCCGAAATCGGTGATCCGCGACACTTTGCCAGTGACGATGCTGTGGAAGGGATACTTGTCGATAATGTTGTCCCAAGGGCTGGGGGTCAGCTGCTTGAGACCCAGCGAAAGCTTCCGCGCCTCGCGGTCCACCTTGAGCACCGCGACCTTGACCCGCTGCCCTGGCTGCAACACCTCCGTGGCGTCCCGCACCCGTCCCCAACTCATCTCGCTGACGTGGATCAGCCCGTCGGCCCCGCCCAGATCCACAAAGGCCCCAAAATCCTTGACGGTGCGCACGGTTCCTTCGCGGACCTGTCCTTCCTGCACCTCGCGCCAGAACTGCTCGCGCTGCTCCTCCCGCTCCTTCTCCAATAAAGCCCGACGACTGACCACCAGGTTTCGCTCTTTCGGGTTCACCTCGACCACCAGGCAGCGCAGGCGCTCGTTGAGGTATTGCTCCGGCGTCTCCACCCGGAAGATGTCAATCTGACTGATGGGCATGAAGCCGCGAAGGCCGTTGACATCGACCTCCAGGCCACCTTTGTTCGTTGCGGTGACGCGGGCCTCGACGACCATGCCCACGGCGACGGTGGACCAATCGGCGTGGACGGCCGCTCCCCGACGGGTGAGGATGAGCAGTCCGTTGGCCTCATCGTAGCCTTCGATGGAAATCTCCACCTCGGTCCCCAAGGCAGGCGGCCCTTCGGGGAACTGGTCAAGGGGGAGGACACCGCAGCTGCGACCGCCGGGAACCTCGACGAAGACATCGGCACCGTGGACCCGGAGGACTTTGCCTTTCTTGCGACCGCCCTGGACGGCCGGCGCAGCCGGCGGCCGGGCCGGGGCGGTGAAAAAATCGTTGGCCGAAATCCCCTGGAGGGTGGCGCTCAACTCCTGCTCGATCTCCTGGTCCAGCTCGCGCAACTTGGGGGCGTGAACCGCGAAGGGTTCATCGGCCAACCGGGGCGCAATCGGCTCGGGCTTCGCCCTGGGCTTCGACCGCTCCCGCCTCGGCCGCGGCGGTTCGGCCGGCGGGCCGGGGCTCGGCTCGGGCGTCGCCGACGGCATTGGCTCGCGGTTGTCGCTGTCGCTCATGACCCAGTCCTCCAAGGAGGAGGCTGGCCTCGGACGGCCTGGCCCCGACCCGCCGCCGCGTGCTCGGCACGGCGACTCCGACTGGGCGGGCACACGTCGGGCCATTGCCCGTCCTTCCAGGATTGCCCGACCGGGTAAGGCAGCCCGCCTCCTTTCCTTTGCTGGGGTCTTATTCTAGATGGTGGACCACGGGCGATCCAACGAGGGACGAAGCGACCTCGGGGCAGGGCAGCGGCATGCCCGGCCGCCGGGCCGCTAGGCGGCCCGGCGGCCGAGACGCGGGGCAGTTTCCTCCGCTAAAATGCACGAATGCGTCTGTCGTGGCACCGCTGGTGGCCGGTCCTCAAGTCTCTCCTGGCCTTGGCCATCGTGCTGGGGGTGGGCTGGCATTTCGTGCGCGTCCTCGACGCCGCCAGCGCCATCGACGAGGCAGCCGGGACGTCGCGCATCGAGATCATTGGCCGCTGGCTGGCCGAGGCCCGGTCGAGCTGGCTGATGCTCTCCGCGGTGTTGTACCTGTCGGCCCTGGGGATGTTCGGCTCGTTCTGGGTGCTGTTGCTACGCTGGCTCGGTCAACGCCCTTCGCTGACAACGGCGGGGAGAGCGTATTACATCGGCCATCTGGGGAAATACGTCCCGGGCAAAGCGTGGGCCTTGATCCTGCGGACCGGCTGGGTGGCCGGTGACGGGGTGCGCCTCGGCGTGGCGGCGATGACAGCCACTTACGAAACGCTCACGACCATGGCCGCCGGGGCCTTATTGGCCGGAATCACCTTCGCCTTGCTGCCACCGTCCCACGACGGGGCCGTGTGGCGCGCCTTCGGGCTGCTGGCCCTGGCTGGGGCCCCCATCCTCCCCGCGGTCTTCAACCGTCTGGTGCGTTGGGCGACGGCCCCCTTCGTCGATCCCGCCCTCCCCAGCTTGCCCCCACTGGGGACCAGGACACTCGTGATTGGCTTGGCAATCGCCAGCATCGGATGGTGCCTGATGGGTACGGCGCTATGGACGGCCGTCCAGGGAATGCGGCCGGAAGTCCTTCCCTGGTCGTGGGGTGACTGGCTCCATTGCACGGCGGCGATGTCGTTCGCCTACGTCGCTGGATTTCTTACCCTGCCGGCCCCAGGCGGCCTGGGCGTGCGGGAGTTGTTGCTTCAGGAATCGCTCGCCTCGGAGTTGGGGCCCCGGGCCGTCGCCCTGGTCTTGCTGGTGCGTTTGCTGTGGACGGCCGCCGAGTTGCTGATGGCGGCGGCCGTCTGGTGCCTGCCACAGCGCCGGCGTTCCTTGGCCGGCGGCTTGACGCCCTCAATCTCGCAACCATGATCTCGCTCGTCATCCCTGTTTACAACGAACGCGACAGCCTCGCCGAGCTGCATGCGGAAATCGCCGAGACTGCCCAGCAACACGGCTTGACCCTCGAAGTGGTCTTCGTTGACGACGGCAGCACCGACGGCTCCTGGGACGTCATCCGCCGATTAGCCGGGGAACATCCTTGGGTCCGCGGCATCCGCCTCCGCCGTAACTTCGGCAAAGCGGCCGCGCTCTCGGCCGGCTTCCGCGCCGTCCGCGGTGACGTGGTCCTGACCCTGGACGCCGACCTGCAAGATGACCCCAAGGAAATCGTCCGCTTCCTCGAAGCTCTCCAGTCCGGCCTCGATGTCGTCAGTGGCTGGAAGAAAAAACGCTACGACCCCTGGCACAAGGTTTGGCCGAGCCGAATCTTCAACCTCATGGTCAGCGCCCTTACCGGCGTCCGCCTCCACGACCACAACTGCGGCATGAAGTGCTACCGCACCCAGATTTTCCAGGAAATCCGGCTCTACGGCGAATTGCACCGCTTCATCCCCGTGCTGGCCCACGCCCGTGGCTACCGCGTCGGCGAGATCGTCGTCCGCCACCGACCGCGGAAATTCGGCCACTCGAAGTACGGCGTCCGCCGCTTCATCAAGGGTTTTCTCGATCTCTTGACGGTAAAGTTTCTGACCGGCTTCGGCCAACGACCGCAACACCTGCTGGGAAGCATCGGCCTGATCAGCTTTCTCGTCGGCAACCTGGTGATGATTTACCTGGCGGGAACCTGGGTCTTGCGGCTGTGGTATCCCGAGGCGTTCCGACCCTTGCACGAGCGACCAGCCCTGGTGTACGCCGTGGCGGCGTTGTTGCTCGGCGCGCAGATGATGTCCATCGGCTTCCTGGCGGAACTGATCACCGCATACCAGGGACGGGACGAAGACAGCTACAGCATCGCCGAAGAAACCCCACGGATGGGGACGGCCCCGCAGGATCACGCGAGTGCGACGACGTCGGGAGACGGCGCCTCGGCGGGAGACGGCGCCTGGGCGGAGGTGACCAACCCATGAGCGAATTCGGCGACGGTGCCCCGCAGCGGTGGCGGGTCTACACGCTCCTGATCGTCGTGGTGGCCGGCATGGTCACGGGCCGCATCTTCAACACCCAGCGCGTCTACGAACCCGAACTGGCCCGCGACCCCAACGACCCCGCCGATTGGCGGAGCGCCTGGCCAAGCACTCGCCCCACGCCGATGCCGACGTTCGGCTCCAATGACCGCTCGCGGTGGGCGACCATCCGGGCCTTGGTCGATCATGGGACCTATGTGATCGGCCGCCGCGACCCCGCCGCCGCCAACGCTCAGAACCCCTACGGCGACAGCGGCATCGTCTTTGAGTCAGGGTGGGAGACCGTTGACAAGGTCCTCCATCCCGAGCGGCAGGAATTCTATTCCAGCAAACCGCCGTTATTGCCGACGCTGGTAGCCGGTGAGTACGCCCTGCTGAAACACCTCTGCGGCTGGTCCATCACCGAGTATCCCCAGCGAGTGGTTCGCGTCATCCTCCTGACGGTCAACCTGATACCGTTTGTGCTGTATCTGGTACTGCTGGCCCGTCTGGTGGAGCGCTACTCAGTCACCGATTGGGGGCGGCTGTACGTCATGGGCGTGGCGTGCTTCGGCACCTTCCTGACCACCTTCGCCGTGACACTTAACAACCACACGGTGGCGGCCCATTGTGCCTTGTTCGCCCTCTACCTGGCCCTGCGCATCTGGAACGATGGTGAGCGCTCGCCGGCTCTCTTCCTGGGGGCGGGCTTTCTCACGGCGTTGACAGCAGCGGTCGAGCTGCCGGCGCTGGCCTTCGCGGCGGCGTTAACGGCGGCGCTGCTGTGGCGAAGCCCCCGCCCAACACTCTGCTATTTCCTGCCAGCCGCCCTGGTGCCGGCCGCGGCCTTTTTCCTCACCAACTACCTCGCCTTAGGCCGGTGGACGCCGGCTTACGGCGAATTCGGCGGCCCGTGGTACGAATATCCCGGCAGCCACTGGCTCAAGGCACGCGACGGCACGCCGCACGGCATCGACTGGGCCGGCGAGCGCGAATCCCGGGCCGCGTACGTGTTGCACTTCCTCGTCGGTCATCATGGCCTCCTGTCGCTGACCCCCGTCAATGTCCTGGCTTTGGTCGGCATGGTGTGGGCTAGCCACCGCGCGCTCCGCCAATGGCTGAGGGTGCGGTCGGCCAACGGGCCGGCCATCGGCCCGTTGGCCCCTTTGGGCGTCTTGACGCTCGTCCTCACCGTGGTGGTCACCGGCTTTTACCTGGTCCGCACCAGCAATTACGGCGGCAACACCAGCGGCCCGCGCTGGCTTTTCTGGCTGACGCCGTTCTGGCTCCTGACCCTGCTTCCCGTGGCCGACTGGCTGGCTACGCGCCGCTGGGGACGGGGCCTGGGCCACGCCCTCCTCCTGATCTCGGTCGTCTCCGTCAGCTACCCGGCGTGGAACCCCTGGCGCCAGCCGTGGTTGTACCAATGGATGGAAATCATCGGCTGGATTCAGTACTGACCTCGGCCCCGCCTGCTGCTGGAAGGAACGCCTATGTCCGCCGAAGCTTTTGCCTCCGACCCGTGGTCGCGGCTGCCCAACGACGTTTTCCCCCACACCCCGGCGGAGCCGGCGGTGGACCGGTCGCCGCGCCCGGGTTTTTGGGGGAGCGTCCTGTGGTGCTTGGGAATTTTGCTCGTTCAGATCGCGGGCGTGCTGCTCGGCTTCGGGGCCGTGGTGACGTTGGTGGCCGTGGAAGGTCTGCCCGCGGACGTACACGAGTTCCTCAAGATTTCCCCCCATCCGGGGTTGGAGTACCTCCTGCGAACGCCTGGGTTCCAGCGGTTGCTGCGGGTTTACATGGTGACCACCTTGGCCGGGGCGCAGTTGCTGACGCTCCTGCTGGCCTGGGGAGCCGTACGCAGTGTCCTCGGGGCTGATTGGCCGCGGATGCTGGCTCTCCGTCGCCCCAGCGGGCTGCACCTCGTTCTGGTTCTCCTGACCTTGCCCGGGGTGATGCTGCTCCCCGAGGGGGTTGACGCCTGCGTTCGCCAGCACCTCCCCGACTACCTCGGGCTGGACACGCTGATGGCCAGCCTGCGAACCTGGCCGTTGGGATTGGCGATCCTCATTGTTGGCGTCCTCCCGGGGATCGCCGAGGAACTCTTTTTCCGCGGCTTCATCGGCCACGGGCTAGTCGGCCGGTATGGCGTCCTCAGAGGCGTGCTGCTGACGTCGCTTCTGTTCGGCCTGGTCCACCTGGAGCCGCGACAAATAATCTACGCTCCGGTAGTGGGTGTGCTGCTGCATTGGATTTACTGGACTACGCGCTCGCTCTGGATGCCGATGCTGCTGCACGTCTTGAACAACGCGCTGTCGGTCGCCGCTCCGCGTTTTGATGGGCTTGACTTTCTGAATGAACCGGGGAGCTGGCGCTGGTGGGCAATGCTGTCAGCCTCGTTGCTGCTCCTGGCGATTTGTCTTTGGGCGCTGCACCGCAGCCGGACGGTGGTTTGCCTTCTGACCGACGACCGGCCAGATTGGCTGCCGAGTTACCCCAACGTGGCCCATCCGCCGGTGCTGGCGGGGGCCGTGCTGGTACGGGCTTGGCCGGGCGAACTTGTTCTGGCGTGGGTAGGGGCGGGGGTGGTGGTGTTTGTCACCGCGGTCGGCTGCGTGGTCTGTCTGTGATGCCCTGCCACCGAAGCGTCAATCGAGCACCTTGGCGCCGTGGTGCCGGTCGTACCAGGCCCGCAACTCCCGGTCGCATTGTTGCAGTCCGTGACGGGCCAGCAAAAGGGCGGCACCGGCCGCGAGGCAAGGGCCCAGCGCTGTGGCCGCGGTCGGCCCCGCGGCGGCAGCCCAATAGACGGCCCCCGGCGGCATCAAGGCCCCCCAGAACGTCCCTCCAACCCGAGTCAGCACAAATGCCAGCAGCGGCACACCCAAGGTGAGCAACGAGCCGAGACCGTTGGCGTGCAAGCCACGGGAGAAGGCCCGAAAGCCAAGGGCGAAATACAGCCCCCACAGGATCGTGGCCACTGCCATCGCGTGCCCGAATCGGAGTGCCTCGCGCCCGACGATGACGCCCACGTCGGGAGCGTGCGCGTCCAGTGCGGCGAGGATGCGGCTGAGGCCGTCCGCCAACCACAGCAGCGTCGCCACCAGGAAATAGCCCCGGCCGCGTCGCCACGCGGCGGCGGCGGCCGCGTCCCAGTAGTCGCGTGGCTCCAGCTGGGTCAGCAGAAGTAGCTCCAACCGTCGGCAACGGTCTTGGGTATTACTGTCCCACAAGCCGTATTGAAAGGCTGCGGGGACCGCGGCCAGGACCACCAGGGCGGCGGCCACGGCGGGGATACCGCCAGCCCTGTCGTTGAAGAGTTGGAAGACGGAGCGTCCCAGCCACGGAGGCCAATGGGGACCGGCGAGGGTGAACAGGGCGTACAAAACGCCAAAGCCCCCTGCCAGCCAGAGATTGACTCGTCCCGAATACTCCATTACCCGCCGCACGGCCCACCACGACAGCGGCCGGTCGCCGACGGCGTCGCGGTCGGCTGCGGCGGCGATGCTCAGCGGTGCGTAGTGCAGTTCGCGGAAATGCGCCTTCAGGCGATGGGCCGCGCGATGGAGCAGCACCAGTGCCGTGGCCAGGGCCAGACCCTCAAGCCAGACCATGCGCTCCCACGCCGGCCATGCCTCGTGAGCGGCCATCCATCCCTGGACCGGTTCCAGCCAGAATTGCATGACGCTGAATGGGTTGTAGCGGTGGGCCAGCAACAGCCCACTGACCACCACCTCGCCGATGGCCGGCGGCAGGGCCTGAAGCCATCCGATCAGCTTTTCCGCCGCCAGGACGCCGACAAACAGGTAAACCAGGATGAGAAACCCCAGGATGCGCTCGCCCCAACGGCGGATGGTCCGGCCTTCATAAGCCCAGGTGACCAGTCCCAGACCTGTCACTACCCCCCAGGTCCAGGGCATCACCAGCAGGGGGAGCAAATCGACGACATCGAGCACCCCCGCCACACTGAGGAGGACGAGCAGCG
>JANWYO010000243.1 GCA_025055215.1 Gemmataceae bacterium
GAACCGGGCGGCCCGGTGGAACCGGGCCGCCCGTGGGCGGCAGCGCTGCAACTGTTCGTCGAGGAGCTGAAGCCGGTCCTCGACCACGCCGAACAAGAAGGCGTGCTCCTGTTGATCGAACCCGAGCCCGGACTGTTGATCGAAACCGCCGACCAATTCGAGGAATTGATGGGCCGGCTCGACTCACCGGCGGTCGGGCTGAACTTCGACGTCGGCCATTTTTTCTGCGTCGGCGACGAGCCAGACCCGACGATTCGGCGACTGGCCCGCTGGATTCGGCATTTTCATCTGGAAGATATCGCAGCGACGCGGGTGCACCATCACTTGGTTCCCGGTGAAGGCGCGATCGACTTTTCAGCGGTCTTCAACGCGATCCGGGCGATCGGTTACGACGGTTGGGTCACGATCGAGCTGTATCCATACGTCGATGACCCTGACTCGGCAGCCCGAGCGGCCTGGCAACGGATCACACCCCTGCTCGTTTCATGACCCAGCGACTTCGAGCCTTGGCCCAGTTGGTGCGTCTGGCGAACGTGCCGACGGCGTTGGCCGACATTTCGCTGGGCGGCTTGGCCACCGGCCAAGCCGCCCAGCGCTGGCCAGCGTTCCTCCTGCTGTTGGGCAGCTCGGCCTGCCTGTACATGGCAGGCATGGTCTGGAACGATGTCTGCGACGTCGAGCAGGATCGGCGGGAGCGGCCGGGGCGACCGATCCCTTCGGGCCGCGTGTCGCGCGTGGCCGCCGCCCGCTGGGGCGGCGGCCTGCTGCTCGGCGGCACTGCGCTGGCGGCCGCGGCCGGCGCCGCCAGCGCCTGCTACCAGCCCCCGATCGTCGCTGCCGCCCTGGTCGCTGCCATCCTCCTCTACGACGCATGGCTGAAGCGCACCCTGCTCGGCCCGTTGGCGATGGGGAGCTGCCGCTTCCTGAACGTCCTGCTCGGCCTGTCGCTGGCGCCCGAGCAGGTCGGCCCGTGGGGCTGGCATTTCGCCTCGGTTGTCGGCCTATACATTGCTGGCGTCACTTGGTTTGCCCGCACCGAGGCACGGCAGAGTTCGCCCCGCCACCTCCTCGGCGCCGCCTTGATCATGCTGGCGTCGCTGGCCCTGGCCTTGCCGTTGCCTTTATGGTTCTCGCCCGGAACCAGTTCGCCGCTTTTTCCGTACCTGTTGGTGGGTGTGGGCTTCCTCGTGGGACATCCCGTTCGCCAGGCGATCGCGGCCCCTCGGGCCACGGCAGTGCAGAAAGCCGTCAAGCGTGCCCTCTGGGGACTGGTCCTCCTCGATGCTGCCTTGGCGACGGCCGTGGCCGGCACCGCCGGCCTGTTCATCCTGCTCTGGCTCATCCCCATCATGGTCCTGGGCCGGTGGCGTTGGCTGTACGCCACCTAGGCCCGTCACCAGCGCAGCGGTCGTTGCCACGCCTCCTTGAGGTCGGCGAGGCGGACGTCAACCAGCCAGTGTTCGCCGTGGCCCAGGCGCAGGGATGGCTCGGCCACCGTACGACCGACAAGTGACAAGGGGATGTCGCTCCCCAGGGTGGCGGGCAGCTCGGTGGCGTGCTCGGGCCGAACCTCGATGAGGAATCGGCTGCACGACTCGCCGAAGAGGAGGACGTGATCAGGAAGGTCGGCGGTGCGGAGAGAAGGCAGCTCGGCGCCGATGCCGCCGGCAAACGCCATTTCGGCGATGGCCACGGCCAAGCCCCCCTCACTGAGGTCGTGGCAGGAGCGGACCAGGCCGGCGTGGATGGCGCGGTGGAGACCACGGAAAAGGGCCGGGGCCAGGGCCAAATCGGGGCGGGGAACCCGGCCCCCGGTTTCGCCCGTCACCAGTTGATAATGGGAGCCGGCCATCTCGTCGCGGGTCGCGCCAACGAGGAACAGGAGGTTGCCCGGTTCTTTCAAATCCATCGAGACACAGCGGCGGACGTCGGGAACCTGACCCAAGGCACTGATGAGGAGGGTCGGCGGGATGAGGAGATGGCGGTCGCCGGCGTGGAATTCGTTGTTCAGGCTGTCCTTGCCGCTAATAAACGGGGTGAGGTAAGCCACGGCGGCGTCGCGGCAGCCCTCGGCGGCCCGGACCAAGGCCCCGAGCTGCTCCGGGCGTTCGGTGCTGGCCCAGCAGAAGTTATCCAGAAGGGCGACGCGGCTGGGGTCGGCCCCCACGGCGACCACGTTGCGCACCGCCTCATCGACGACCGCCAGCGCCATGGCATACGGGTCGAGGTCGCCGTATCGCGGGTTGATGCCGCAGCCGACGGCCAAACCGCGCCAGGAGCCGAGGACCGGCATGATGACCGCGGCGTCGCCCGGGCCGTCGTCGTTTGCGCCGACCAGCGGTTTGAGGACGCTGCCTCCTTGGACCTCGTGGTCGTACTGCCGGATGATCCATTCCTTGCTGCACACGTTCCATGAGCCGAGGATGCGGAGGAGGACTTCCCCATAGTTCCGACTGAAGTCGGTGGCCGAGACCGGCCGGAGACCAACCTCGGAGGCAGGCGGCGGCGTGGGAGCGGTGGCCCGGCGGACGACCGGTGGTCGTCCGCCGTGCAGAAAGGCCAGGTCGAGATCGCCGACGTCGTGGTCGTGGAAGCGGAGGCGGAGTCGGCCAGTGGGTTCGAAGCGGCCCAACACGGCAGCTTCGACATCCTCGCTGGCACAGAGCGCCTGGAGGGCGGGCCAGCGCTCCGGGGGAACGGCCAGAATCATCCGTTCCTGAGCTTCGGAGATCCAGATTTCGGTGTAGGTCAGTCCTTCGTACTTCAGCGGGGCCTGGTCGAGCTGCACGACGGCGCCGAGTTTTTCGGCCATTTCGCCGATGGCGGAGCTGAAGCCGCCGGCCCCGCAGTCGGTGATGGCGTGATAGAGGCCCCGATCCCGGGCCTGGAGGAGGACGTCGAGCATTTTCTTTTCGGTGATGGCGTTGCCGATCTGCACGGCACCGCTGCTGACGGTCTCGGATTCCGAAGTCAGCTCCAGGGAGGAGAAGGTGGCGCCGTGGATGCCGTCGCGGCCGGTCCGGCCGCCGACGGCGACGATCAGGTCGCCGGCCTTCGGTTCTTTGTGGGCCTTGTCGGCGGGGATGAGGCCGACGGTGCCGCAAAAGACCAGCGGATTGCCCAGGTAGCGATCGTCGAAGCAGACGGCGCCGTTGACCGTGGGGATGCCCATGCGGTTGCCGTAGTCACGCACGCCGGCGACCACGCCCCGCATCACTTGGCGCGGGTGGAGGACCCCCGGCGGCAGGCTTTCCGAGGACGTGTCGGGAGGGGCAAAGCAGAAGACGTCGGTATTGCAGATGGGCTTCGCTCCCAGGCCGGTGCCGAGCGGATCGCGAATGACGCCGCCGACCCCGGTATTGGCCCCGCCATACGGTTCGATCGCCGACGGGTGGTTGTGGGTCTCCACCTTGAAGCAGACGTGATAGTGGTCGTCGAAGCGGACGATCCCCGCATTGTCGGCGAAGACACTGACGCACCAATCGTCCGGGCCGAGCCGGCGGCGAACCTCGCGCGTGGCGGCGAAGATGGTTTCTTGAAGCAGGCCATTGATCCGTCGGCCGTCCAGGTCGATGGGGCCTTTGAGCGTCTTGTGGGAACAATGTTCCGACCAGGTTTGAGCCAGGGTTTCGAGTTCGATGTCGGTCGGTTCGCGGTCCAGCGAGCGGAAGTGGGCCTGGATGGCTTGCATTTCGACAAGGCTCAGGGCCAGTTGGCCGTCGCGGCTGAGGCGGAGGAGGCCCTGGTCGTCGAGGTGGCGGAGCGGCACGGTGACGAGGCGGAATGCGCTGGGGGTGGCGTGGCGCGGCTTGGGCTCCAGCGGGCCGATGACCAGCTCTTCAATGGCGGCGTTGGCGACAACACGGGCCAGGGCCGCGGGCAGCGGCCCTGGCCCCAACGCCGGCCCTAGCTCGTAACGGCGAAAGGTGCGCACCGCCGAGAGCGGGAAGCCCAACTCCCGCGCCGCGGCCCGGACGCTCTCCGCCACCGGGTCCATCACCCCGGGCTTGAGCAACACGGTGATGCATCGGGCGGTTTCGCCCTCGTGTCGGCCTTGACCACATTCGGTGACCACCGCCAACTCGACCAAGGGATCGATCAGCAATTCCGCCACCAACCCTTCCACCTGGCAGCGTTCGAGGTCGCCCTCCAGGAGGTAGCCGCGCGACGACCGCCGGACGAGGTCCATCCCCTGCTGGGTGTGCGTCAGGAGGTCGTATTCTTCGGCGACCCGCTGCCGCTCCAGGTCGGGGCCTTTGGTACGGATGTCAACTTCCCAGAGCATCGCGGACTATCTTCGCTTCTGACAACAGGGTATCCAGCCTGACGGCATCGTCGGCGCGGAGCGCCTCCCGGAAGTCATCGAGTCGTAGGCCGAGGCGGTTGAGCGCGTCGAGGAGGGCGTCGCGGTTCTGCCGGAAGATGCCGACCCAGATGGAAGGATCGCCGCTGGCGATGCGGGTGGTGTCGCGGAAGCCGCTGGCGGTCAACTCGGCCCATTCGGGAGGTAGGATACTCGCCAACGCCGAGGCCACGAGGTGGGGCAAGTGGCTTGTCAGGGCCAGGGCGCGATCGTGCTCCTCGGGTGACAGGAGTTGGACGCGGCTGCCGAGAGCTTGCCAGAAGGCCCGGGTACGGGCGACGGCCGCGGGCCGGGTCTGCTCCGTGGGCGTAATCACGGTCAGCCGGCCCTCAAACAGATGAGGGACTGCATGTTCCGGACCGCGCTTTTCTGAGCCGGCCAAGGGGTGGCTGCCGACGAAGTCCACGGTTGTCGGCAGTCGGCCATCCAGGCTGCGGACGATGGCGCCCTTGGTACTGCCCACGTCGGTCAGGAGTGTGCCCGGAGGGCAAAGGGGCGCCAGGTGGACCACCTGGGCGACGATCTGATCAACGGGGGTGCAGAAGACGACGATCTCGGCTTGGCGGACTGCGGCGGTGGGATCGAGGGTGGCGTCGTCGAGGGCACCGAGGGCCAAGGCGCGGTCGAGGCTGTCGCGTCGCCAGCCGACGCCGACGACGCGCTCGGCCAGGCGGCGCTGCCGCGCCGCCTGGCCGATGGAGCCACCGATCAGGCCGACCCCGATGATGGTGAGCTGGGAAATCCGCGGTGCGGTCATGCAGGGGATTATAGCGACACCGCCTTGCCGGTGCGGAGGGACTGGCATTCCTTGTGGCACAAGGCCAGGGCGTCGCGTGCCAGCTTGCCGCTGAGGAGGTCCGGCTCACGGTCGTGGCTGATGTCGTCCACCGCGGTCTGAATTTCCGCCGTGAAGGCGTTGACGGGATCGTCGCCCCCCTTGAGCCTGGGCCGCTTCTGCTTGCCGTCGGCCGTCAGCACGGTCAGGGGGGTGGCGCCGGACTCGAAGACGAGCGTGGCTTTCTCGAGGAAGATTTCAAAGCCGTGGGTGAACATTCGGCCTTTCATGGCCAGGGCGCCGCTGGAGCAGCTGACACAAGGGCCCCCGGGGCCGTACAAGTATTGCGTTGTCAGGTAGGCAACGGCATTGTTCTCGAGAACGCCGGTAGAGAAGACCTTGGCCGGCACGCCGCAGACCAGGCCGATGAAGTGCGTGTCGTGAATGTGGAGGTCGATGGCCGGCCCGCCCGTCTTGCTGACATCGGCGATGTCAGCGGACCAGTCGGGCCGAGAGATGATGCGGCGAAAATGGGCCGCCTGCAAGGCGCCGAAGGCGCGCGAGCGAATCACCTCGGCGGCGTAGGCAAACTCGGGCACAAACGGGAGGACATGAGCCACCATGAGCTTGCGACGGGCGGCGGCCGCGGCCTTGAGCATGGCATCGGCATCCTTCGTCTCAAGAGCGATGGCCTTTTCCACCAGCACATGTTTGCCGGCTTTGAGGGCCGCGATGGCCGTCGCCGGGTGAAGATGCGTCGGATTGCAGATGTCCACCAGGTCGATGGCGGGATCAGCGAGGAGGTCGTCGAGTTGGCTGTAGCGCTTGACGTGGCCCAAGTCCATGACTTGGCCCGGTGGGCCGAAATTGCCGCGGATGCCGCGCCAGTCGCCGGCCAGTTTCTTGGGATCGCGGCTGCAAATGGCCGTCACCTTGGCTCCTTTGAGTCGGCGGGAGGCCAGGTAGTGGATCATGCCCATAAAACCGATGCCGACGATGCCGATGCGTACCATAGGCACTACTCCGGTCGAGACGATTGCGGCGTCGCGGGTGCCGGGCGGCTTACGCCGCCCGGCACCACCCCCGTCAGAGCACCTTCTCCGCCGCCACGGCCACAGCATTGTCACGCAGCTCGGGCGCGATCTCCGGCATCGCCACTGGCTCGGGGTGGCTCGTGCCCATCAGGTTGGCCCACGGCCTCATCCCCGGCACATGATGGCAAATCGCCTTGATCGCCGCCATCAGCGGCATGGCGAGGAACAATCCCGGCATGCCCCATACCAGGTCCCAAAACAAGCAGGCGAGCATGACTGTCGTCGCGTTCAGCTCCATGCTTCGGCCCATGACCACCGGCACGATGACGTAACCTTCCAACGTGATGATGGCGACATAGAAGCCAACGACGATGACGGCATACCACGGCGAGGGGCTGCCCATAAAGGCGTCAATAATCGGCGGCAGACCGGCCAAGATCGGGCCCAGGTACGGGATGTAGCAGAGCACCGCCGTCAACAAGGCCCAGGTCCAGGCCTGTTGCAGACCCAAAGCGTGATAGACAATCCCGACCACCAGCCCCAGCCCGAAGTTGACAATCGTTCGCCACACCAGGAAGGTGCGGACTTGGTTAGCCATGTCTTTGAGGGCGGCAACCGCCTTGGCCTGCGCCTCGACGCTGGGGCCGAAAATCTCGACAATGCGCCGGCTCAGCATCCGCCCTTCCACGAGCAGAAACAGCAGGATGAACATCACCAGGACCCAGTGCCACAGCCAATTGTTGGCGTAATAGGTGATGCGGAGGAGGAGGTCGGTGATGTACGAGCCTTCGAGGGTCTGTCGGACGTAGGCGAAGACCCGAGAATTTTCGGCTTCCTTGGGGAAGTAGTCGTTGTCGAGGGGAACGGGGCTGATTTCCTCGATCCGTTGGCGGAAGATGTTGTAAACCTCGGCCTGGGACTGGAAGTCGTTGGGACGGGGGAGCCGCTGCACAATGCGTGTCACCGCCATGACAAAACCGGTGGTGACCAGGAGGTTGAGGAAGACCAGGCCGACCACCACCAGCAGGCAGGCGAGGCTCCAGGGGAGCCGGAGGCGGTGATTGAGCCAGGTGGCCGCCGGCCACAGGAGGGCGGCGAGGAGCACGGCCAGGACGGTCGGCACGAAGACCGACTCGCCGAGGCGAAGGGCCAACACCGCGCCGAGCAAGGCCAGGAGGTTGAGGCCGATGCGGGTGGCGTCACTGAGGTTCATGGTGCCTGTATCCTCTCGAACCGATCGGCGACCCTAGCGGGCCAGGGGGTCGGCCCGGCAAAGGAGCCGGGCCGCCGCCAGGGTGTTGTGCACGAGCATGGCGATGGTCATGGGCCCCACGCCGCCGGGCACCGGCGTGATGGCCGACGCCACCTGCCGCACTCCCTCGAAATCAACGTCGCCGACCAACCGTCCGTCCGCCTGCCGATTGATCCCCACGTCGACCACCACTGCCCCGGGCCGAATCATGTCGGCCTTCAGGAAACCTGCCTGCCCGATGGCCACGACCACCACGTCCGCCCGGCGGGTCAGCTCCGCCAGGTCTCGACTGCGGCTGTGGACCACGGTGACGGTGGCATTGGCGCCGGCTGCCTTCTGCATCAGCATCAGCGCCAGCGGCCGGCCGACGATCAGGCTGCGGCCGACAATCACCACGTGCGCCCCTTCAACCTCGATGCCGTGCCGGAGCAACAATTGCTGCACGCCGTGGGGGGTACACGGAAGATAGCGCGGCTGACCGGCCGCCAACAAGCCAAGGTTTTCCGGCCCGAAGCCATCGATGTCCTTCACGGGCGCCACCGCTTGGACGATGGCTCGCTCGTCGATCTTGGGCGGCAGAGGCAGCTGCACGAGGATGCCGTGGACGGACGGGTCCGCGTTGAGTTGCCGAATCAATTCTAGCAGCGTGGACGATGCCGTGTCGGCCGGCAGGTGGTGCAGCCAGCTGCGGATGCCGACCTGCTCACAGGCTTTGCGCTTGTTGCGGACGTAGACCTCACTGGCGGGATTGTCGCCGACCAGGACAGCCGCCAAGCCGGGGCGGACACCGCGCTCCCCCACGAGGGCGGCGACCCCGGCCGCGACCTCCGCTTGGATGGCCTGTGCGGTTTTCTTGCCGTCGAGTAAGACCGCCGCCATGCCGTTCTCCGCCTCGCCGCGCTGCGGGCGGTTGGGGGCCGGCCGTCAGGCCGGCCCCCAAACCTCCGTTACCAGCCGCGGCAGCACCTGCCCCGCCGGCCCGTACAGCCCAATGTCCACCAGATGACCGGCAGCCGACGGAACCAGATTGCTCTCGATCACCACAGCCCCCGCCAACCGTGCCGTCTCGATCAGGCCCGCCGCCGGGTATACCACCGCGCTGGTACCCACCACCAGGAAAACAGAGCAGCGCGTGGTCGCCGACTCCGCCTCCGCCCACACCCGTTCCGGGAGCGGCTCGTGGAACCAGACGACGTCCGGCCGCAACAGGCCACCGCACGCCGGGCAGTGCGGCAGTTCCGGCAGGGGCTCCGTGCCTTGCTCCCGCACTTGGCCGCAGCGCGTGCAGCGGGTTCGCCGCAGGCTGCCGTGAATCTCCAGGACGCGCTCGCTGCCCGCCACTTGGTGCAGCCCGTCCACGTTTTGCGTAATCAGGGTGAAGCGCGGAGCACCGAAATGCCGCTCCAGCCGAGCCAAGGCGTAGTGTCCTGGGTTGGGCCGAGCCGCCCGCAGGGCGGCTCGGCGTTGATGATAAAAGCGCCAGACCAAGGCCGGGTCGCGGCGAAACGCGAATGGTGTAGCCACGTCCTCGACGCGCTGGCCCTCCCATAAACCACCCGCTCCCCGGAAGGTCGCCAAACCGCTCTCGGCAGAAATGCCCGCACCAGTCAGCACCGCTACGGTCGTCGCGCCGCGCAATGATTCCACCGCGGCCCGGATACCGGCCTCGAGTTCGCCACTGTCCACGGGATGGTGCATGATCGTTAACGCAGGCCGCCGTACTGGGCCCACGATGTGTCATCGCGATCCGGGCGTTCTTCCGCATCCGGGGCAAATGCCGCCGACACGCTCGGCAACAGCATCACGACCAACAAGACCACGGCGTAGACCATGCTACAGAGGCTGCCCGTCACCGCCGACATGATGTTGGTCACTCGTTGGACCCCCGCGAAGCCTTTATGTTGCTCCAGGCGCCCCTCTCGCCGCATCATTTCTGCCTGGAGTTTTTCCACCGCGGGGTTGACGATGGTCAAAGTCACCACCAGTCCGACGACAGACAAACCGATGGCGGCCACGGCGTAGAAGATGCTCAACCAGCGTCCCCACGGCCGCATCATGAGCAAGCCGATGCCCGCCACGAGGAGGACGACGGACAGCACCAACCCCAGGGTGATTTGCCCCAGCAGCAATGGGGACCATTGATCGAACAAGGAAATGAGTTCCGTCAACTCGGCACGCTCTTGCGGGTCCATTTCCTTGGCCATTGCACTGAAGCCGCCAAGGATCAAAACGATAAGCCCGCCGCCGCAAATGCCGCCGATCAGGCCCAGCACCCCGAACACCAGGTTCAGGATCGCCATGACGACAACCACGCCGGGTCGTTTGCGCTCCATGAATCCACTCCCGCTTTCCCCAGGTCGAGGCCTCGTTGGCCGCATTGTATCGCCGGACTCGCTCTCCATCCATCATTGCCCGGCAGTCGGCGCGGCGGCTGCCAGCGTCAAGGCGAGTCTTCATCAGGGGTCAATCGCCGAATGATGTCCCCGAACAAAGGATACTGTCTGAGCAGGTTGGCCCGTTGGCCCGGTTCGTAGTCGTCGAAATCGAATCCTGGCGCCATCGTGGTGCCGAGGAGGGCGACCTTGCCGCCGGGTGCCAGGAAACTTCCCTGCCAGACACCTCGGGGGACCACGACTTGCAGCTGCTGGCCGCGACGAAGTTCGGGTCCAAGCGTGACGATCCGGCCGGTGCCGTCCGGCCGGAGCTGGAGCATCGAAACCGGATCGCCGAGGTAGAAGTGAAAGATTTCGTCGGTCGGCAAGCGGTGCAGGGCGGAAAAGGTGTCAGGTGTCAAAAGGTAATAGATCGCCGTGGCGGCAGATTTTTCCTTCGGGAAGCGCGACAGGCTGCCGGCGGGCCAGCAATCCGAGGAACGGTAAGTTTCGCGGTAGAAACCACCTTCCCGGGGCAGCGGTTTCAGGTCGAGAAGGGTAATCAGCTCCTCGGCGGTCCACATGCCAGCTGTCTCTTGATGCGCCTGGCCCGGGGCCAGGC
>JANWYO010000250.1 GCA_025055215.1 Gemmataceae bacterium
ATCTCCATCAGGCGCAGGGCGTCTTGCACGGCGGGAAGGTCGAACATAGGGGGCCTCGCACGCGGGGGAGGAGAGAAGGGGCTGGGCCGGGCGGCAAGGGCCGCCCGGCCCAGCTGGTGTCCGGAGCCGGCCTCACGGCACTTCCAACCAATACAGCGTCGTGTTGCCGTTGGCCGTGGCAATGTGCTTGCCATCGGGGGCGAAGGCCAGGTTGCGGACGACGCCGCCGATGTTCCAGCGGCGGAGTTCTTCGCCGGTTTCCGTCTTCCACAGCACGACGTGATGGTCGGCGCCAGTGGTGGCGAACGTGCGGCCGTCGGGACTCATGGCGAAGGCGAGGATGCGGCCAGGGTGGGCCTGGAACGACTTGACCGCGGTGCGGGTCGCCAGGTTCCAAATCTTGACCGAGCCATCCGTCCCGCCGGTGATGAGCATTTTTTTGTCGGGGGTCAAGACGAGGTCGGAGACGCCATCGGCATGGGTGGGGAGATCGCCTCCGGGGAGGCGTTCGTTTTTCGCCAGGCGCCACAGGCGCACCAGCCCTTCGGTGTCGCCCATGGCTGCCAGTTCGCCGTCGGCGCTGAACGCGAGGCAGCCGATACTGCGGCCGCGATCGACCACGTTGCCGACGAGTTCGCCGGTGGCCGGGTCGTAGATGTGGACGCTGCTGGTGGCGTCCCGTCCCTCACCCGGGCCGGGAACCCAGGCGAGGACGCGGCGGCCGTCGGCCGTGAACGCCACCGCCGGGACCTGCCCCGGCCGGCCGAAGCTTCGCTGCTCTTTGCCGCTGGCCACGTCCCAGAGTCTCAGGCCGCGGTCGTCCGCCGAGACAAGCCGTTGGCCGTCGGGGCTGAACGCCAAGGCGGTCACCGCTTCGGTGTGGCCCACGAGGACCTGCTTCTCCGCCCCGCTGGCCGTGTCCCACAGGCGGATGGTGTGGTCGTCCGAGCCAGAGGCGAGGAGGCGGCCATCGGGGCTGATGGCCAACGCCTGGACCCGACGCGCGTGCCCGGCCACGGCGATGGCCTCGCGGCTGGCGTTGTCCCAGATGCGACTCGTCTTATCGACGCTGGCCGAGACAATCGCTTTGCCGTCCGGGCTGAACGCCACGGAGCTGACCCAGTCGCTATGGCCGCGATACGCACGCAACTCCGCCCCGGTGTGCGCGTCCCAGAGTTTCACCACCCGGTCGCTGCCACCCGAGGCCAGGGAGCGACCATCGGGGCTGAAGGCGACGGAGCTGATGGGTCCACCGTGGCCGGAAATCGTCCGCAGGATGGGGGCTGATTGATTTTTGGGCGGCGGGCCACTGGCGAGTTGCCAGAGCTTGATCAGGTGGTCGCCGCCGCAGCTGACGAGTTGCCGACCATCGGGGCTATAAGCCAAGGCCCCCACGCCCAGGGTGTGGGCCTGGAAACGGAGCAGGGCCTTGCGCTCTTTCAGGTCCCAGAGGATGATCGCCCCGTCGGCAGCCCCGCTGGCTGCTTCCTGGCCGTCCGGTCGAAAGGCCACCGCACTGACCACCGCCCCATGACCCGCCAGCGACGCGAGTTCCTGACCGTTGGCATCCCAGAGCTTGAGCAGCTTGTCGGCGGAGCCGGTCAGAATGTGCTGGCCGTCGCCACTGAAGGCGACGGCCATGATGGCGAGTTGATGGGCCGCCACGGCCCGCCGCTCCGTGCCGTCGGTGGCGCTCCAGAAGCGGAGCATTTTGTCGCCCCCCACCGCCACAACGGTGCGACCATCCGGGCTGAACACGGCGGCGGTAACGGGTGCCTGCGCCCCCCGGAGCACGTGGGCCTCTTTGCCCGTGTCGGCGTCCCATAACCGCACGGTCTTGTCGGCGCTGGCGGTGACCACCCGTTTGCCGTCGGGGCTGAAGGCCGCCGACCAGACGTAGCCGGTGTGCCCGGCCAACGTGCGGTGCTGATCCTGGGTTTCGATGTCCCACAGCCGAGCCGTCTGGTCCTGGCTGACGGAGGCGAGTTGGGCCCCGTCGGGGCTGAACGCCAAGGCGGTGACCTCCTCGGTGTGCCCTTGGAGGGTTCGCAGCGACTGGCCACTCCCGACGTCCCACAGGCGGATGCTGCGGTCGCGGCTGCCGGTGGCGAGAGTTCGGCCATCGGGGCTGAACGCCAGGCAGGTCACCGATTCGCTGTGCCCCTGGTAGGTCTGCCGCAGGTCTCCGTTGCCGGGGTTGCTGTTTTCGCCATCCGGCACCCTGAAGAGCTTGGCCGTCCGGTCGGAGCCGCAAGTGGCGAAGGCCCGGCCGTCGGGAGCGAAGGCGACCTGATAGGCGCTGCCGACGTGGACCAGAAGGCTGAAGCGGATCCTTCCCTGGTCCACCTCCCAAACCCGGATGTTGCCTTCGCCGCCGACCGTCGCCAGGAGTCTGCTGTCGGGACTGAACGCCACGCTGTAGACGAGGCGGTTGTGGCCGGTAAGGGTCAGCCGGTGTTTGCCCGTGGTGGCCTCCCAGAGGCGGGCGGTTCGGTCCTCGCCACACGACGCCAGGTGTTGGCCGTCGCGACTGTAGCTCAAGGCCGTGATGAAACCGGCATGGCCGGTCAGCGTGTGCACTTCCTGGCCGGTCTCGGCGTTCCAGATTTTGATGTCTTTACCGGCTGCCGAGGCCACCCTCTTGCCATCGGGGCTGAAGGCCACCGCCCGGACCGGCTCCGCGTGCGCCAACGAGCGGACCTCCGATCCGTTGTCCATGTCCCAAATCTTCACCGTGCCATCGCGGCTGCCAGTGGCGAGGTACCGGCCGTTGGGACTGAACGCCACGGCGTAAATCCAGTCGGAGTGACGCAGCCGGAAGTTGCCGAAGACCCGGGCCACGTGGGGCGGAAACCCCGCGGGGACATACGGCAGCGTCCAACGTGCTTCGCGGTAGGTCTTGGCGGCTTCCGCCAGCCGATCGGCGGCCAAGGCCATCCTGGCGCGTTCGGCCAATTCGTCGGCCCGTCGCAGGAGGTCGGGGGAGAAGAGGGTCTTTCGCCCGTCCTGCTCCAGGGCTGCCCGTTCGGCCTGGTACTTGGTTTGCCAGTCGCGGACCGCGTCGGCGGTCAGCCGACGCGGGCCTTCGGCGAAACTGACCGCGACGACCACCGCCGCCACTAAGACCCCAACCACGCTCAGACGGGTCATGTTGTGCACTCCCCAGCCAGTCATCCACCAGCGACCCGGGCCGATCTTGCAGTATAGCGACCCGCGGTGCCGCCGCACAAGCGACCGCCCGCTCGCGGATCGCGGATGAAGCTCTCGTTTCGGGCGGGGCTGAGCGCCCCCAAGCGGCGGTTGCTCCCCGCCCCCTACTAATTCCGTGTTTCGTGCCGACGATTGATCGTTTCGCGCTCGCTGCGTCCCCAGCACGCGCCTCCCAGCCTCCCGCCAGCGCGAACCGATCGATCCCTCTCCGCCGTTGTACCCTTAAGCCGACAAAAAAGAGGGACACCTCGGCTCGCGCCGCCCGGGGAGTGTCCGTTCCCTCACCAGCGCTGACCCCGGTGGTACAATAGCGGCCGACGGCCGATGCTTGTGAACGGAAGCCACATGGATCGTCTCCAAATAAGACGACGAACCTCGGCAAGCGTTTTCTCCAAGGGGGGTAGACCGGATGAAGGCACAGCTGCGGCGTTGGGCCATCGGAATTATCGGCTGGTGGGGATTGGTGGTCGGGCTGGCGGTGTCGGCGGAGAACGCCGCCGTCGAAAACCGCATGCGCCAGGACCTCACCTTCCTGGCGTCCGACGAGTGCGAGGGTCGCGGCGTCGGCACCAAGGGGATTGACAAGGCGGCCGACTACATCGCCGAGCAGTTCCGCCGGGCGGGCCTCAAGCCCGCCGGCGCCGACGGTACGTATTTCCAGCCGTTTACCATGAACGGTCCCGCCGAGATCGACGGGCCTAACTGGCTGACCCTGCACGGGCCCCTCGGCCAAACAATCGAGCTGGCCGTGGACACCCACTTCCGACCGATGGGGCTGTCCGGCTCGGGCACGGTCACCGCGGCGCCGTTGGTCTTCGTGGGCTACGGCATCACCGCCCCGGAATCGAATTACGACGATTACAAGGGCATCGACGTGGCCGGCAAGATCGTCGTCGTCTTGCGCAAGGCGCCACGCTTCGGCAATCCTCATGCCCCCTTCAGCGACCAGGCCGCCCAGCACGCCGGCCTGGAACGGAAGATGGTCTATGCCAACCTGCACAAGCCGGCTGCCATCCTTTTCGTCAACGACCGCGACACTGCCCGAACCGGGGACGTGCTCATGGACTTCCGCTACACCGCCGCCGGCGGGGGCGGCGGTCAGCTCCCGGCCATGCACGTTCGCCGCGAGGTCATCGACAGCCTGCTCCAGTCCACCCTGGGCACGACCCTCCAGCACCTCGAGGAAGACATCGACCGCGACCTCAAGCCACGCAGCGCCGTGCTGACCGGCTGGACCGCCGACATCCGCACCAGCGTCAAGCGCACGAAAATCGCCGTCAAGAACGTGGTCGGTGTCCTTGAGGGGGCCGGTCCCCTCGCCAAGGAAACGGTCATCCTCGGGGCCCACTACGACCACCTCGGCTACGGCGGCCGCGCCAGCCTCGCCCGGGACAAGAAGGCGGCCATCCACTACGGGGCCGACGACAATGCATCCGGCACCACCATGCTCCTGGAATTGGCCCGCCGCCTCGGCGCCGACGAGAAGCGCGAAGGTCGTCGCCTGGTCTTCATCGCCTTCAGCGCTGAAGAGAGCGGCCTGCTCGGCTCCGAATACTACACCCGGCACCCGATCTTCCCACTGGCCGATACCGTGGCCATGATCAACATGGACATGGTCGGTAGGCTCCGCCCCGACCGTAAGGAGGCGAACAAAGACGAACTCATCGTCTATGGCACCGGCACTGCCAAGACCTTCGACGAGTTGATCGAGCGAGTGAACAAGAAGCACGAATTCAAGCTCAAGAAGGTCCCCGGCGGCATGGGCCCGAGCGACCACGCCTCGTTTTACATCCAGAAGGTCCCGGTCCTCTTCTTCTTCACCGGCGAGCACACCGACTACCACCGCCCGAGCGACACCGCCGACAAGATCAACGTGGCGGGCATGAGGCGGATCGCCGACCTGGTCGAAGAGGTGGCCCGCGAGTTGGCCACCGTCAGGGAGCGGCCGCAATACGTCAAAGTGGCCGGCGGCGGTCGGGATGGGGTGGTTTCCAACATTCCGCGCATCGGGATTCGCCCCAGTTACAGCGACACCGACCCGGGCGTGCTCCTGGCGGGGGTTTTGGAGGGCGGACCTGCT
>JANWYO010000132.1 GCA_025055215.1 Gemmataceae bacterium
CCCGGCCCCTTTGGGGCCGGGGCACGCCACCCCAGGGACTGGCGCGCTCCCTTTCCCGAACGGCAATCCGTCAGCGCGGCCGCGCCAGCGAACTCAGCGCGGTGTTGGCAATGATGATCACGCCGATGAGGATGTGCTGCACCTCGATCGGGACGTTGAAGATACTGACGCCGTTGCCCAGAATTTCCAGGATCAAGACGCCCAACAGCGTGCCGACGACGGTTCCCTGACCGCCGCCCAGGCCGGCCCCGCCGATGACGACCGCGGCGATGACGCGCAGCTCCAGCCCCTCGGCGCCACTGGGGTCGCCACTGGTGCCGTGGGCGAAGAGGAGAATGCCGGCCCATCCGGTCAGAAGCCCGGCCAGGGTGTACAGGAGCACCTTGGTTCGCTCCACCCGCACCCCGCAGAGCCGGGCCGTGGCCTCGTTCGAGCCAATGGCGTAGCAGTAGCGACCCAGGACGGTGGCGTGCAGGATGATGGCCACGATGCCGGCCAACAGCATGACCGACCAGAAACCGGGATTGAAAAGCGTGGCGTCGGCATGGACTTGGTTCAAGGTATCGACCCAAGTCGGCCGGCCGGTGCGGAAGGTGATGAGTTGCCGTTCGGCTAGCCAGACGGCCAAGCCGCGGACGATGCCCAACATGCCAAGGGTGGCCACGAAGGGGGGCAGCCGAAGCTGCGTGATGATCAGGCCGTTGGCCAGGCCGCAGAGGCCGCCGGTGAGCACGCCGATGGGCACGGCGAGGAGGCTGGCCACGGTCACGGAGGCCGTTTCGTCAAAGGCGGCGTTGTACACCCGCATCGTGACCACCGTCACCAGGGCCATCACCGAGCCGACCGACAAGTCGATACCGCCGCTGATGATAATCAGGAGCATGCCCAGAGCGACGACCGCTGGGATGGTCCCTTCGTGGACGAGGACTTGAAGGTTGCGAAAGCTGAGGAAGCTGTGGAGTTCTCCCTTGAGGCCGATGAGGACGGTAAACAAACCCAGGACGGCGAACAAGCCGAGCACGGGGCCTGGAAGGGTAGAGCGGCGGAGAGAGCGAAGGAGGTTGATCGCGGTCACGGTGGTATCCGGTTCCTCGAGGGATGGCGGCAGGCGACGTCCGGGCGGTCGCCCGCCGGCGGGGTGCGGGCTCACCGCCGCCCCAACAGCTCCCGCCGCACCGCCGCTACCTTGTCTGCGTCCCAGCGCGGTTGCTTGTCCCGAACCAGGGCCGCCAAAAGGGCAGCGCCCTGAGTGCTGCGCATGGCCATGAAATGGCTCACGCTCAAAGCGACCGCCGGGATCCCCTGCCGCTGCAAGTCTTCCGTCCATTGACTGCGGCAATGGACCACGCCGTCGCCGACGCCGGCGCCATTGCCCACCACGCAGACAAACTCGACGTGCGACGGCACGTTCTTGCCGGCACGCTCTTTGACGCTCTGCTCGCGGCCCTCCTTGGTCAACGATTCCAGAAACGACAATTGACTCGGTTCCACACCAATCCGCACCTTGCCCCAGGCCGATCCCCGTTCGGTGGACAGACCTGGATGACCTTGGTGACGCCCAAGTCAGGATAGTCTTCCACCAGCTGCCGGGCGATCAAGCCCCCGGCGCTGTGGCCCACCAGGATGACTTCCTGATAACCCAAGTCCACAAGCCGTCCCACCGCTTCCCGCAATGCCTTCGTATGCGCCACGTCCTCGACCGTGGCGTTCCGGCCGTAGGCGGAGGCATACACGTCGGCCACCGCTGACAGCGCCTTGACGAGCGTACACCCGGGTTGCTGCCAGTCTTGAAAACCAGGCTGGGCGACGTCGGCCTCCCGGAACACGTGCGGTCGCAGGCCGTGCAGCAGAAGCACGGCCCGCGTCTGCCCGGGGGAACGTTCGGTCAAGCCGGGAATTTTGGGAACGGGAAAGACTTGCGCGAAATCGGTCTTTACCGGGCCGCCACCGATCACCAGGAGAAATCCGAGTCTGGCAAAGAGACCGGTCATACTGCGTTCTCTACCCGATGTCCCGGCGAAAGGCCCTCCCTGGTGGTATCGGCTGCTGGCCCTCCCCGGGTGGGGTCGGCCGCACTATCATTCGGAGGTGTTCCGGTGGGCGTCAAGGCGAATCGGGAATTCTGCCTCTTCTTGCTCGAACCCACCGAGATGGCGAAATCGTCGTGCCACGCCGCTGGGGATTGGCCAATCCCCAACGGCGAGCCACCGGGGAGCGCGTCGTGGACATCGACCTGAATTGCGACCTGGGCGAAGGTGCCGGCTTTGACGCCGAGCTGATCCCGCTGATCACGTCGGCCAACGTGGCGTGCGGCGCCCATGCGGGGGACGCCGTCACGGCGGCAGCCACGCTCCGCCTGGCAGCGCGGCACGGCGTCCAGGTGGGCGCGCATCCCGGCTTCTTCGATCGCGCGCATTTCGGCCGACGGGAGCTGGCCCGCAGCGAACAGGAAGTTTTCGACGATGTTGTCTACCAAGTCGGGGCCTTGACGGCCCTGGCTCGCTCGGTCGGCGCGACGATTCGTTACATCAAACCGCACGGGGCTTTGTACAACATGGCGAACCGCGATGCCACTTACGCCCGGCCGTTGGTGGCCGTTGGCGAGTTGTTCGGCTTGCCCCTGTTGGGCCTGCCGGGGTCGGTGTTGGAGCAACTCAGCACGGGTCGATGTGGCTTCGTCCCCGAAGGGTTCGCCGACCGCCGCTACCGCGCCGACGGCTCCCTGGTTCCCCGTTCCGAGCCGGGGGCGATCATCGATCACCCCGAGGAAGCCGTGAGACAAGCGATCTGGTTGCTGGGACGCGGCGTGCGAACGATCTGCGTCCACGGCGACAATCCGCAGGCCGTGACCTTTGTCCGGGAACTGCGATCGGCGTTGACGCACCACGGCGTCGCGATTCGTCCGTTTACTGCTCCGGGGGGCTGAACGTGGCCGATGGCCCGGCTTTGGCGGTTCAAGCGGTCCCGGCCCTGCGCGTCCTGGAACCGGGCTGGCAGAGTCTTGTAGTCGATTTCGGCCGACCGGGGGCTCGCAGCCTCGGCGTGCCGGTCGGCGGGGCCGCCGACCGGCACGCGCTGGTCCTCGGCAACGCCCTGGTCGGCAACCCGCCAAATACAACCGCCCTGGAAATCAGCCTTACCGGGCCACACCTCGAAGTGCTTTGCCCCCTGGCAGGGGTCGTCTACGGGGCGTCCTTCGCACTCGCCAGCAGCCGGCAGACGCTCCGTCTCGGCACTACCTTCAACCTGCAACCGGGGGAACGCATCCGCGTCGGCGGCGTCGCCTCGGGACTGCGGGCCTACCTCTGCGTCCCTGGTGGCTTCGCCACGCCTCTAGTCCTCGGCAGCCGCTCCGCTCTGACACCACTGACCGCCGGCGACGTCTTACACGCCCCTCCCAGCACCCTCCCGACACGCTTCATCCGTCCCCGCTTCACCTGGGACCGCGAGCCGGGCACCTTACGCTGCCTCCCCGGCCCACAAGCCGATTGGTTCCGCCTCGACGAGCTGCACCAACAGCAGTTCACCGTCACGCCTGCGAGTAATCGCATGGGGCTGAGGTTGCGTGGCCAACCGTTGACCGTCTCGGGCCGTGAGTTGGTTTCCGAGCCAGTCTGTCCCGGATCGGTCCAGGTGACTCACGAGGGTCAGTGCATCATCCTGGGCGTCGATGGGCAAACGATCGGCGGCTATCCCAAAATCGCGCAGGTCATCACCGCCGACCTCGACAAACTGGGGCAGCTGCGGCCAGGGGATGCCCTTCGCTTGGTGCCCGTCCGTCATGACGAAGCCGAGGCGATCCTTCGGCAGAAAGAGGCGGAGATGAGCACCTGGGTGATGCGCCTGCGCGTGACCCTGCCCGACCGACACATGGTCGTCTCGTTGTAGCTTCTATAATCATTGAGAGATCGACCCCAGCTTTGGCGGCGTTCGGCGTGGGCCGAACGCCGCGAGCACGGGCCATCCGGCAAATGACTGCGGTCGTACCTGTAGAATCCCACCCATGCAACCGGTGTTGATTGCTCCGGCCCCTCTGGCGGGCATCAAGGCGTCATTCCTGGACGTGTTGCGGGCCGGCGGCTTCGAGCCGGTCTATCCCGCTAAACAGGCCCAGCTGACCGAGGCAGAATTGCTCGAGGCCCTGCGCGGCATCCCCGCCGTGATTGCTGGTTCCGAGCCGTACACGGCTGCCGTGATCGCCGCCCATCCCCAGCTCCGAGTCATCGCCCGGGCCGGCGTCGGCTACGACGCCGTGGACGTGGCCGCTGCCACCGCCCACGGCGTGGCCGTCACCATCGCCCCTGGCACCAACCAGGACGCCGTCGCCGAGCACACCTTCGCTCTCATCCTCGGCTTGGCCAAAAACCTTCCCAGCCAGCACAACGCCCTCAAGGCTGGCCGCTGGGAACGCCGCGCCAACCTTCCCGTCCGCGGTCGAACCCTCGGCATTGTCGGTCTCGGCCGAATCGGCAAGGCCGTCGCCCTCCGCGCCAAAGCCTTCGCCATGCCCCTGTTGGCTTACGAGCCGTACCCCGACCACTCATTTGTCGCCGAGCACGGCATCCGCCTGGTCTCCCTGGAAACGCTCCTGGCCGAGTCCGATTTCGTGTCGCTGCACGTGCCGTTGACCCCTGAATCCCGCTACCTCATCAATCGACGGACCCTCGGCCTGATGAAGCCCACGGCCTTTCTGGTCAACACGGCCCGAGGTGGTCTGGTGAACGAGGCCGACCTGCTACAGGCATTGCAGGCGGGGTGGATTGCCGGAGCGGCCCTCGATGTGTTCGAGGAGGAACCCCCACCGGCCGATCATCCGCTCTTGGCCCTGGAGAACGTGTTGGTGACCCCGCATGCCGCGGGCGTGGACCTGCAATCGCGCGACGAAATGGCCCATTCGGCGGCCAGCGCCATCGTCGCCCTCAGCCGCGGCCAGTGGCCAGCTGAGCAGATCGTCAATCCCGAAGTCCGACCCCACTTCCGCTGGTCGATCTCATGATCTCGCTCGAGGTATACGCCCGGAGGGAGTCGAACTCACGGAAAATCTCTCGGGAAATTCGGGGTTTTCGCTTTTGGGTGGCGCAAAAAGCGGCGCATTTTCTGCCGCTCCGGCGGTTGTCGGTCCGGAGCTGGTCCGGCTGCTCGAAGCTTGGCCGGCGTTGCGGAAGCGGTCCGCGAAGCGGTCCTGGCTTTGGTTCGGGGGAGTAAGCCCGGAGGGGGACTTAGGCGTCCCGGCGGCCTATGGGGCGACCGCGCGAATTGCGTTGAGAGCGTGTCGGCGAAACCGTTTGTCGGCGAAACCCCAAAA
>JANWYO010000135.1 GCA_025055215.1 Gemmataceae bacterium
CGCGCGGCTGGCTTGAACGCCAGCGGCCGCGTTTCTAAGCCATCGCCGGAGGGCCCCGCCCGCCGGCCGCCGGGCACCTGGCCGCGGCCGGCCTCAGAGGCAGCTTTCGAGGAGGACCGCCACGATGACCGCCAACGATCCCCAGGCCGAGGCGACCTCTCGGCCGACGTTCGGGCCTTTGTCCGCCGATGAACTCCGCAAAATGGATGCTTATTGGCGCGCCCTCAATTATCTCTGCGTGGGCCAGATTTACCTCCTCGACAACCCCCTCCTCCGGGAACCGCTCCGCCGCGAGCACATCAAGTCGCGTCTGCTGGGCCATTGGGGAACCTCGCCGGGCTTGAACCTGATCTGCGTGCACCTCAATCGGGTGATTAAGCGAGACGACCTGAACATGATTTACGTCATTGGGCCAGGCCACGGCGGGCCGTCGATGGTCGCCCACGCTTACCTCGAAGGCACCTACAGCGAAATCTACCCCCAGGTGAGCCAGGACGAGGCCGGTATGAAGCGGTTGTTTAAGCAGTTCAGCTTCCCCGGCGGCATTCCGTCGCACGTGGCCCCCGAGACCCCCGGCTCCATCCACGAGGGCGGTGAACTGGGCTACGCCTTAAGCCATGCCTTCGGGGCTGCCTTCGATAACCCGGACCTGATCGTCGCTTGCGTGGTGGGCGACGGTGAAGCGGAGACCGGTCCGCTGGCCACCAGCTGGCACGGCAACAAGTTCCTCAACCCGGCCCGCGATGGCGCCGTCCTCCCCATCCTGCACCTGAACGGCTACAAGATCGCCAACCCGTGCCTGCTGGCCCGCATCCCGCCCGACGAACTGCGGAAGTATTTCGAGGGGTTGGGCTATGAGCCGTACTTCGTCGAGGGGCGGGAGCCGGAAGCCGTCCATCAGCAGTTGGCCGCCGCGATGGATGCCTGCGTGGCTGGCATCCGCCGCATCTGGGCCGAGGCGCGCGAGCAAGGCCGCGTCCACCGCCCCACTTGGCCGATGATTGTCCTGCGGACGCCTAAGGGCTGGACGTGCCCGGCTTACATCGACGGCAAGAAGTGCGAAGACTACTGGCGGGCGCATCAGGTGCCAATGGGCGAGATGGACGGGCCGGAGCACATCCGCATCCTCGAACAGTGGATGAAGAGCTATCGCCCAGAGGAGCTGTTTGACGCCCGTGGTCGGCTGCGGCCGGAACTGGCGGCGCTGGCCCCGACGGGCCAGCGCCGCATGAGCGCCAATCCCCACGCCAACGGCGGCGTCCTGCTCCGCGACCTGCGGCTGCCCGACTTCCGCGATTACGCCGTGGAGGTGCCGCGACCCGGAGCGGTGCAAGCCGAGGCGACCCGCGTCATGGGTCGCTTCCTCCGCGACGTCATGAAAGCCAACCTCGACCAGCGCAACTTCCGCATCTTCAGCCCCGACGAGAACAACTCCAACCGCTGGCAAGACATCCTCGACGTCACCCCGCGCTGCTGGATGGCCGACATCCTCCCCGAAGACGATCACCTCAGCCCCGAGGGCCGAGTCATGGAAGTCCTCAGCGAACACCAATGCCAAGGCTGGCTCGAAGGTTACCTCCTGACCGGTCGGCATGGCTTCTTCAGCTGTTACGAAGCATTCATCCACATCGTCGATTCCATGTTCAACCAGCACGCCAAGTGGCTCAAGGTGTGCAACCAGATCCCCTGGCGGCGGCCCATCGCCTCGCTGAACTACCTGCTCAGCTCCCATGTCTGGCGACAGGACCACAACGGCTTCAGCCATCAGGATCCAGGCTTCATCGACCACGTCGTCAACAAGAAGGCGGAAATCATCCGCGTTTACCTGCCGCCGGACGCCAACTGCCTGTTGAGTGTCACCAACCACTGCCTCAAGAGTCGGAACTACGTCAATGTCATCATTGCCGGGAAGCAGCCGGCGCCGCAGTGGCTGACGATGGACCAGGCGATCAAACACTGCACGATGGGCCTGGGCATCTGGGAATGGGCCAGCAACGACAAAGGGAGCGACCCGGATGTCGTCATGGCATGCTGCGGCGACGTGCCGACGCTGGAGACGCTGGCCGCCGTCGACCTCCTCCGCCGTTATCTCCCCGAGCTGAAAGTCCGCGTCGTCAACGTCGTCAACCTCATGAAACTCCAGCCCCCCAGTGAACACCCGCATGGCCTGTCCGACCGGGACTTCGACGCCTTGTTCACCAAAGACAAGCCGATCATCTTCGCCTTCCACGGCTACCCGTGGCTGATCCATCGCTTGACGTACCGCCGGACCAATCACAAGAACCTGCACGTTCGCGGCTACAAGGAGGAGGGCACCACCACAACCCCGTTCGACATGGTCGTCCTCAACGACCTGGATCGCTTCCACCTGGTCGAGGACGTGGTCGATCGGCTGCCCCAGCTGGGGGCCAAGGCGGCGTATATCAAGCAGGCGGTGCAGGAAAAGTTGATCGAACACAAGCAATACATCGTCGAACACGGCGACGACATGCCGGAGATCAGCGGCTGGGTGTGGGGCCAGACGGGTGGGGCGGCCGGGGCCGGCCGCACCTCCACGGAAGGCGACCAGGTTTAGCCTGGTGGGCATTAACCGTGGCGAATCGTCGCCGCGGGGCGCAGTGGAGCCGCGGCCAAGCGGCCAAAGAAATTTCAGTTTTCTATTGACTTTGCCGAAAAGCCCCGTCAGGCTATTAGTCAGGGCATTTTATCGCCCCTCCCACCACATTGTCCCGCCTTGCTTGGAGTGGAGCGCCATGCTCGACGTAACCCTCGGAAAGACCACTGACTGCACCGGCATTTCCCGCCGGCAATTCCTGCGGATCGGTGGCTTGTCGGCCCTTGGATTGTCCTTGCCGGGCTATTTGCGCTGGCGGCATCTGGCCGCGGCCGAAGGCAAGCCGGTCAAGGACGTCAGCTGCATCCTGCTATGGATGCAGGGTGGCCCCAGCCACATCGACACCTTCGACCCGAAGCCGGAAGCTCCCGTGGAAATCCGCGGTGAGTTCCAGACGATTCCCACCCGGCTTCCGGGCATCCGCTTCAGCGAGCACCTGCCGCTGCTGGCCCAACAGAACGACAAGTTCAGTTTGATTCGCGGCCACGATCCGAAGAACGGCAGCCACGGTGTCGCCGACCATCTCATGATGTCGGGCCACAAGTTCAACCCGTCGTTGCCGTTCCCCTGCTACGGCTCGGTGATCGCCAAGGAGCGGGGCTATCGGAATGGCATGTTCCCGTTCGTCCAGCTGGGGCGGAACATCGATCGGCGGTTCAACGGCGGCATCGCCGGTTTCCTCGGCGATGAGTACAACCCGTTCGAGGTTGCCGACGACCCGAACAGTCCCAAGTTCCAGGTGCGGGACCTTAGCCTCCCCGGCGAGGCCGAACGGCGGCGCATGGAACGGCGTTACGCCATGCTCAGCGATCTCGACCGCTACCAGAGCATGGTCGAAGAGCGTGCCCAGGCGGTTCGGGCCCGGGATGCGTTTTACGAGAAGGCCCACAGCCTGATCACGTCGCCCCTGGCCAAGCGGGCCTTCGACATCGAGCAGGAGCCGGACCGCGTCCGCGACGCTTATGGGCGAAACACCCTGGGTCAATCGTGCCTGTTGGCGCGGCGGCTGATCGAGGCGGGCGTCCACTTCGTCACCGTGACGGACGGAGGTTGGGACACGCACCAGAACAATTTCCGCAGCTTGAAGGATCGGCTGTTGCCGCGCCTGGACCGGGCCTACGCGGCCCTGCTCCAGGACCTGTACGACCGCGGCATGTTGGAAAGCACGCTGGTCGTCTGGTTTGGTGACTTTGGCCGAACTCCTAAGATCAACCCCTCGGCTGGCCGCGACCATTGGGCAACTGCTGGAGTAGCGACCATGGGAGGCGGTGGCGTGCGGGTCGGCGAGGTGGTCGGGGCCACCAACGCCCTGGGTGAGTTTGTCATCGACAGCCCGGTGACGCCGCAGGACTTGGCCGCTACCATTTACTACGCCCTCGGGGTGCCGCTGCACACGTGGTATCGCGCCCAGGACGGCCGGCCCATCGAATTGGTGCCGGAAGGCAAGCCGATCCGCCAGCTGGTCGGCTGAGGCAGGCGGCGGCGTCCAAGCGTCGGAAATTCACCGTGTCGGACCGGCGCCGAAGAAGGGCCGGTCCGACATTGTTTTGGGCCGGATCCCCTCCGCAACGAACCAAGGCACACGAGACTCATGACCACCTTCGACGGGGACCTCACGCCGCCGGTTGGCCGATTCGCCCTGGTAGCGGCGCGGTTCAACCAAGTGGTGGTCGAGCAGCTGGTAGCCGGGGCGCGGTCGGGCCTGAAGCGCCACGGGGTCCCGGACGATGCCATCGATCTGGTCTGGGTGCCAGGCTCGTTCGAAATTCCCCTGATCGCCAAGCGCCTGGCCGAAAGCCGTCGCTATGCTGCCGTCATCTGCCTGGGGGCGATCATCAAGGGCGAGACCGATCATTACGACTTCGTGGCGTCGGGGGCGGCCCACGGCATCGCGCAAGCGAGTCTGGCCAGCGGACTTCCCGTCATCTTCGGCATCCTCACCTGCGACAATCTTGAGCAGGCCCTGAATCGGGCCGGCGGCAAGTCGGGCAACAAGGGGTACGACGCCGCTGTCGCGGCGATCGAAATGGTCAACCTCCTCGGCCGACTTCCTTGCTAGGGTCTGTTCAGACGGGTCCGGCAAGAGCGCCCAAGGGTGCGTACAGGCCCGATCGGGCAACTTGGGCGCCTGGTACCGCCGAGGGGGGTCGGCCGCGGCCCCGGGCCGAGCAAAAATCGTTGCCGGTTTCTTCCCCCAGACTCGCTGCGAGGGATAGTTGAGAGACAGCGGCACGTCCGGGGAGTCTTTCGTCCGCGCGTCCCTTCGGAAGGTGACAGGGAGTGATGCGCATGCCCAACGATGCCAAGATCGGCTTGGTGCTGGGTGTTGGCCTGGTGATGGCGGTCGCCGTGATCTTTTGCCGAAACGAGGGGAAAGGGCCGGCCGTTCCGGTCGGTGGGGTCGGCGCGATCGAGTCGGCGGTGGTACCGTCGGCGGCTGGGCCGGCCGCTTCGCGGCCGGCCCAGGCCCGCCCCGTAGCTCACCAGCCCGCCGCGCCACTTAGCAGTGAAGCCGACCCAGCCTCAAGCGACGCGGCCGACCACTGAAACGTCAGCGACGCCGGTTGCATGGCGCCCGCGAGGCGGCCGCGCGGATCAGCGTGGCCCTGGCAGCAGCCTTAACCCGGCAGTTTTACCTCCAAAGCCACGGCCCCGCGAAGACGTGGATGGTGCCAGCAATTGCCGCGAGCAGTACCACGGCAAAAAGGACCCAGCCGATTCCAAGAGGGTCACCGCTCGCCGGCTCGCGAGGCACCTGCCGCTGTGGGAACGGGTGCACGCCATCGGCAAGGGAAGGCACGTCGCTTGGTGGGCGTGAGTTCTCGGGGGACCAAGAGGCTCGAGCGTGGCCCGGGCGGTTGGGGCCGGAAGGCCCCCACCGCCCCGGCGGCGACGGCCGATGCGGCAATGTCCCGGCACCACTCGCCGACTTCTCGTCGAGCAAACGTTCGGCCTCTTGCGGCGGGCACGACTGACGCAGTTCCGCCAGGTAAGCGCCGACGTCCGGTGACTCGACCGCCTCAGCAAACGTGGCAAACGGACGCAACAGATGGTGCGGATTCAGCTCCAACAGCCGACGTCGCAGACGTTCCGCTTCCGCAGGCCGGCCGCCGGTCAAGGCGGCATCGGCGGCCAAGAGCAGGTAGCGATCGCGAAGCCGTTCCGCTCCCCGTGCATGTTCCCATTCCGCCAGACGCTCGTACAGGCCAGCGGCATCGGCACCGGCAGCCATCTCGCCCCTCCCACCGTGAAGCCAACAATCGCCGCCTTTTGTGGCGAACCGCGAACCAACAAACCGTCTGTTGGCGGTGTGTGACCCTTTTGCTAATGTTAAGGCAACCCAGCCGGTTCCGCACCGATGTTCTGGCGAAAACGAACCGGAGGCTCAAGACCCGGGTCCATGTCGAGGAGAACGACCGATGGGCATTGCTGTCAAGGAGGCACCCGCCAAAGCCGCCGCGGCGCCGCGGGACGATTTTGTCGTGGCCGATCTGTCGCTGGCGGAGTGGGGCCGCAAAGAGATCGCCATTGCCGAGCACGAGATGCCGGGCCTGATGGCCATTCGCCGCAAATACGCGCCCAGCCAGCCGCTCCAGGGGGCACGGATCGCCGGCAGCCTGCACATGACGATCCAGACAGCGGTGCTGATTGAGACGCTGCGGGCCTTGGGGGCCGAAGTGCGGTGGGCCAGCTGCAATATCTTCTCGACGCAGGACCACGCGGCGGCGGCCATGGCCGCCGCCGGCGTCCCGGTCTTCGCCAAAAAGGGGGAAACCCTCGAGGAATATTGGGACTTCACCCACCGCATCCTCCAATGGCACGACGGCGGCTCCCCCAACCTGATCCTCGACGACGGCGGCGACGCCACCCTCCTGCTCCACCTCGGCTGCGACGCCGAAAAAGACCCCAGCCTCCTCGACCGACCACCGAGTTCCGAAGAAGAAAAAATCCTCCTGGCGTCCATCAAACGCACCTTGAAAGCCCGGCCCGACTTCTACAGCAGCACCGCCCGACACATCGTGGGCGTCAGTGAGGAAACCACCACCGGGGTCAAGCGGCTCTACAAGTACGCCGCCGAAGGAAAGCTGATGTTCCCGGCCATCAACGTCAACGACTGTGTGACCAAGAGCAAATTCGACAACCTCTACGGCTGTCGGGAAAGCCTCATCGACGGCATCAAACGGGCCACCGACGTCATGATCAGCGGCAAGAAGGCGGTCGTCTGCGGCTACGGCGACGTCGGCAAGGGCTGTGCCCAGGCCTTCCGCGGTGCCGGAGCCACGGTCTTCGTCACGGAAATCGACCCCATCTGCGCCCTCCAGGCCTGCATGGAGGGCTACCAGGTCGTCACCATGGACGACGCGTGCAAATTCGGTGACATCTTCGTCACCGCCACCGGCAACATCGACGTCATCACCCGGGAACACATGGACCAGATGAAGCACAACGCCATCGTGTGCAACATCGGTCACTTCGACAGCGAAATCCAGATCTCCGCCCTCAGCGACCTGGTCTGGGAACCGATCCAGGAGAAGATCCCGGTCCACCACGTCATCTGGCCCAACGGCAAACGCCTCATCGTCTTGGCCAAGGGACGGTTGGTCAACCTCGGCTGCGCCACCGGCCATCCGAGCTTCGTCATGAGCAACTCGTTCAGCAACCAGACCCTGGCCCAAATGAAGCTCTGGAAAGACCACAAGACCCTGGAGAAAAAAGTCTACCTCCTCCCCAAGGAGCTCGACGAGGAAGTCGCCCGGCTGCACCTGGAGCAGCTGGGCGCCAAGTTGACCCGGCTGACGCCGAAGCAGGCGGCCTACATCGGCGTCAACATCGACGGACCGTACAAGCCCGACACCTACCGCTACTGAGGCTGCGGCGGCCGAGGGAAGCCGTCGCCCCGGGTGGTGGCCAGGCGTTAACCCGGCCACCACGGTTGCGGCAGCTATGGTGTTGCCGCGAACGTTGTGTTAGGTTGCATCCTGGAACACGAGTCGGTGCGCGGTCTCCGAGAAGCAGGGCGTCCCGTGAACAAGATCGGCATCATTCCGACGCTGTTGACGCTCGGCAATGCTGTCTGTGGTTTCGCCGCCATCGCCTACGCCAGTAAGATCGACGGCACGCCCCAGACGCAACACTTCTTCTCCCTCAGCGGTTGGCTCCTCATCGCGGCGATGGTCTTCGACGTGCTGGACGGCTCCGTCGCCCGGCTGTCGAAGACGGCCAGCGCGTTCGGCGGCGAACTCGACAGCCTGTGCGACGCTGTCAGCTTCGGGGCCGCCCCGGCGTTCCTGCTCATGCGCCTTGGGCCGGACTGGGACCGGCCCAACCTGCACCGCGCCTTGGCGGTCGTCGCGACCCTGTACCTGGTCTGCACCCTGCTCCGCCTCGCCCGCTTCAATGTTCAGAATACGCCCGACGCGGCCAGCCATAAGAGTTTTCAAGGTTTGCCGTCGCCGGGGGCCGCTGGTTGCATCGCCTCACTCGCCGTGCTGCGCGGCGAGCTGACCAACCGCTGGACTGAACTCGATCCGCTCCTGGTGCAGCGCGTCATTGAGGCCTGGGCCACCCTGGGGGCCATGTTGCTGGCCCTCCTCATGGTGTCGCAGGTGTCGTACCCGCACCTGACTAACCAGGTCCTCCGCGGCCGCCGCCATTTCAACCACCTGGTGCAACTCCTGGTGGCGGCGTTCGTGCTCATCCTGTTCCAAGAGCTGGCGTTGGTCGTGCTCTTCTGGGGATACGCCCTGGGTGTCCTGGGGCAGTATCTTTGGGCCTTGCGACTCCATTATCGGCCCTTGCCGGCGCCCTCCGCCGGGGTGGACGATCGCTCCTTAACCTGATCCGCAACGCTCCGTTCGCCGGGCAAGATCCGCACGCCTTCAGCCTCCGCGGACGGCCTGCACGTAGGCCTGGAAATTGGCCACCGTAGCCGTGCGGTCCATCCCGTGGTTGAGGTTCACGATGTGCCGCCGGCCGCCGCCGGCGGCCACGCAGCGGCGCGTCGCCTCGGCCACCACGTCCGGCGTAGCATGGCGCAGCAGGGCCTCGTCCACATTTCCTTGAAAACACAGGTGCGGATAAGCCCGCCGTGCCGCCGCCAAGTCGTGCCGCACGCCCAGGCTGATGACGTCGGCACCGCTGGCCGTCATGGCCTCCAGGTACGGACATTCCTTGACGAACAGGATCCGCGGCACCTCGGCCACTGCCTGGAACACCGCGCACTGGTAGCGTTGCGCCCAACGCTCATACTCGGCCGGCGTCAGCGCGCCGGCCCACGAGTCGAAAAGTTGATAGACGTCGGCCCCGTTCCGCACCAAGGTGGCGAGAAAATGAATCGTCGCCGCCGTCAGCCGATCCAGCAAGGCCTCCCAAGTTCGCGGCTGCTCGGCGGCAAAGGTCCGGGTGGCGGCCAATTCCTTGCCGGTGCCAATGCAGTAGGTCGCCAGGGTAAACGGCGCCCCAGCAAAGACGATCACCGGCAACTCACCCCGCAACTCGGCCCGCACCCGTCCCAGCAGCTCCACCACGTGAGCAAACCGCGCCGGATCGGGTTGGGGATCGAGCCGTTCGACATCGGCGGCCGATCGGATCGGCCGTTGGGGTACCGGCCCCCGGGACGGCTCAAGGACGAACGGCAGTCCCATGGCCACGGCCAGGGTGGTGATGTCGTAAAAGAGGATGATGGCATCGACGCCGAAGCGGCGCGGCAACAGCGACGCTTCTGCGGCGCGTTCGACGTCCTCCGAAAACTCGTAGAAGGTCAGGCCGGCCCTTAGGCGGTTGAATTCCGGGTCCCATCGGCCCGCCTGCCGCATGGCCCAGACGGGCGGCCGTTCCACGACTTCGCCGCGTGCCGCTCGGAGCAGCAGCGGCGGCGGCCCGCCCGCCGGGCGGGCCGCCGCCCGGGAATCCGGCGGGCCGGGGGGAG
>JANWYO010000180.1 GCA_025055215.1 Gemmataceae bacterium
CGCGAGTGTGAATCGATCAATCGATCCCGCTCGGCCTCCCTGCTCGCGACTCCGCAGCTCCCCGCGACGCCAGAGATTCAAGAGGCACGGCCGATCCGCTTTTCGATTGCGAGTCGTGGGAGAATAAGCTAACGTTGTGGGTGGATCGGTTGCGGACAGGAAGCCCAAAGCGAAAGCGGACCACCTCCCGGGCCGCGGCTTGGCTGCGGTCCGCGGCCTCTGCCGCAACCTCGAATCCCAGTACTTCCTACCATTTGGCCTGCCTCGTGCCGTTTCCCTCGAGGGTTTCCACCATGATGCGCGACGACCGACGCGACAGCGAGCAGATGAACCGCCGACATTTTCTGGGTCACGGCTCCGCGTGGCTGGCGGGATTAACCGCGCCGGCATTCCTGCGGGCCGCCGATGCCGCCAGCAAGAAAATCGTGGTGGGCGTCATGGGCCTGGGCCGCGGACTGGACCACCTCCGCGCCTGCTTGGCCTTGCCCCACGTCGAGGTCGCCTACGTTTGCGACGTGGACGATCGTCGGCTCAGCCGGGCACTGGCCACGGTTGGCACCAGCGGCAACTCTTCGGGGAAGACCCCCCAAGCCGTCAAGGATTTTCGCAAGATCCTCGACGACCGCAACGTGGACGCATTGACCATCGCCGCTCCGAACCACTGGCATGCGCCGGCAGCCATCCTCGCCATGCAGGCCGGCAAGCACGTCTACGTCGAAAAGCCGGGGAGTCACAACATTCAGGAGGCCCGCTGGCTGGTGGCCACGGCACGGAAGACCGGCAAGGTCTGCCAAATGGGTAATCAGCGCCGCAGCTGGCCGGCGGTCATTGAAGCGATGGACAAGCTCAAGAGCGGCGTCATCGGCACCGTCCGCTCGGCCCGCTGCTGGTACCACAACCGTCGGCCGTCGATCGGCATCGGCAAGCCGGTCCCGGTGCCGAAGGAACTCGACTACGCCCTGTGGCAAGGCCCCGCCCCGGAGCGGCCGTACCTGGACAACATCGTTCACTATAACTGGCACTGGCGCTGGCACTGGGGCGGTGGCGAGTTGGCCAACAACGGCATCCACGCCCTGGACCTCGCCCGCTGGGGGACAGGGGTCGGCGACTGCCCGATCCGCGTGACCTGCGGCGGCGGCCGGTATCACTTCAAAGACGATCAGGAGACCCCCGACACCGCCGTGGCCACCTTCGATTTCGGCGACAAGGTCCTCATCTGGGATGGCAGCAGCTGCCACCCGCGGCCTGCCGACAACCTCGCCTTCGTCACCTTCTACGGCGACAATGGTGCCCTGGCCCTGAGCGGCGGCGGCATGTATCGCATCTTCGATCCCAAAGGCGTCGAAATCGACCGCTTCAAAGGCGATGGCTTCGCCAAGGCGACGGGCTCGGGCGGCGACCGGGTCCACTTTGAAAACTTCTTCGACTGCATCCGCAACGGCAAACGCCCCCACTCCGACATCGAAGAAGGCCAGAAGGGAACCCTCCTTTGCCATCTGGGCAACATCGCCTACCGCCTGGGTCGCACCTTGACCCTGGATCCGACGACGCAGACTATCCTCAACGACAAGGAGGCCGTGGCCCTGCTGGGGCGCGAGTACCGGCCGGGATGGGAGCCGAAGGTCTGACCGCCAGGGTGCCAATGGGTCGGCGGCCCGGCTGGGCCGCCGACCGTCCCCGGCGATGACGGCAGGCCTGGTCAACGCTGGATGCGGGCCGAACCTCCCCGGGCGAAGGCCCGCACCTGCTCCAGGGTGGCCATGGTCGTGTCGCCGGGGAAGGTCGTCAGCAGGGCGCCGTGTGCCCAGCCGAGCTTGAGGGCCTCGTCCGGCGGTTCGCCGGTCAGCAGCCCGTAGATGAACCCTGCTGCGAAGCCGTCGCCGCCGCCGACGCGATCGAACACGTCCAACTCGCACGTCGGCGCCTCGCGGGTATGCCCGGTGATCCAGGCGACTGCCCCCCAGCTGTGGCGATTGGTCGAATGGACCTCCCGCAGCGTTGTGGCCACAATCCGGATCTGCGGGAATTGCGCGACCACCTGGTCGATCATGCCGAAAAAGGCACTCGGATCGAGTTTCGAGGCAGCGGTCACCTCCGGCCCGGCGATGCCGAGGGCCTTTTGCAACTCTTCCTCGTTGCCCAGCAGGACATCGACGTGGGCGACGATCCGGCGAATCACCTCGCGCGCTCGCGCCAGCCCGCCCGAGACGCTCCACAGCTTCTCGCGGAAATTGAGGTCGAACGACACCACCGCCCCTGCCGCTTTGGCTGCCTGCATCGCCTCAATGATCAACTCCGAGGTGGTCGGCGACAGCGAGGCAAAGATCGCCCCGCTGTGGAACCAGCGGACCCCATTGGCGAAGATCGCTCGCCAGTCGAAATCGCCCGGTTGAAGCCGGGCCGCGGCCTCGTTGCAGCGGTTGTAGAAGACCACCGGCGCCCGCACGCCGAAGCCGCGGTCACTATAGACGGCAGCCATGTTCGGCCCGGTGACGCCATCGTGCTCGAAATACTTGTAAAACGGCTGCACCCCCATCGCCCGGACGCGTTCGGCGATCAGGTCGCCGATCGGGTAGCGGACCATCGCCGTGGCGATGCCGGTCTTGAGGCGGAAGCAATCGGCCAGGTTGGCCGCGACGTTGAACTCGCCTCCGCTGACATGTATTTGACATTGCGTTGCCTTGCGGAAGGGCACGATCCCAGGGTCGAGTCGGTGGACCAGCGCCCCCAATGCCAACAGGTCCAAGGCCCCCGAGGACGGAATTTTCAGACCCTCCAGCATCGACGAGTCTCCCCATCGGCCCGTGCGGTTGAGTTACGGTCGCGCCAGTTTCTGGGCCGCTGCTTGCAGCTCGAGGAAATACTGTTCGGAGTCGCGATCGTTTCGCTCCCGGGCTTTGGACAACCCCTGCTCCGCATACACCAGTGCTCCGGCTCCATGGCGGGCCCCCAGCAGCGCCTCGGCCGCCGAGCCGTAAACCTTCAACTCGCTCGGCACGCGTTGGATCAGGCGATCGAAGACCTCGCGGGCTTGGGCGAGGTCCCCGCGCTTGGCCAACAGCTGGCCGCGACGCACCTCGTAGTCGTTCCGTCGCCGGCCTTCGTTGTGCTCGCAATCGACTCGCATCCCTTCATCCACCAACTCGAGGGCCTTGTCGAGGTTTCCTTCGCCCGTCGCCTGCTGGATCAGGTACGCATACCAGGGGTAGCGGTCCGGCCGCTCGGGCCGGACCGGCCGATGCGTCAGGGCCGCGGCGAAATGGCCAGCCAAGTCACCGGCGTCCAACTTCAAAGCCGCCTGATACGCCTGCTCCAGCTGTTCGTCGCTCAGCGATTCCACCGCCAGCCCCGCCAGTTCCGCGGCGCTCAACGCCGACAGGTCAGTCGGCACCCCCGCCTCTCCCGCTGTCGCCCCCGCGCCCAAGCCGAGTTTCTGACGGAGGCGGTTCAAGTCGTAGCCACGTCTGTCGAGCCGGGAACATTCCTCAAGGAAGCGGATGACTCCCAATAACTTCTTCCTCAGGATCGCATGACCCGCGGCGTCGATCGGGGCCACGCCCCCCAAGGAACGCCGTGGCCGATGGATCCACGTCTCCTCATAAAACCGGCGGACCTCCTCTCGGATCACCGCTGCCATTTCCGATTTGTCCCCGACTTTGATCGGGATCGCCATCGAGTCGGCGCCCACTTCCGCGAAGTTGCGGCACATGACTTGGACCGGGCCATCGACCGCCAAGCCGAGGCTCGTCAGCTGCTGAAGTTCGTCCTTGATCTTGTCCAGATCCTCGCGGTTGTGGCTCCACAAACGGGCTGCGTCCCCGAAGATAAAAATGTAGGCCCCGGGGCGACCGATTTGGGGCGCCGAGGTATCGCTTACCAGACGGGTCGTTGGCGCAAGGATCAACGCCGCCCAGCCGCCTGTTTCCGCTGTTACCTCCAGCGACATCAACCGGTGGGCGGCGTGCAGCTGCTTGAGTGCCTCCTCCAAGCGTTGAGGATCGCGAATCCGAACCACGTAATGGTACTGGAGATAGTCACTGTCGTCCTCCATGCCAGCCCCTTGGCGGAGGACTTCGCCCAAGGCCCAAGCCGCTGCCGCCGCTTCCTCGTCCTGTTCGAGCGCCACATAGCGATCCAGTGCCTCCAAGGCCCTCCGGTTATCACCCAGCCATGCCCGGGCGATCCCCAGGTTGTACCAGGCTGCCGGCTCCTCGGGGAACTGCTCTGTCAGTTGCTCGAAGACGCGCGCCACGTCCGCCAGCCGGCCGGCCGAGGCCTGCTCCAACGACTCCTCCCACGCCTGCCGTTGAGCGGGGTCAAGGGACGTTGTCGGGGCACGGAGCGTGTACTCCCGCCGGGCTGACGCCGGCAGGTCTGACTTGTCGCCGAAGAGATTGTCCAGCGCCTCCCTGACTTCCTCGAACCCCCGGTCGTGACGCAGCGCAATCCTGAACGCGGCGTGCGCCGCCACCGGACGGTTCATCGACAGCTCGCCTCTGGCAATGTCGACGTAAAGGCTCGCCAACACGTGATGGGCCTCCGGCGCATACGCCTGGGCGGCCTTGCGGTAAAGAAGCAGCGCGCCGGCCCTCTCCCCCTCGTACTGCCGAAACTTGCCCCGCAGCAGGTAGCCGAAGGCGTAATTCGGATTGATGGCAAAAGCCTTGTCCAGTGCCTTTTCCGCCTCCTCCACCTGGTCGTTCATGAAGAGCAGCTGGGCGTAACGGCCCCAGGCCTCGGGGTTGCCCGAGTGTTCCGCCGTGACCTGGGCCATTGTCCGCAAGGCGGCATCGTGTTGGCCGGCTTTCTCCTGGGCAAAGGCCTTGTCGATGTGGGCATGGATCGGCTGGCAGCACCACTTGAACTTCTTGCCGCTGCCGCACGGGCAAGGCGAGTAAGGGTCGTAATCCATGGAGTGCTTCTTTGCAACAAGGCGAGAACGGGGTGGGACAAGACCGCTTCCTGCATGCAACCAATCCGCCATCGGTCCTCTCGCGGGAACCGGGCGTGCCCAGCAGTCAGCATATTGAAGCCGATCGTCTCGGAAAACGTAATCTACCGAGGAGGGGGGTCTGACCGTCGATTTTGGCTGCACCTTTGGATTTCAGCGGGGCGAGAGTGCAGCGGCGAGGGATTGATCGGTTCGTGCTGGCTTCGAGCATGGCAGGCGCGGGCCGAGCACGCAGGGAGACCGATCATTTCGCGCACGCTGCGTGCCGAGCGTGCGTGAAACGACGAATGGGCGCGGCGGGAGCTGCGCAAAAACCGCTTCCCGGAGCGCGCAACCCTGCCTGAAACGATGCACCGATGCAAGACCGCCCTTTGGTTTACTGGCCCTTGCCGGATGTCGGGGGCGCGTTAGAATACAAGAGGTTGATGCACAACCGCTTGGCTTCGTCTGTTGCCGGGTCATCAACTGCCGGCCAGCCAACGGAAACGGGGGCGTAGCTCAATTGGTTAGAGTACCGGACTGTCGATCCGGTGGTTGCGGGTTCGAGTCCCGTCGCCCTCGCTAATGTCAACCGATGCCGCCCGGCGCCGATGAGCGCCGGGCATTGCCATTTCTAGGGTTGCGTCAAGAGATCTAGTCGCTCCCCAATAGCGGGCCGAATGCGGTTCGATGCTAAAAATGCCATTCGATGTCTCCTGCGGGTACGCCCGGTGGTACGCCCAAAAGTGCAGCTGAGTCCTTAGCCGTGTTCGCCCGCACCGTCGGCTAATGGCGTTGATTGTTTTTCGCCAGGGGCCTGAAGGCGGAGCGGCAGCCAGCACGACCGCGGCCGGCCCATTTGGCTGCGCTCGCTGGTCTGTTGGTTCAGTCGCTGGCTGCGGCAACCGAGGGCCGACAGGCGCGCGATAGTCAGCAACCTGGCACCTGCGGCCACGCGGACCCATTCGTGCGTCACCTGCATGAGCCGCGACATGACAAATAAACCCGACCGAGCGCGCAAGCTAACCTCATGCATGAGGTAATCACTCGAACCCGCCTTTGCTCGGACCTTGATATCCTGATTGATCGCGGAGTTTGGCAGGCTGGCGACCCCACCGTGTTTGCAAAGCCGAGGTTTCGTGTAAGTTCCCGCCACAGGAGCAGTGGCCATTGGTAGGTGAGCGAGAAGGTGCTCATTGACGTCGCGCGGGGAGCGAGCCATGCGCCCGGAAATCCTTCTGGCGTATCTCCGAGCGGTGCCGTTTCGTCCCTTCCGCATTGTGCTGAACAGCGTTTGAGCCTACGAAGCACATCACCCAGAGATGGTGCCTGTCGTCCGAGACAGCTTCGTTTATTTGCGGATGCCCCAAAGGGGCCCTATGACCGCTTCGAGACCGTCGGCTTGCTGTTGGTCGAACGCCTGGAGCGTACCGAGGCGTGGCCGGCGTCATCGACCTGTCCCTAAAGGGCGGGCTGCAACCGGACCATCAACCGCTTAGTGGCTTTCGGCAGTGGAAGAGACTGCGGGTGATTTCGAACGCCTCCCCACGACCAAACCCTCAGGGGTCTTGGTCGCACGAATCTTGGGGGCGGTCTCTCTCGACGTTGGGGTCAGCTGACCGCCACGGCCGGGTCGAGGGCGGGAACGTCTTCAAGCACCATCTCGTCGAAGCGTTCCAGGCGGACCACGCCGTTGGTGATCGTGAGGTATGTGGTCGGCAGCTCGGTCCAACAGCCGCTGTTGAAGTAAGGGAGATCGGAGTAGTCGGCGTCGTCGTGATGGGTGTGGCCGCAGCAGACGGCGGTGCATTTGCGTTTGCGGGCCAGCTCACGGGCACCTTGTTTGATTTTTTCGGCGCAGCGGAGGAAGGTCTTGCTGCCCTTCTTGGCGTGGCGGGCCAGGGTATGGGTGGAGTCAAGCCAGAGAAGGAAGCCATAGATCAGGTCGCCCACCCAAGTCAGGATAGGATGGGCATCGATGAAGTCGTCGAAGGGGTGGCCGTGAAGGATCAGAATGCGTTCACCGCCGCTTTCGAGGATATATTCATCGCGGACGGTGACACCGAGCAAGTGGGAGACGAGTTCCGCGCTGCCGTCATGGTTGCCGCAGATCCAAATGATTTCGATCTGGTCGGAGAGCTTGCGGAGCATCGACAACACGCGCCAGTGATTTTTCTTAAGGCGGCGGAAGTCGATCGAGTCGAAGACATCGCCGTTGAGGATCAGACGGGCCGTCGGCAATTCGCCGTCCCTGATTTTCTCTAGGAAGCGGACGAGCCGCTTGGCTTGGCTGTTAGCGCTGCCCAAGTGGATGTCGGAGATGACAATCGCGTCATGCATGTCGGCTCGCTTTCGGGCTGCGGACCTACTGTCCTCGGGACGGCGAGGTTGAGCATGTAATCTGCCCTGTGCCGCGGAGCCTAATCACAGGGAGTGTGAAATGTGTGAGGATCTGTCGAAATCGGGATGAGAAAAACGAAGTGGCGTGCCACGAGAAATGAGTGCAGGCAGCGGGCCCGGGTCGCCGCCAAGTTTTCCGATGGTAGCGGGCTCTTGGGGAACCTGGGTCTCGCGACAGGGCGGGGCGATTTCGCCCAAAACGCACCACCCCGGGCCGGGGGTCGGGCCGGCCCGGGGTGAGACAGGGCGGAGAGCCTCGCGGCGGGTCGGTTCGGCTCTCCGGTTGCGGGAAATGGGTCGTGTCGTTCAGTCGCCGGTGCGGCCTGGGTCTCCGGGTCAGCCCGCGAACCCAGGCCCACCTGCCTCGGGTTGGTGCCCGAGCCTCTTCTGTTCCAGCCCCGATGAATTGGTCATTCGAGGCGGCACGCTAGTCCTTCGCAATCTTCATGCCAGAAGGAGGAGCGAGAGACGACCGGTGGCGATAACCGATGAACAGACTGTCGGTTGCGTCGCGATGCCCGGCTGGCGGTTCGTCGTCGCGAGGAACGTCGTTGGGCAATTTTTTCACACTGGGGTCGGCTGTGCCGGCAGGTCATCCACCAGAATTACACGCACATCCATGACGTTGGTTTGAGTGAACCCTGTTCGGAGCAGGCCGCCAGTCGCGTCAAAGAAGCGATAGGCGTCGTGGCGGATCAGGAAGGAAGCGGGATCCAGGCCCAGGCGGGCAGCCTGGGTAAGCGTGTCGGCATCGGCCCAGGCGCCGGCGGCGTCGGTGGGGCCGTCTTCCCCGTCGGTGCCGCCACTGAGAAGCGTCACCCCGGCGGCGCCGGCGGGGCCCAGCCAGCTCAGGGCGGCCAAGACGAACTCCTGGTTTCGGCCCCCCAGGCCGGTGTCGGGTGGCAGCGTCACGGTTGTTTCGCCGCCACTGAGAAGGCACACCGGCGGCGGCGCGGGGCAGGCATCCGCTCGGATGCTGCGCACCACCCCGGCCAGGGCAATCGCCACCTGCCGCGTCTCTCCTTCGAGGTACGATCCCAGGTTGACCACCGGCCAACCCAGCAATTCGGCTTGCTTTTGCGCCGCCGCCAAGGCGAGGCGATTGTTGCCGATGACGCAATTGCTCACGTGGGCCGGCAGCTGCTTCAGGGTTTCTGCCACCTCGCCCCGCCGACCGCGCTCCAGATAATCGACCACAGTGGCCGGCACTTCACCGCGGAGCCGGTACTTGTCCAGGATGGCCAAGGCATCGGCGAACGTGGATGGATCGGCGGCGGTCGGCCCCGAGGCGATGACATCCACGGGATCGCCCACGACATCGGAGATGATGAAGCTGAACAAGGCCCGGCCGGTGAAGGCCCGCGCCAGTCCGCCGCCCTTGATGCGTGACAAGTGTTTGCGGACGGTGTTCATTTCGTGAATAGTGGCGCCGCAGCGGTGGAGCAGGCGGGTGACGTGCAGCTTGTCGGCCAACGAGACGCCCGGGACGGGGGCCGGCAGCAGGGCGGAGCCGCCGCCGGAGAGGAGACAAAGGGCGACGTCGTCGGGGCTGGCCCGGGCTAACAGATGCAACATCTCCTCGGCACCGGCCACGCCCTCCGCGGTGGGAAAGTTGGTGCCCGCCGGCCGCGCCGCGTGCAGGCGGATGGCGCGGAGCGGCCGTACCGTCTCCGCCGGCACGTTGACGATTCCCGCCATTTTGGGGATTAGGTCGGCGAGGGCCTCTTCGACCGCGGCGCTCATGGCGGCGCCGGCCTTGCCGGCGCCGACCACCATGATCCGCCGCGCCGCCGTCAAGGCGCCCCGGATGGGCGAAGCCCTGTCGGTCAGGATCGGGCACAGCAGCCGGTGCGGTTGGACCGCCTCGACGGCAGCCTGCCAGATGGCCCGGGCATGTTGGCGGCGTTCGGCAGCGGTGCGGGGCATCAGCTTGGCCGATTATTTTTTCCGCTCGGCGACACGCCTCCCGGCCGGGACCGAGTCCGGCCGGCAACCGGGCGCCACCGCCGCGGCAACCGCGGCGTCGGCCGGTCGTGTTCGTCTTCGATGTCGCCGACAATTTCTTCCAGAACGTCTTCCAGCGTGATCAGGCCAAGGATTCGACCGGTGTCGTCGCGCACCAAGGCCATAGGCCGGCGGGTGGCCTTGAACAGGCGCAGGGCCGTGCCCACCGATTCGTCGGGCTTGAGGAACGAGGCGGGGTACATGGCATCTTCCAGGACCACGACGCCGCGCAGGCTGAAGAGGTAGAACAGGTCCTTGGTGTTGACAATACCGACGATGTTGTCCAGCTCGGTGTCATAGACCGGAATCCGGGTGTGGGCACCTCGGCGCGCCACCTCCAAGACTTGGTCCGGCGGACTGTGCAGCTCCAGGGTGGCCATCTTCTCTCGAGGGACCATGCAGTCGCGCACCCGCTTGCCCGAAAGGCGGAAGACGTTCTGGACCAGCTCAGCCTGGTCGGCGTCGAGGATGCCGGCTTCTTCCGTGTCCTCGATCAGCAACGCCAGTTCGTCCACGGAATGGACCAGGGCGGTCCCTTCCGCCGGGTGGTAGCCGCACCAGCGGATAATGGCGTTGCCGGTACCGTTCATGGCCAGGATGAGCGGCCGAGTCAGCCACGCGAAGACGTTGAGCGGCCGGGCGATCCACAGGGCCGTCTGGTCGGGGGTTTGCAGGGCGAGGGTCTTGGGGATCAATTCTCCAAAGACGACGTGCATGAAGGTGATGAGCAGGAACGCCGTGCCCGTCGCGGCGGTATGCACGGCCACACCGCTCCAGGTTTCGGGAACGAAGCGGAACAGGGGTTCAATCAGCCAGGCCAGGGCCGGCTCGCCGACCCACCCCAGGGCGATGCTCGCGAGGGTAATTCCCAGCTGCGTGGCGGCGATGGTCCGGTCGAGGCGGGCAATGGCGGTCTGCACCGCGGCGGCGCCTGACACGCCTCGTTGCACCAATTCCTCCACGCGGGTCCGGCGGACGGCAACCAGCGAGAATTCAGCGGCGACGAACAGACCGTTCAGCGCCACCAGGGCCGGAATGGTCAGCAGTCCGGCGGCGCTGACGACCCAGTGAATTTCGGCGGCGAGGACGCCCCACACGCCCGCGGTTCCTTTCCCAAATGGAGCCGATGCCCCTTCAGGATACTCCCGGGCCGTTGGGAAGAAAAGCCGGAGCCCCTTCTCGGGGATCCCTCCGGCCTTCTGGATTTTCGGCGGGGACCTTTGGCGCCATTTTGCTTGCAATCGTCGCCGCCAGTCGGCATATAAGACTTCGTTCACCGGACCATTCCGGCCGCCACCCCTTGGAGCCGTCGCCTGGAACAAGGACTCGCCATGGCCAGCGAAGGAACCGTTACCCTGCCCGACTATCTTCAAGCCGCCACGCCTAATCCCCCGGACAAGCGGGCCCCCTGGTACACCAATACGGCCCCGACCTACGCCGGGATTTTCCTCTGGTTCGTCTTCTGGGACCAGATGGCGGCCAATGGTTTGGGCACGGGCGGCCTGGCGCTCGCCCTGCTGGGCATCGTCGTCGCCGGGGTGATCTGCCACCTGTGGTTCTATCTCGTACCCGGGCTGCTCGGCATGAAGACCGGCCTGCCGTTGTACATCGTCGGGACCTCGACGTTCGGGGCCATTGGCGGCTTGCTGATGCCGGGCTTCCTCATGGGGCTGTTGCAGTTCGGCTGGCTGGCGGTCAACGCCTTCTTCTCCTCGAAAAAACTCGCGGGCGGCGACGACACCCTCGCCTTCCAGCTCCTCTGTATCGCCTGGGCGGCGGGGGCAGCGTTCATCGGCCTCAAAGGAATCCAATACGTCGCCAAGGTGGCCACGTTCCTGCCGCTGATCCCCTTGGCCGTGCTGCTGTTGGCCCTGTACCAGTTCGGCGGCTCGGCCACGAGCTATCAGCCCTCCGACAAGGGGGACCCACTCTGGGCCGTCCTGGCCATGGTGGGAGCCATTGTGGGCTTTTTCGCCACGGCGGGAGCGGCCGGCGTGGACTTCGGCCTCAACAGTCGGGACCGTGCCGATGTCAACTTGGGGGGGCTTACCGGGATCCTGTTGGCCGCTGTTTTCACGGCCGGCGCCGCTACGTTGGCCGTGGCGGGTGCCCACGCCCAAGGAGTCTTGTCCGCTCGTGACCCGGAGCCGTTCACCCTCACCGAGGCGTTGAAAAAATCCCTGCCCGACTGGGAGCGGGCTATCTCCCTGGGCTTGACGATTGCGGCCTTCCCCGGGGCGTGCTTTTCGTCGTTCATTGCCGCCAACAGTTTCAAGACCGTAATGCCCCGAATCAACCCGTTCATCACCGTCGGCTTGGGAACCCTGGTGAGCATAGTGCTGGCGATCACCAAATTGGCCGCTGACCTGCCCGCGGTCTTCAGCGTCATCGGGGCCTCATTTGGCCCCATCTGCGGAGCAATGTGCGCCGACTACCTGGTAGCCGGCCGACGCTGGCCCGGACCGCGGGCCGGCTTCAATCCTGCCGGTTGGGCGGCGTGGCTCTTGGGCTTCATCGTCGGCATCCTGCCCAACCTGCACAAACTCGTCCCCGCGATCCCCGACGTGCCGGCGTCGTCGGTCCTGGCGTTTTTGGTCGGCTTCCTGGTATACTACGGGCTGGCGAAATTTGGCCTGGAAAGTCAGGTCTTGCCCTACGGCCCGGCTCAAAACCAGCAAACGGATTGAAAACCCGTCCCGGGCACCGACCCCGTTCGTTGACCCGTCCCGACACGTTGCCGAGCGGGTGAAAACGTGGTAGCGTGGCTTCTGCCCCCGTTGTTCAGAAGCGAGAAGCGTCATGAGCCGAGCCAGCTTGCGCGTCGTGGGTGTTCTGGGCCTCGGGATCGGGTTATTGTGCCTGGCGGCTGAGCCTCGCGTCGGCGGCGCCGACGCGAAAGAGGTGGTGATCCCGGCGGACCCGCTTGAGTTGGCTACCGGGGCGCCCTTGTCCCTTCGCACCCCCGTGCTTCGACCCCAGACGCTCCCCATCGCCCGAAGCTGGACCTGGGAGACCCGTCGGCATCGCGGCACGCTGTATGCCGTGGACGTCAGCCCCGACGGCAAGTTGCTGGCCACCGGCGCACTGGACGGCATGATCCACCTCTGGGACGCCAGCACCGGTCAGCTGGTGCGCGTCCTGGTCGGGCATAACAGCTATGTGTACGCCGTCCAATTCTCGCCGGATGGCAAGACCCTGGCGTCAGCCGGCAGTCACGACGCCACGGCGCGGTTGTGGGAGGTCGCCAGCGGCCACCCCTTGCGCGTCTTTCGCCATAAAGGCTACGTCCTCACGGTCGCCTGGTCGCACGACGGCAGAGTCTTGGCCACGTCGTCCACCAATAGCGGTGTCTTCACGTTGTGGGACGTGCTCTCCGGCAAACAGGTGCACGAGATGGAATTGGGTCAGCCCATCCATTCCCTCTCCTGGACTCCCAACGACACCACCGTGGCCCTCGGCTGCACGCAGCTATCAACCCGCCTCTGGCAGCGGGGCAGCGGCAAGAACACCACTCTCTTGGAGCAGCCGGGCAACACCACCCTCGCCGTCGCCTGGTCCCCCGATGGCCGCATCCTTGCCGCGGGCGGCCTGTCCACCACGGAGTTGTGGGACGCCAGCGGCAAGAAAATCACCAGCATTCCCGGCCGAAGCAACTGCCTCGCCTGGTCGCCGGACGGCCGATGGCTGGCCGTCGGCAGCACCGCCGTCCATATCCTTGATGTCACCACCGGCAAGCCGATTAAGACGCTGCCGACCGGCGCCCGGCAGCTGGCCTGGTCGGCCGATGGCAAACAGCTCTGGGCCGCCTCCACCAGCGATCGCCTCGTCGGCTGGGACATGCCCGCTGGTGCCCCGGAACGCATCATCGATGCGGCCGGCGGCGAGCGACCTTACTGGACCCCGGGTCATGCCCTGGCTTACTCCGTCCACGAGCGCCTGGTGACACTCTGGGACATCACCACCGGCAAGCGGACACACGTCATCGACGGACATCCGGGGACTGTCCTGGCCAATGCCCTGTCCCAGAGCGGCAACACCCTGGCTACCAGCAGCACCGACAAGATCGTCCGCCTGTGGAACACCAGCACCGGCGCCCTCACCCAGACCCTCGCCGAGCACACCGACGTCGTCTCGGCCTTGGCGTGGTCGCCGGACGGCCGACTGCTGGCCACCGGCGGCAAAGACCGGATCGTCCGCTTGTGGAACCCGCTCACCGGTACCCTCGTCCGTACCTTGAAAGGACACCTCAAGGAAGTGACCGCCCTGGCCTTCTCGCCCAACGGTTCCCTACTGGCTTCCGGTGCCGGCGACGGCACGCGGCTGTGGGGCCTGCCGGCGGGTCAGCCGCTCCGCGAGGTCCCGACCCAGATTCCCACCGTGATGGCGTTTTCTCCCGATGGCAAGATTCTGGCCTGCGCCAGCGCCGAAGGCCACATTCAATTGGTCAACCCGAGCAATGGCGAAATCCGGACGGTCCTCGTCCAACTCGGCAGCCCGCGGGCCGTTTACGCCTTGGCCTTTTCGCCGGACGGCAACTATTTGGCCACGGGCAATGCCAATCACGTCGTCTGGGTCTGGAACCTGCGGACCAACAAGCAACATTTCAGCATCACCGACATGGCCCCGGTCCATCATGTGGCTTGGTCGCGCAGCGGCACGGTGCTCGTCGCTGGAAGCGCCGACCGCTCCCTCCGCACTTGGGATTTCGGCAGCAAAGACCTCCGCGCCACGGTGGTCGTGGATAACCACGGGCTGCTCGCCATCGGGGCGACCGGGTACTACCGCGTACCTCCCGGCGCCGAGGCCGACTTGGTCGGCGTGGTGCAGGTCAGCCGGGGTCAACAGATGCTGACCCCGGAGGAATTGGCGGCCAAATTCCGCTGGAAGAACGTGCCGGCTCAGGTGGTGTTGACGGGGAAATGACCGCTCAACGGGGGATGGCCCGCCGCAGCTGTTCCGCCAGCTGGTCGATGCGGCGTTTGCACTCCTTGCGGGCCGCGGCGAAACCTTGCGGATCGACCTTGCCCGATTTCAGATAATTGAGAACGACCGCTTCCGCTTCCACGTACGCGGGGCAGGCCTGGGCGACCGCCGAGGCAATTTCGTTGGGGATGCGCGTCACTCCGTTGCGGTCGCCGTGGAGCAGGTCGCCGGGGTGGACCGCCACCCCGCCAACATGCACCGGCACGTTGATGGCGACGATGTGGCAATACCCGTGGGCACAAATCGTTCCGTTGGTGAAGCACGGGAATTTCAGGGCTTCGACCTGTTCGAGGTCTCGGCCGGCACCGCTGGTGATCAGGCCCACGGCGCCAAACGCCTGATAGGTGGTGCACATCACCTCACCGAAGGTGGCCGCGGCGGGCGGATCGTCGAGGTCTTGGAAGACGACCACGGGAGGCCCCGGCAGCTCGGCGAACGCCTCAACTTGCTGGTCAAGCCCGGCGTAAACATTACCTGCCCGGGGAGGAAAGGCGGAGCGAAACGTGGCCGTGGCCGCGTAACCCACCATCGGTGGCAGCTTGGGAAAACACGCCTGGATGCGACGATCCATGTAGCCCATCGTTCGTGGGTACAGGTCGAACAGTTCGACGACGTTACAAATCGTCGGCGTATCGAAGCGGCGGAGCAGCTCCAGGTCAGCGGCGGGGACGGCACGGACGGGAATCATAAAGTCTCCTTTGGGGCCGCGACAAACTCAGTGCGATTCCGGGCAACGTGAGTTCGCCAGGGCAAGAGCGAAATCTCAGCAACTTCATCGGGGAGGTCCCCAGCGGCAAGAATACCGCCTATTTCCGGGTCGGCTAGCGGCCCGATCACCCAGGGCCGGGGGCAGGAGGGCGACCGTGGACGTCGGTTTCATCAATTTGCTGTTGGCGGTGCTTTGGGCCTCGCTCGGGGCCGCGATTCTCGTCTATCATCAGGCACATCCCGATGCCCCGTTGGCGGACATCCGCGGCACCGGGATCTCGGCGGGCTGGCTGGCCGTCCTCTTGGCGATCTACAACCTCGTCAAGTGGTTCAGCCTTCGCTCCCGAAGCGCCCCGCGGGAAACCTCCGCTCCGAGACATCACATCCGCCCCCGCGACGAAGACCGACCGCGCAATCCCGATTTCATTTTCGACGACCCGGAACCAAAAGGCCCGGAGCAGCCTCCGGGCCTGAGGTGAGCGTTTGGCCTGACGCGTCACCGCCCCATGTCCGCAGACCCGGGCCACGTCGTCAACGGGCCGCGCCGCGAAGCCGAACCTGGTTCCGCACCCACTGCACCAGGACCTGATAACGGGGATCGTCCGCCGTGTAGCGGGCACCCCCCTGATGACCGTCTTCCTCCCCGGTCTGGATGTTGAGCGGCTTCCGCAGGAGCTTGCTTTGTTGGGGGTTCTGGACGTCGATCTGGCCCTGCAAGCGGCGGTAGTTGGCCAGGAGCTTGGCCGGCTCTATGTAGCCGGTCGGGTCGGGGGGATCAAGGTAGAGCGTGGGCACCCGGCCGGGCACACCGTGGCACGACAGGCAGCTGCGCTGGTCTTCGCGTTTGAGGCGGTTCAGCTCGGCCCAAACGTGGTCGCGGAAGAAGACGATGTCGCTGAACTGCTCGCTCGTCAGCGGCATGGCCGGCTGGCCCAGCCGCGCCGCCTCCTCTTGGAGGGCAGCATCAAGGTCTTTGCGGAAGGCAGCATCGTCGTCGCCGAGGATGCGTTGCAGGGTCTCCCGGGTCTTGGCCTCTTTGACGGTGGGGAGGGCCGCCGCCAGAGCGGTGCGGATTTCGGGATTGCGGCGAATCGCCGTCTGGTTGGCCAGCTTGAACGCCTGCTCCCGGGTCAGGGCAGGGGCATCGGCACTCAGGGCGGCGACGTACATCTGCGCCAGCCGTTGCCGCGCCGAAGCAAACGGATCGAGCATCCGTCGGCCCTGCTCGTTGCGCTGCACTTCCAGTCCTCGGATGACGTCTTTGGTCAGCACGACATAGTCGAGGGCGAAGACGTAATTCTTTTCGGCCGCGGGGTTGGCCCCGACAATCTCGATTTCCAATTCGTTCTCACCGGCTTTCAGCTCGTAGACACCCAGCGACACCGGCCCCGTCGCCGTCAGGTACGGCCGGTACAGGTCGCGAACGTCGCCGAGCTTGCGACCGTTGAGATAAAGCTGCACGGTGGCGTAGTCCTTGTCGAGGATGAAGCCTGCGGTCAGGTCGTACCTGCCGGCCTCGGGGGCCGGCAGGGCGAGCGTCAGCCGCTCACCCGGTTTCCCCTCGCGCCACCAGAGGACCTTGTTCTTGCTGGCCAGGCCGTCTCCCAGCAGGGTTTCGGTGGTACGGCCAAAGGTCAGCTTCAGGACTTTCATGGTTTCGCCTTCGATAGCGCCTTCCAGGGCCTGCTGGTTGGCCAGTTCGGAGCCACTGCGGAAAGAGAGCATCCAATCGGTGTTCAGCACCCAGAAATGCCGACGCGAGGCGTCCGCCTCCTCCGGCACCAAGGAGAAAACGGCGGCCCGGTGCAGGTCGCGATTGTTGGCCAGCACCTTGCCCAGGGCGTCGGCCAGCCACAGCCGCGCGTCGGCCGGCGCGAGTTCGACCGCGGAGTACAGCGCGCGGAAAAACGCCGCTTCCTCGTCTCGGCTGAGCCGCTCCGCGAACCTCCAGCGCACGCGGCTCAGCACGCCGCTCAAAGCGTCGGCGTGGTCCTTGCCGTCGGCCCGGGTGTGGAACTCGACCAGTCGCCGAACGAGCCGGCTCATCTGTTCGGGCTCAGCGTCGAGGCTGACCGATTGGGGATTGGACAAAGCACGCGCTGCGGGACCGACGGTCTCCGCGACACCGTCGCGGATCAAGCCGATCAGCCGTTGCTGCAAGGAGGCGTGGGGGACGTTGGCCGCCGCTTCCAGGGCGATCTGCGTCCAGAGTGGATCGCCTTGGTCGAGGACGGCGAGCACCGCGGTGCCGATCGCGTCGCCCGCGCCCGGCGTGCTGTAACCGAGCTGGCCGGGGCCGCCGTCCCCGCCGCGCTCCTGATAGCAGGTGGCTGCCACTGCGGCCAATCGGCGGTCGAGCCGCTGGCGGGTCATGGAGTCGGCCGCGGCCCTGGCCGCAGCCAAGCGCCGGTAGAGGTCGGCCAACTCGGCGTACTGCTGCTTTCCGTCGTTGCCCGCCGAGCCGGTCTGGTTGGCAATGTGGCCATTGGCGATCAGCAGCGAATGGGTCGAGTAGCGCAGGGCGTGCTCGGCGAGGTAGCTCGGCTCGGGGCGAAGCAGGGCGTCGACCCAGGCGGCATTGAGGCGTGCCCGAGTCGGCGGGTTCCAGATCCACCAGTGCCACGCCGCCTTGAAGGCCGCCGCTCGCACCGCCGGGTGCGGGTCGCGGAACGCCTGGTCGAAGAGGTCATTCAGGCGGTCAAAATGGATCCGCGACTTGGGGCCAACGGCATCGGCGCGGATCAGGAGGGCATGCAGGACCGATTCGCGGGTCAGGTCGTCGCCGCGGGCGAAAGCGTCGAAGGTCTCGTCCCAGCCGATGTCGTCGAGCAACAGCTGGCGAAGGGCCCAGAAGGCTGCTTCCCGCACCATTTTCACTGGATGATTCAGGCTCCGGAGAATCACCGGCAGCCCCTCCGGCGCGAGGACGCCACCCAGGCCGATGAGACCATAGTAGCGCTCCTGGGGATCGTCACTACCTGCGACGGCGAGCATCAGGTCCACCAACTTGGTGTCGTTCGTGGTTGCCAAGTGGCGTGCGCGCAGGATCCGAGAAACCCGAGGCTCGAGACTGGGGGGTGCGACGAAGGAGCGTCGGTCGATTGGCTCCGGCGTCACGGGATGCAGCAGACCGAGCGCCCGCAGGGCGTAGGCCGTGGTCACAAAACCGGTGATGGCGTCCTGGTTCCACAAGCCGTACGGGGTCTGCTGCCGGCAGAGCGCCTGGATGCCGCGCTGCACTGCCGGGTGGTCTTTGGTCAAGCCGGCGGCTTGCAGGCCGATGAGGGCGACGGCGGTGGGGGCCGTGGCGCTGCGCGGCGGCTCGCTTCTGTTCGGCGTGTTGGTCCGACTTCCCTTGGCGTCGGTCGATTTCTGTTCCCGGGTCAAGTCATAGTTCCAACCGCCGTCGGGCAATTGGAGGTCGATGAGACGCTGCTGGTCGAGCTTGGCTTGGGCCAACAGCTGGGCGTGCAGCTCTTCGGCGTCGGCGAGGGCTTGCGCCGCCGATCGCTGGCCGCGGTAGCGCGGGTCGTTCGCCAAGGCCTTGACCCGGTCGAGGTAATCCGCTGGCCAAACGCGGCAGATGAGTTCCAGCCGATGGCCGAGGTCATCGAGCACCGCGTTGTTCTTTTTTTCGTTAGCCGGGTCGAGCGCCTTGCGGGCTTTGTCTTCCAAGCCCAAGAGGTACTTCGGATCGCCGGTGTCGTCCCAGGCACGGCGGAGGATTTCGCTGGCAAATTTGTAGACCACGATCGGGCCATAATTGGAGCCTCGGCCAGCGGCATTGATACCGCCGGGGTCGGTGGTTTGCAGCACATAGTTGGCCGCACGGATGTGCTGGTAGGCATGGAGCTTCTTGGGCCGCTGGAAGCGTTCGGCCAGGACCATGTTTCGGCCGGCGACCCGGGTGCCGGCCGGGCCGTCCCCCAGGTCGTTGGGCGGCAGGCTGGTGTTGACGCAGGCATCGACCAAGTGATTAGTCGGCCGGGCGCACTCGTACATGGTGTTGACCAGCCGTCGCCAATTCATCATGGTGCCCGGCGGGAAGCGGTGGCCGTTGGCCGCCGCTTCCGCCACCCCCCACACCCCACTTTGCGTGTGGCAACTCATGCAGTTCTCACCGAAGAGGTTCGTCCCGTCACGCACTCGCTGGAACGCGGCAATGTTCCGCGGCCGATGGATCAGCCAGGCATCGACCTCCGCCAAGTGATAATACATCCCCTGGCGTATGGTGCGGATCGGATCATCGAATGGCCCCAAATCGACCAGGCGAACTTCCAGCTCATACCCCGGCTGATTGGCTTCGACTCGCAGGTAATACGTCTCCCCAGGTTGCAGCGTGCGGGTGATGAAGGTGCGGTAGTTGTCGTCCTGCTGGTGCGGCTTTTCGTTCAGGTCGCGTCCTTCCAGATACTCAGTGACCCGACTTCCGTCCTTGCCATCGCGGGTGTAGCAGCGGATGCGGGCGCTGACGATCGGCTCCACCAATTGCAAATTGGCCGTCAGCAACTTCGGGCGCGTCCCCCGGTAGACCAATTGGTACCAGTCGTCGCCGTCCCCGGTCCCCACGCGCTGGTTGTTGAAGTACTCGAGGTCGTCAGCACCCCCGAAGACGACGATTGTCCGGTCGCCGTCGTCCGGTTCGATGGGAAGCTCGTTGGCCTGGGCCGCGGAGTCGTTCGGCTCGCTCTCGACCAAGGCCCCATGAATCGAACAACGGTTGAATATTGGATCGAAGGGCGTGACTTCGATGCGGACAGGCACGGCGAGGCCGGTCGGCCACGGCGTCTTTTCCGGAGGCCGAATGCCGAGCCGGGCGGTGCCGCGGTCGTGGGCGAAACTCGGTTCGGGGAGGGTTTCCCCGGGCGAGGGGGCTATGGTCAACATATGGCAGCCGGTCTCCAAGGCCCGGCACAGCACATAGACGTCGGTGTCGAAGGCGTGGAGTGTCTTTTGCCAACGGTGGCGCGGCCCGACCCAGCTGACTCGCAGCGCACCGTTTTCAGGCAGCGCAGTGGGCTTCGGCAGATGGACGGAAAGACTGAAGAGCAGCCCTTCTTTCAGTTCGAATTCCCGTTGCCAAGGCTGGCTGATCTGGATTGTCTCCACCAGCGGCATGGCTGCGGGCGCAGACGCCTGCGTGTTCCTGAGCAGCAAGGCGCCGCAGAAGACTGGCAAGCAAAGAAACGGAAACGTGAAGCGACGGCATCGCTGCATCATCGATCGAACCCCAGAGGGGTAGCGGGCCAAGTCGGAAGGTCCGTGGGGGACTGGGCCCTGGAGAAAGTTAGACCGTCGGTTGAGGCCTGGAATGCCACGGCAAGCACGGCCCTCGCCGCAGCCATGTCCCCGGCAAAGCCGACGACCGGACCCTCAATTAAATGATGTCTCAACCGACGGTTTCAACTAAATTTCTCCGACGATGCGGCCGCCCAGCTGTGCGGCGGTTCCCTCCCGTTCGAGGGCCCTCGAGGGTTCCAAGGTGCGAGGGCACCCCTACCGAAGAGGCGAAAGGGCAAGAGGCCAAGAGGCGGGGCGGCGGGTTTTCTCGTTGACAGGGGCGGTTGCGCGTCCTACGCTGACATCAAGGCGGCACTTCGGCTCTTCCGATCGCTCAAGCGTGATCTCGTCCGCGTGGCCGTCGGATGCGAGCGACAGTGAATCTCAGGAGTATTGTGCGGAATGGTTCCGCTTCATTTTCCTTCATCACCTGTTCGGAGGAATGGTCTCATGCGTCGTATCTCTTCCAGGATGAGGCGTGGGTTCACGCTCATCGAGTTGCTGGTGGTGATCGCCATCATCGCGGTCCTGGCCAGCATTTCGGTGCCCGCAGTCATCCGGGCCTTGGAGACGGCCAACCGGGCGCGGTGCACGGCCAATTTGTCCAACCTTGGGGTGGCGGCGTTCGCCAACGCGACCTCCAACGCCAGCCAATCGTTCCCCCAAGGTCAGGATTCCCAGGGGAACTCTTTCTACTGGGCGATTCGCGGGGAAGCCGGGGTGCCCGAATCCAACACCGGGACGGAAGCGGTGTCGTTCTTCCTTTGCCCCTCGCGAGGGGCCGCCTCGGCGCTGCAAGGGCCCTATGCCCACTTCGGCTACCTGGCCCAGCGGTCGGTCCTCGGCTTCGGCAAGCGCGTGCCCCTCAACTCCATCACCGATGGGGCTGACAATACGTTCTTTGCCGGCCACATGGCGATGGACCCGCAGTCGTACCTGACGAGCGGCCAGCCCTGGCGAACCGGCAACTTCGCCGTCAATGGCACCAGCCACCAGAAAGATGCCGTGGGCCAAAGCACCGACGGCTTCGGCTCGCCGCACGCCTCCGGGTCGCCGTTTGTTTTCTGCGATCGGTCCGTCAAGCTGGTCCGCTACGACGTCAGCCCGCAAACGATTCAGGCGTTGTGGACGTTCAACGGCGGTGAACGGCTCAACCAGCAAGACATCGACTGGTAAGCGCCAAATCGTTGCCGCGCTGATCGCAGGCCCCGGCGGTTGCCCGCCGGGGCCTGCCTGTTGTTGTTCCCTTCCGCCTTATAGCTGCGTTTCCGCAATCTCCAAGGCTCGCAGCAACCCCATCGCCTTGTTCAGCGTCTCCTCGTACTCCTTGGCCGGCACGCTGTCGTAAACAATCCCGGCCCCCGCTTGGAGATAGGCCGTCTGCCCCAGCAAGACTAGCGTCCGCAGGGCGATGCACGTATCCATGTTGCCACTGAAGTCGATGTAACCGACCGCCCCGCCATACGGCCCGCGCCGGTGGGGCTCCAACTCGTCGATGATCTGCATCGCCCGCACCTTCGGCGCCCCGCTGAGGGTCCCCGCCGGCAGACACGCCCGCAGAGCGTCAAACGCCGTTTTGCCCGGCGCCAGTCGGCCGGTGACGGTGCTCGACAGGTGCATGACGTGGCTGTAGCGCTCCACGTGCATGACGTCCTCCAGCTGCACGGTGCCGTAGCGCGCGACCCGGCCAATGTCGTTGCGCCCAAGGTCCACCAACATGATGTGTTCGGCCCGTTCCTTCGGATCGGCCAGCAGCTCGGCGGCCAGCTGCTCGTCCTCCTCGTCGGTCCGGCCCCGTCGCCGCGTCCCGGCCAAGGGCCGGATCGTCACCTTGTCCTCCTCGACGCGCACCATGATCTCGGGCGAGGCTCCCACGAGCACCAGCGGTCCGCTTTTGAGATAGAACATGAATGGACTGGGATTCAGCACCCGCAAGGCCCGGTAAATGTCGAATGGCCGCGCCCGCGTCTCGGTCTGCAAGCGCTGGCTGAGGACGATCTGAAAGGCATCGCCTGCCCGGATGTATTCCTGACATCGGCGAACGGCGGCCTCGAAGCCCGCCGGGGTAAAGTTCGAGGTGTACGACCGCCGCACCTCCCCGACGGGGGCAATGTCGGTCAGCTGCAAGTCGGCTACCCCCTGCTGAAGCCGCTCCACCAGCCGATCGACCCGGGCGCAGGCCCGCTGATAGCTCCCCAACAAGTCGGAGGGATCGACGTGGGCGTGGGCCACCGCGGCAATCGTCTTGTTGATGTGGTCGAAGATGACCATGCGGTCGTAGAAGGCGAATGACAGATCGGGCAGGCCACGGTCATCCGGCGGCGCGTGCGGCAGGTGCTCGACGTAGCGCACGGCATCGTAGGCGGCGTAGCCGACCGCCCCGCCGCAGAAGCGGGGCAGTCCCGGGACGTGCGGTGCCCGATAGCGGCTGATCTCCTCTTCCAGCCGGCGGAGCGGATCGGGATGTTCGAGCACCGTCGGTGGGCCGCCGGGGGGGCCCACCGACGCCAGCTGCACGCGCCGCTCGTAAGCCTCGAAGCGAAGAAAAGGCCCCGCCCCCAGGAAACTGTAGCGCCCGACCCGCTCACCGCCGACGACGCTCTCGAAGAGAAAGGACCAGTCCCCCTCCTGGACCTTGCAAAAGGCGCTGACCGGGGTGAGGGTGTCCCCGATCAGCTGCCGATAGACGGGCACCAGGCTGGCGGCCCGGGCCAGCTCAACGTATTCGTCCAACGTGGGGCGGTAACGCATCGCGGCGGCACCTCGATTTCCGCTCATTGCAAGGACGCCTCGGTTGTTGTAGAGTCACTTCCCGGAATCGGCCCCCAGTCTCCCTCCAGGTGTGGAAACAGACCCATGAACACCCGCGGCGAACAGTTCGCTGGCCTGACCGTGGCCTTGGTCACCCCCTTCCGCAACGGAGAGATCGACTTCGAAGCCCTGCACCGGCTCGTCGATTGGCACATCGAGCAGGGAACCGACTGCCTGTCGCCGGTGGGGACGACAGGCGAATCGCCCACGCTCGACCACGACGAGCACGAGCGGGTCATCGCCGCGGTCGTCGAACGGGCTGCCGGTCGGATCAAGACCTTGCCCGGCACCGGCTCCAACAGCACGCGCGAAGCGATCCGGCTGACGCGCTTCGCCAAGCGGGCGGGAGCGACGGGCGTCTTGCAGGTCGGGCCCTATTACAACAAGCCGACGCAGGAAGGCTACTATCGCCACTTCCTGGCCATCGCCGAGGCCGTGGACATTCCCATGGTCCTCTACAATATCCCCGGCCGCACCGGTTCCAACATCTTGCCGGAAACCATCGCCCGCCTTGCCGAGGCCGTCCCGCAGATTGTCGGCATCAAGGAAGCGTCGGGGTCGCTCGACCAGGCATCGCAGATCGCAGCCCTGTGCGACCTGACGATCCTCAGCGGTGACGACAGCTTGACCCTGCCGCTGATGAGCATCGGTGGCCGCGGGGTGGTGTCGGTGGTGGGCAACATCGTGCCCCGCGACATGAAGGCGATGGTGAGGGCTTTCGACGCCGGCCGGGTCCGGGAAGCCCAGGATTGGCATCGCAAGCTCTTCCCCTTGTGCCGCGACATGCTCGGCGTGGCCACCAACCCCATCCCGGTCAAGACGGCCATGAAACTCCTGGGCCGGGGCACCGGTGAGCTGCGCCTGCCGTTGTGCCCACTCGATGCCGCCGGTGAAGCCAGGGTCCGGCAGACGTTGGTCCACTATGGGCTGCTGTAAGGCGGCGCCGGCCGGCGCCGCCTTGCGGCCGACGGAAAGCGAACGTGCGTCGCGTCGCCGTTCTCATCGAATCGTCGCGGGCCTTCGGTCGCGGCCTGCTGGAGGGGATCGCCCGCTACAGCCACGAGCAGGGCCCCTGGTCGATCTATTTCGAGCCTCAGGGGATGGGTGAATCGTCGCCCGAATGGCTCCGGCATTGGCACGGCGATGGCATCCTCGCCCGGGTCGATAACCAAGCCATGGCTGACGCCATCCGCGCCACCGGCGTGCCTGTGCTCGACCTGCGCGGCACCATCCTCGACGACCGCATCCCCCTGGTCGTCGGCGGGGATAATGCCCGGATTGCCTGGCTGGCCTTCGAGCACTTCCGCGAGCGCGGCATCCCGCATTTCGGCTTCTGCGGCGTTCCCCGCGGGCGCAACCGCTTCCTCGAACAGCGCGAAGATGACTTCCGCCGACTCGTCGAAGAGGCGGGCCATTCCTGCTGGACGTTCACTACGGCGCGAACCCGCCGCGCTGCCGCCGATTGGGAACGCGAACAAGAGCAGCTGGCCGACTGGCTCCGCCAACTCCCCAAGCCGATCGGCATCATGGCCTGTCACGACGACCGCGGCTACCAGGTCCTCGACGCTTGCCGCCGCGCCGGCCTCGCCGTCCCCGACCAAGTCGCCGTCGTCGGCGTGGACAACGACCTCGTGCTCTGCGGCTTGGCCGATCCGCCGATGAGCAGCATCGACCCCGACGCCCCGCGCATCGGCTACGAAGCGGCCGCCTGGCTCGACCGCCTGATGAACGGCGAATCCCTCCCCCGCGGCGTCATCCCCATCGAACCGCGGGGCCTGGTGGTGCGGCAATCGTCCGACGTCTTGGCGATCCCGGATGCCGACCTGGCTGCCGCCCTCCGCTTCATCCGTGACCATGCGTGCGCGGGCATCCGGGTCGATGACGTCCTGCAGCAGACCGCTTTGTCTCGCAGCGCCTTGGAACGCAAATTCCGCCACTACCTCGGTCGCTCGCCCAAGGCGGAAATCCTGCGAGTCCAGATTGCCCGGGCCTCGGCCCTGTTACTGGAGTCCAGCTTGCCGCTCAAAGAAGTGGCCCGCCAGAGCGGCTTCAGTACGGAGAAGTATTTCAGCGACGCGTTCCTGCGGGAAACCGGCACCCGTCCCGGGGCCTTCCGCCGCGCCCGCCGCTTTCGGCCGCCCGCCTTCCAGGCCCCGCCCGGCTGACGGGGCCTTCGCCGCTCACCCCTGGCCCAAGAGCAGCGGCACCTTTTGACGCAGCAGCTCGATCTCCTGGTGCGTCTCGCCAAGGTAGGCCAGCAGCTGCAGGTCGTCGCGACTGATCGTCCCCCCGCTCAGCAGCCAGGAGCGGACGCGAAGGAGCTTGTAGAGCTTGACCACCTTCCGGTCACTGATGAAAATCCGGTCTTCGCGCACCAGGGTCTTGACCAGGCGTTGAAACTCCCGAAACACGTCCGGCGGGAAAAAGCGCCGCCGATCCGGCAGGCCGTCCTCTGCGTCGCCCATCGCCGACCGCCCGAATTGATAGGTCAGGTATCGGTGCGCCTTGAGCACGTCTTCGAGCGTGGCATGTCCCTCAGCCCACGGTCTCTGGTTCAAGGCCCGGCAAACCTCCGAGTGAATGCCGAAGTCGATCAGCTCCGCGAAGTGCTCGTCCTGGACCGAGCGGCTTTCGACTTTGAGGACGAAGCGGTCTTTGAGGGCGGACAATTCGCCGTGCTCCGGCACTTCGTTGGTGGCGGCGAAGAGGATGCGGAGCCGCACCGGCTGCGGCACGCCGTCCTGGTAAAATTTCCGCTCGTTGATGATGGTGAGCAGGATGTTCAGGATCGCAGAATTCGACTTGAAGATTTCATCGAGAAAGGCCAGGCGGGCAGTCGGGAGTTTCCCCTGCTCGCGACGGATGTACCGCCCTTCACGGAGTTGGTTGATGTCGATCGGCCCGATGATTTCCGACGGCTCGGTGAAGCGCGTCAGCATGTACTCGAAATACTCATCTTCGCCCACGCCCAGCGCGTCTTTGAATTTGACGACCAGGTCTGACTTGGCCGTGCCCGGCGGCCCGACAAGCAAGAGCGGTTCCTGGGCGACCGCGGCCACCAGCATCAGGTCGATCAGCTCTTGTTTGCCGACGAAAAAGCGTCCCAGCGCCTGGCGGAAGCGATTCAGGCGTTGGCGCAACTCTTCGGCTTGGGTTTGCAGCTGCTCGAACGACCAGTCTTCGCGCGGGAGGTTCATGACGAAGGTGCTTGTCTCGCCGCCAGGCGCGGGCCTTCGGCCACGGGGGCGGCTGCGGCCGATTCGGCCGCGGCCGCCGGCGCCACCGGCATCCGCTCCACGATGATCTGCCCCATCTCGCTCGCCGCCACCACGCCCCCTTGAATCAGCTTTTCCACCAACGCCCGATGGGCCTCTTCATGCTCCTGGGGCAAGACGTCGGGATCTGAGCGCAACAGGATGATAATGTTCTTTTTGCCCGTGCTCGGGTCGCATCGCAATTGAATGGTCATTTCAGCCATGAGGTCCCCTCCCTCCTCAGCTCCAGGCCTCAGTAAAGAATCGGACCCAGTTCTGGTACATGATGCCGCGTATGGCCTCGTCCCGATAGCCCCGCCGCTGGAGCAGCTCGGGGAGTTTTTGCAGATCGGCAATGGTGTCGAGGTCGTAAGGGGATTGCTCCCGCCCGAAACCGCCGTCGAGGTCCGAACCGATGGCACAGTGGCGGGCGCTGCCCGCCAGCTGGCAGATGTGGTCGAAATGATCGACGATCTTTTCGAGGTTGGCGCCGGCCCGGACGGGGTCGGTCTCGCCGCGAATCCAGTTGGGGACCATCATCCAGGTATCAAGGGCGGCGCCGATGACGCCACCCCGAGCGACAATCCGCTTGATCTGGTCGTCGGTCAGTTGCCGCGGGTTGGGGACGAGCGAGCGGCAATTATGATGGCTGGCGAGGATGGGGCCGCCGTAGATGTCGAGGGCTTCGTCGAAGCAGCGGTCGGAGAGATGGGTGACGTCGAGGATCATGCCGACGCGCTGCATTTCTCGGAGGAGGGCCGGGCCTTGGGGGAGGAGGCCGCCGACTTGGTCGTGCCCCAGCGCATACGGGCTGGGGCCGTAGTGGGCCGGGCCAATGATCCGCAGACCGGCCTGGTACCATTCCTCCACCTCCTCCGGACGGAGCACCGGGTCGGCCCCTTCCATGCTCAGGATGAAACCGATCGGCTCGGTGCCGTCGTCGCTGGCTTCCCAAGCCTGGATGTGGCGCTGGAGCGTGGCCGCGTCCTTGATCCAGCGCAGATGGCCCTGACGCTCCAGGGCGCGGTAATAGGCTAATTGCCCATACGCCGCCCCGTGGGCAGCCTCCATCGAGGCATAGCGTTGGATGGCGGGAATGGCCCCGATGCGGAGCAGGCGCGCCAAGAGAGTGGCGATGACGACGGCTACCCTGCCGCGGCGCAGCTCTGGCAGCGACACGGTGTTGTTTCCGCGGCCTTTGTCCGTCAGGCCCGCTTCCTGCTCCCGCCGACGAATCTCCGACACCGGCAGGCGCAGGTCGCGGTTCCAGTCGATCGCATTCCACGCCAAATCAAGGTGAGCATCGAAGACCAGCATGGCACGTCTCGGAGAAGATCGAGTTCCCGCAAGATAGCCGACGTCTTGGCCGCTGACAAGGGAGCAGTTCGCGGCCGGCGAGCTGCTCCGATGGATGGCGGGTGTCAGGCCAACAGCTGCATGAGAAATTGGAACGCGGCGCCGTAGATTCCGGGAACCTCCGACTCGCGGGGGCCGGCCACGTTAAGCCACACTTCCTGGTCGTCCACCACCGCCGTGAGGCGACGGAGCCATTCGCGCGTTGCGACCACGGCCTCTGGCCGCGACATGTCCACCACGGCGCATGGTCGAAGAAACACCAGTTCCGCCAGCAACCGCGTCAACTCGGTTCCAGGTGAGCACTGCCCGTCCCCGCTTCGCAGCAGCACGAGGGTGGCGTGGCTATCCCGGACGTTCCAGGCAGTCCGCTGCTCGGGAGAGGCCGAGGGCGTTTCGGCCAGGCGCGGGTAGCTGGTAAGGAGGCCAGGCGCAAAGGGGTGATCCTCGGCCCAGCCGCCGCGGGGGCACCAGCCGCCGTAGGGCAATCCCGTGCGCAGGGCCACATCGAGAGCGGCGCGATCAACCCCGGTCTGTCCGCCGCTGCGGAGCATCCAGCGCATGTTGGCCATCACCCCCAGGCGTCAGCACGTCCTATTGCGCACGTCTATTTTCCTCTGCCTGCCGCCTTCCGCCGCATGTCGGCGACCACCCCCCGGGCGTTCACACCAGCCCGCGCCCCTCGTGGTTGTCCAGGACCTGCCTAGCGACCTGACCACGGACCCGAACGGGCCGGCCGTTTAGAGACTGGTCCGACACGCCGCCCGGCGCTGGCGTCAGCAAACCGACGGTGCCCTGGGTCGCCCAGCCGTTCGTCCCAATCGCCCGGCTTGGTTGGCGCCTGTCGCGGCGGCGGATATTCTAGCGGCAAGTTGGCTCACTCGGCCCCAAACTTCCGAGGTCAAACTTCCATGCTGCGGCGACGTTGGTTCGGTGTCACCTTGCTGCTCATCGGGGCGCTCGGCCCGGCGCTTGCGGCGACGTCCGCGGGCGCGGCCGAGTTGAGGCGGCCGAACGTCATTATCGTCCTTACCGACGATCAGGGTTACGGCGATTTCTCATGTCACGGCAACCCGGTGCTGAAGACGCCCCACCTCGACAAGCTCCATGCCGAGAGCATCCGCCTGACGGACTTCCATGTGGCGCCCATGTGCACCCCGACCCGGGGGCAATTGATGTCCGGCCTGGACGCGCTCCGCACCCGGGCCTCGTCGGTCTGTGCCGGGCGGTCGTTCCTTCCCCGCGGCGTCCCCACCATGGCTGAGATCTTCGCCGCCAATGGCTATCGCACCGCCATGTTCGGCAAATGGCACCTGGGCGACACCTATCCCAATCTCCCCCACCACCGCGGTTTCCAAGAAGCAGTGTATCACCTCGGCTGGGGTATCACGTCGATGGCCGATGTCTGGGAAAATGACCTCTTCGACGGCCGCTTCCACCACAATGGCGCCCTCCAGACGTACAAAGGCTACTGCACCGATGTCTGGTTCAACCTGGCTATCGACTGGATGAAAGAACGGCACGCCCGAGGCGAGCCGTTCTTCCTCTACCTGCCAACCAATGCCCCCCACGGGCCGCATTGGGTGCCGGAGAAGTACCAGAAACCCTACCAAGGCAACGGGCCGGCCGCCTTCTTCGGCATGATCGCCAACATCGACGAGAATATGGGCCGGCTTGACCAGTTCCTCCGGGAGACCGGCCTGTACGATAACACCTTGCTGTTTTTCTCTCACGACAACGGCGGCACCGCGGGGGTGAACCTCTACAACGCCGGCATGCGCGGCCGCAAGACGACGTACTACGAGGGCGGGCACCGCGCGGCGGCGTTTTTCCGCTGGCCCGCTGGCCGACTCCTTCCCCCGGGCGACATCGACGCCCTGACCCAAGTGCAGGACATCTTGCCGACATTGATCGAACTGTGCGGCCTGACCAAGCCGAAAGAGGCCACGTTCGACGGCATCAGCCTCGCCGGCTTGCTCCGCGGCACCGTCCGGGAGCTGCCTGATCGAGTCTTGGTGGTGCAGTATGGCCAGCGGCCGGTGAAGGGCGACTGCGCCGTGTTGTGGCGAAAATGGCGGTTGGTCCACGGCAAGGAATTGTACGACCTGCGGAGCGACCCCGGGCAGCAGAACGACGTCGCCGCCAACCATCCCGACGTATTTCGGAAGCTGAGCGAGTATTACGATCGCTGGTGGGCGGGGATTGAGCCGAACCTCGACAACTTCAACCCGCTCAGCCTGGGGGCCGATCAGGAGAACCCGACGCGGCTGACGGCCGCCGATTGGGCCAATGTCTATTGCGACAACATGCGAGACCTGCGGGAAGGGGTCAAGCGCAACGGCCCGTGGCATGTGCTGATCGAGAAAGACGGCGAGTACGAAATCGCCCTGCGTCGCTGGCCCAAGGAGGCCGACGCTCCTATCCGCGCGGGGGTGCCGGAATTTAAAGCCGTGGTCGGCGGCTTGCCCGCCGGCAAGGCCCTGCCCATTGCCAAGGCGCGACTCCAGATTGCCGGCTTCGACGAAACCCGCCCCGTCGGCGAGACGGACAAAGAGGTCGTCTTCACCGTGCAGCTGAAGGCGGGCAAGACGGTGATGCAGTCGTGGTTTTACGACTCGGCCGGCCAAGAGCTGTGCGGCGCCTACTTCGCTTACGTGCGGCGGAAGTGAACCTGGCCGCTTCCGCGCGTGGCCCGGGCCAGCGGCCCGGGCCACGCTCCCAAGCCCTCCGGAGGTCTCTCCCATGAAGCACCTCACCTCCTGCGCCGCGGGGCTGCTCCTTGCCACCGCCCTGGCGGCGACCAACGCTGCGACTCCGCTCCGCGACCGGGCCAAGGCCGTCCTCGCCCCGCTCGACGGCGAAGTCCAGGTCCCGGGACTTCGCCAGCCGGTGGAAGTCCTCCGCGATCATTGGGGAATTCCCCACATCTACGCCCAGAATGACGAAGACCTCTTCTTCGCCCAGGGCTTTGTCGCCGCTCAGGACCGCTTGTTCCAGCTCGACCTCTGGCGCCGCATCGGTCTCGGGGAGACCGCCGCCGTGCTCGGCCGCAAGGGCCTGGAAGCCGACCGCTTCGCCCGCCTCCTGCGCTACCGCGGGGACATGCACGCCGAGTGGACCAGCTACTCCCCCGACGCCGAGCGCATCGCTACCGCCTTCACCCGCGGCATCAACGCCTGCATCGACCAGATGGGCGACAGGCTGCCGATTGAGTTTGAACTGTTGGGCTGCCGACCCGCCAAGTGGCGGCCGGAGGATTGCCTCGGCCGGATGTCCGGGATCATCATGACGAGTAACTTCCGCCAGGAGGTTTCCCGGGCGGAGTTGATCGCCGCCGTGGGCGTCGAGAAGGCCCGGATGTTGGCGCCGACCGACCCGCCGCGGGCGTTCGCCGCGGCGCCTGGCCTCGACCTGACGGGCATTGACCGGGCTATCCTCGCCGGCTTCCGAGCTGCCACCGGCTCACTACCCTTCGAGCGGGCCGGGGGCAGTAATAATTGGGTCTTGGCCGGCGCCCGCAGCGTCAGCGGCAAGCCCCTGTTGGCCTCCGATCCGCACCGCGCCATCAGCCTGCCGTCGCTCCGCTACATCGTCCACCTGAACGCCCCCGGCTGGAACGTCATCGGGGCGGGTGAGCCGGGCCTGCCGGGGGTGGCCTTGGGCCACAACGAGCGCGTCGCTTGGGGGTTCACGATCGTCGGCACCGACCAAGCGGACCTGTATGTCGAGGAGACCCACCCCGACGATCCTGCTCGTTACCGCGTCGGCACGGACTGGGAGCGGATGCGCATCGTCCGCGAGAAGGTGGCCGTTCGCGGCGAAGCGCAACTGGCAGAGCTGGAGCTGCGCTTCACGCGCCACGGACCGGTCATTCATCAGGACGAGGCCCGGCGGCGGGCCTTCGTCCTGAGGTGGGTGGGCAGCGAGCCTGGTGGTGCCGCGTATTTCGCCAGCCTGGCCCTGGACCGTGCCCGCAGCGCGGCGGAGTTCCGCCAGGCGCTGGCCCGCTGGAAGGTGCCGGCGCTGAACATCGTGTATGCCGACGTCGAGGGCCGCATCGGTTGGGTCGCCGCCGGGTTGACGCCGATCCGCCGTGGGTGGGACGGGCTGCTCCCGGTGCCGGGGGCGACGGGAGAGTACGAATGGCAAGGGTTTCTTTCCTTGGACGACTTGCCGCAGCGAGTTGATCCGCCGGAGCAGTACCTCGCTACCGCCAACCACAACATCCTGCCGCCGGGCTATTCCCGAGAGATCAGCTACGAGTGGGCGCCGCCTTTTCGCTTCCTTCAGATTAAGCGTCGGCTCGAGGCCAAGCCCCGCTTCGACCTTGAGGACATGAAAAGTATCCAGCACGACAACACGTCGATCCCCGGCCAAGTGCTGGCCCGACTGCTGGCCAAGGTCGAAATCACCGACCCGGAGCTTAAACCCTATGCCGACCTGATGCGCCAATGGGACGGCGTGCTGTCGGTGGACGCCGCCGCCGGGCCGCTCTACGGCTTCTGGCTGCGGGAGCTGACGAAGAGTTTCTACCAGCCACACGTTCCCGAACGGTTGATGGATTTTGTCGGGTCGCGGGGCGGCGTGGTGCCGATGCTCCAGGCGCTAGAAGGGCCCGACGCCCGCTGGTTTGGCGCCGATCCGGCTGCGGGCCGGGATCGGCTGCTGCGCGAGAGCTTTACCCGGGCGGTGCGGCAGACGGTGGCCGCCTTGGGGCCTGATCCGCGGCAATGGGCCTGGGGTCGACTGCACGTGACGCCCTTCCACCATCCCCTGGCCGTGCTCGGGCCGGATGTCGCCCAAGCCTTCAACCTGGGGACGGTACCTCGGCCGGGCGACGGTCACACGCCCAATGCCGCCGGCCATAACGAACGATTTGAACAGACGACCGGGGCCTCGTATCGCCATGTCTTCGACCTGGCCGATTGGGACCGCGGCCTGGCGACCAGCACGCCAGGGCAGTCAGGGCAGCCGGGGAGTCCGCATTACGCCGACCTGCTGCCGCTTTGGGCCAAGGGAGAGTATTTTCCGCTGGCCTATTCGCGGCCCAAAGTGGAGGAAGTGACGCGGCACCGGCTGCGCCTGGTGCCGGCGTCGCGCTGAAGGCGTTGCCCGATCTCAGGCGCGTAACTGGACCCCCTCGTGGAACAGGTGCGGGGGCAGCTCGATACTTGCGGCCGCCAATCGCTCCATGAACTTGGGCCGGACGCCCGTGGCCTCGAATTGCCCAAAGGCCTTGCCGTGATGGTCGATGCCCAGTTGGCGGAAGATAAAGATTTCCTGCGCGATGACCACGTCCTGCTCCATGCCGACGATTTCGCTGATGCTGGTGACGCGGCGCGGGCCGCCCGGCAGGCGGTCGATCTGGACGATGACGTTGAGAGCGGAGGCGATCTGCTGCCGCATGGCCTTGACGGGGATGTCGATGCCGCTGAGCAACATCATCAATTCCAGACGGGCCAAGGCGTCGCGCGGGCTGTTGGCGTGCAGCGTGCTCATGGAGCCTTCGTGGCCAGTGTTCATGGCCTGGAGCATGTCAAGGACTTCGGCCCCGCGGCATTCACCGACGATGATGCGATTGGGGCGCATCCGCAGGGCGTTGCGCACCAGGTCGCGGGTGGTGATTTCGCCCTTGCCCTCGACATTCGGCGGTCGGGCCTCGAGCTGCACGACGTGGCGCTGTTGAAGTTGCAACTCCGCGGCGTCCTCGATGGTAATGATGCGCTCGTTCGCCGGGATGAAGCTGGAAAGCGCATTCAGGAGCGTCGTCTTGCCGCTGCCGGTGCCGCCGCTGATGACCACGTTCAGGCGTGCCTTGACGACGCCCTCCAACAGCTGGGCCATCTGCGGCGACAGGCTTTTCAGGTGGATCAGATCCTTCATGTGCAGCGGATTGGTGCCGAAACGGCGGATGCTCAGCGCCGGTCCTCGCAGGGAGACCGGCGGCACGATGGCATTGACGCGCGAACCGTCCGGCAGGCGGGCATCGACCATCGGCGATGACTCATCGACGCGTCGGCCGACCCGGGAGACAATCCGGTAAATGATCTCCAGCAGATGGCTAGTGTCCCGGAAACGGATCGGGGTTTCCTCGAGCTGTCCGCGTCGCTCGATCCAGACTTCGTAAGGGCCGTTCACGAGGATGTCGCTGATACTCGGGTCGCGGAGGAGTTTTTCCAGCGGTCCTAGGCCGAGGACTTCGTCGAGGAGATCCTGGAGGAGTTGGTTCCGCTGCTTAAGGTTGGCCAGGGGACACTCGGTTTCGATCAACCGCTCGGCGACGCTGCGGATCTCGCGGCGACGCTCTTCCTCCGAGAGTTTGGCCACCTCCTCGGGTTTGACGGTGGCGACCAGCTTGGCATGGAGGCGTTCTTTGATTTCGTCGTAAGCCTTGCCACTGGCGATCAACGGAGTGTCGCGGATGCCCGGCTGGCTTCCTTCCTTTGAGAGCACCGACGGGGCGGGTGGCTCGGGGGGCCGGTGGGACGATTGCGGATCCATGCGACGTACCTCAAGGGATGTCGGAGACAGGCTTCCATTCGCCGCTGGGATCGACGGCCTTGCTGGTGGCCAGTGGCAGGTAGAAGCGGCGGCTGAGCCGACGCCACCAGCCGCGGAGCCCGGTTTCGATGGGCGGCGGCTCGGGGATGTTGAGCAACGCCGCTGCCAAGCGGTCAATGTCAGCCAGGACGGGGGAGCGCGGGGCTTGTTGGCGGAGGGTGCGGCCGTTATTGATGGCCTCGGTGACCTGGTGCCGATCGTCGGCCACCGTCCAGATCCGCGGGAGTTTGAGCCGCTGTTGCAACTGCTGGGCGTCGAAGCCGGCAAGCCCAGGGTGGTAGTGGTTTAAGACCGGGAACAAGGGCCCGAAGCCCGAGCGACTTTGGAGCGTGTCGCAGAACAGCTGCAAGGCGTGGATCGAGGGGACGGTTTGCTCGGCGACCACGACGATGCGGTTGGCGACCGCCAAGGTCTGGAAATAGGCGTCGTCATAAGAATAGGGCATGTCCACCACCAGCACCGGAGCCAATTGTCGGGCACAATTCAACAGCCGAACGACGTTCACCGGCGGAACCGACAACGGGGTGAGGGAGCGGTAGGGGCCGGCGAGGATGCTGAAGTTTTCGTGGACCGGCGTAAGGGCCTGACGGACGACGGGCACGTCGAGGTAATCGACGTCACTCAGCAGGTCGGCAGTGGTAAACTTGGGCTCGACATCGAGATAGCCGGCGAGCCGTCCGACTGGCAGGGCCAACTCGACGAGGATGGAGCGGTGGTGGTGGAGAGAGGCGATTTCGCTGGCGAGGTTGATGGCTAGCGTGGTAGCGCCGCAGCCCTCGGTGACGCCCGTGACCGCGATGACCCGCGAGGGGGCGACGCTCCGGCCGAATTGAACGGCCAGGCGAGTGAGCGCGGCGTGGAAGTCCTCGGGCTGGAGCGGCAATGCGACCACCTGGGTCGCCCCGGCGCGCATGGCGCCGCGCAGGAGGGCCAGATTGTCAGAGTCCTCGGTCAGTACCATGATCGGCCAGCCGGGGTAGCTCTCGTTCAGCCACGCGACTTGTGTTAACTCGGCGGTTGAGTTGACCTCCACCAACACGGCCCGTTTTTCAGGCCCCGGCGTCGGCTGGGCCGCCACCAGCGAGGCGACGTCGCGGTACTCGCCTTCGATCCCGGCTGCGGCCAATTGCAACTCCCGCCGCAAGTCGGGAAGATGGCACTCCGAACAACCAACCAGGAGAACTTTGAACGGGAACATGCATCCCCTTAGACACTAGGTGGGCTTTAAACGGCGTTGCAAAAATCATGCCATCCATGAAGGCAGGAATCGCCCGGTTGCGGGAGGGCGCAGGCACCGCGACGTGCGGACTCGCCCGCGGTTTTGACCGGCACCGCACAGGAGACGGGCCTTGCCAGGCCCAGTTGGCGGGAAGGGAAACTTAAACTGAGGACCGAACCGTGAAAAAGAGCTTCGACCACATCGGAATTCCGACGACGGAGCCCCACCCGGGCGAAAGCTGGGTGGCGTTCAGCGAAGTCTGGGTCACCAATCCGCGGCTGCATCCCCAGCGGATCGAGTACATCCGGCCCAAAAACCCACCACGACTTTCGCCGCGGGACGGCGCCATTTGGAAGTTGTGGCATTGGCCGCACGTCGCCTACCGCGTGGACGATCTGGCCGCAGCGTTGGCGGGGGAGGAGGTCGTCTACGGGCCATTCGAGCCGGGCGGGTTCGGTCAGGTGGCGTTTGTTCATAAGGATGGTGTGATAATTGAGTATATGCAATACACGGACGTAGGCCAATGGTTTGGTCAGCCGAACCCGCCGGGATTTGACCCGGCGGAATATTGGCCGGGTTTCTGACGGAAAGCCCGACCCGGGCGTAGGGTTGGCCGCCGGCCAAGGTGGATGGTTTAATCGCTAACCTCGGTGGGGGTGGTTGGGCCCCCGCCCCGGGCCCGCCGCCCCCCCGGGCGGGGGGGCCGCCCCCCCGGGGGTTACCGGGGGGTGGCCCGGGGGTGGGGGCCCCCCCCCCCCCCAAAA
>JANWYO010000212.1 GCA_025055215.1 Gemmataceae bacterium
GGCTGGGTCGATGTCGCGCGGTGGTCGCATCTGTCGGGAGAGAGAGCCGCCGGAGTCACAAGTGATGACAGAACCTGTTGCAGGAGCTCGCGTTGTGTTGCGGGGAGTCCCGGGCCGCTCCCTGGCGGTCGCGGCTCAGAACGAACAAACCCGCGGGGAGCGGGATTTCTAGGACATGCAAGGCAGTACCCCCGGCAGGATTCGAACCTGCGACCGGCGGATTAGAAATCCGCTGCTCTGTCCAGCTGAGCTACGGGGGCCAGAGGCGAGATTTGCGGTTATCATAGCTGATTCGACGACCGCGTTCCGCAACTCGAGAGATTTGACCTCAGACGGACGAAGGTTTGCCCACGGGAGTAGCATGGGGAGCGCGAGCGGCGTCGAACAGGCGATAGCTGGTGTACCCACCGCTGATGTTGGCTGCGTCGAAGCCCTTCTGCCGCAGGAGGCGTGTGGCCAAGTAGCCTCGAAGGCCAGCCTGACAATAGACCGTCAGTGGTCGATCGCTGGGCAACTCGCCGAGCCGACTGCGGAGCTGGTCGAGCGGGATGTTGACGGCTTGGGGGATATGCCCGGCTTGAAACTCCTGAGGAGTGCGGACATCGAGAAGGAACGACGATCCGGCAGAATCGGTGCTGTCGAGGAGTTGATCGGCGGTGACCTGGGGATGGTCGCCCCGGAGCAGGCCGGCGGCGACGAAGCCGACCATGTTGATGGGGTCTTTGGCCGAGCCGAACTGCGGGGCGTAGGCCAACTCCATTTCTTCGAGGTCAAAGACGGTCATTCCGGCCTGGATGGCGACGGCGAGGATATCGATGCGTTTATCGACGCCGGCGCCGCCGACGATCTGGGCGCCGAGGATTTTGCCGGTGTTCGGCTGGAAGAGGAGCTTGAGGGTCATGGGCTGGGCCCCCGGATAATAGCCGGCATGATGGCTTGGATGAACGTAAACTTTAAGGAAGGGGCGTTGCAGGCGGCGGAGGGTTTTTTCCGAGGCGCCGGTCATGGCCACGGTGACGTCGAAGACCCGGACGATGGCGGTGCCCTGCGTGCCGCGGTAGCGGCTGGGCCGACCGAAGATGTGATCGGCGGCGATGCGCCCCTGGCGATTGGCCGGGCCGGCGAGCGGCACTTGGGTCGGTTCGCCGGTGACGAAATCGCGGACTTCGACGGCATCGCCGACGGCGTAAATGTCCGGATCGCTAGTCTGCATGTGCTCGTTGACCCGGATGCCGCCGCGGGGTCCGATGTCTAAGCCGGCCGCCACGGCGAGGGAATTTTCGGGCCGGACGCCGACTCCGAGGACGACCAAGTGGGCGGGGAGTCGCTCTCCCGACTTTAAGCGCACCGCCAAGCCGTCACTGTCGGGCTCGAAGCCGTCGGCGGATTGCCCGAGGACCACTCTGACGCCGTGCCGCCGCATTTGGTCGAGGATCGGCGGCGTTAGCTCCTTGTCCACCGGCGGAAGCACCTGGTCCTGGAGTTCCACGAGGGTAGTGTCGATACCACGGCGGACAAGGTTTTCGACGACCTCCAAACCGATGAAGCCGGCGCCAATGACCACCGCCCGGCGAGCGCCGCGGTCCACCGCTGCTTTGATGCGGTCGGTGTCGTCGAGGCTGCGGAGGGTAAAGATGCCCGGGAGGTCGATGCCGGGAAGAGGGGGCCGGATCGGGGCCGCCCCCGGCGCCAGGATGAGCTTGTCGTAGGATTCGTCATAGTCCCGGCCGGTGGCCAAGTCCCGGACGCGGACTTTCTTGGCCGGTCGATCGATGGCCTGCACCTCGCTGCGGGTGCGGACATCAAGCCGGTAGCGATCGCGAAACCGCTCTGGAGTGACGACCAGGAGCTTGTCGCGCTGCGTGATTTCACCGCCGATATAGTAGGGGAGCCCGCAGTTGGCGAAAGAGACATCCGGCCCCCGCTCGAAGATCACAATGGTTGCTTCCTCCGACAGGCGCCGCGCTCGCGTGGCGGCCGAAGCGCCACCGGCCACACCTCCGACAATCACCAGCTTCATGGCCTTCTCTTTTGCTTGCCTTGTGAACGGGGCTTGCTCCTGCGGCGGCCGATTGGCCTGCGGCAGGGCGGTCCGCGTGTTCCGTCTCAGCGCGGTTGGTTTACGGATTGGCTCGCCAGGCTCCAATCCTTCGATTTGACCCGGCCCGATCAGCGTGCGACAATCGACACATCGAGGCACGGTGCGTGAGGGAGCCTGCACACTCGGGACCAAGCGGGCGGTGACAGGGGCACGACTTTGAGCAACACGGGGAACAAAACGACGAGCGACCGCCGCGTTGGCTTGTGGCTGGTCGGGGCCTTGGGGGGCGTGGGAACGACGGCGGCGTTGGGGCTGGCGGCATGGCAGCGTGGCCGCTGCGATGGCACTGGGTTGGTGACGCAACTGCCGTTGTTTGCCGGCCTCGACCTGGATCGGCCCGACCAGTTCGTCGTCGGCGGGCACGACATCCGCCGCAGCAGCTATCGGCAATCGATTCGCGATTTCCAGCAGCGTTCGAACGTTTTTGAGCCGGCCTTGGCGGAGGAGTGTCTGCCGATCCTGGAGCGGTGGGGCGACAATATCCGCCCGGGGACGGTCCTCCAGGCGGGAGAAACGATCGCCCGGTTGGCCGAGATCCCTGAGGCGCACGCGGCGCGGACGCCGTGGGCGGCCATCGAGCGCATCCAGACCGACCTGCGTGATTTCCGGCAACGGCACCGGCTCGATCAGGTGGTGGTCGTCAACGTCGCTTCGACCGAGCCCCCCTTTGAGACGGGCGAAGTCCACGAGTCGCTGGCAACGCTGAGGCCGGCCCTGGACCGATCCGGGCCGGCCGTGCTCCCCGCCAGTTCCCTGTACGCCTGGGCGGCGCTCGATCTCGGCTGGCCTTACATCAACTTTACCCCTTCGTTAGGGGCCTCGGTACCGGCACTACTGGAACTGGCCCAGGAGCGGCGGGCGGTCGTCGCCGGCAAAGACGGCAAGACGGGCGAAACGCTGCTGAAGTCGGTGCTGGCCCCCATGTTTGCCCTGCGGAACCTGCGCATCCTTAGCTGGGTGGGACACAACATTTTCGGCAACCGGGACGGCCTGGTCCTCGACGACCCCAGGAATAAGGCGTCCAAGATTCGCACCAAAGACGAGGTCGTCGCCCAGATTGTCGGCTACCGCCCACAGACCCACGTCTCCATCGAATACATCGAGTCGCTGGACGATTGGAAAACCGCCTGGGATTTCATCCATTTCCAGGGTTTTCTCGGCGTCAAGATGAGCATGCAGTTCATCTGGCAGGGGTGCGACTCGGTCCTGGCGGGGCCATTGGTGCTCGACTTGGCTCGGCTGGCGCTGTGGTCCCAGCGCCGGGGCGATAGCGGTATCCTGCGGCACTTGGCCTGCTTCTTCAAAAGCCCGATGGGCGTCCGGGAGCACGATTTCTTCGTGCAATTCCGCCTGCTCGAGGAATACGTCCGATCGGCCTGTGGTGGGTGATGCCTCTATCTTGAGGGAGTGCTAGCGTGGCCGCGACAGGGCGCCTTATTGGGCGGCGATGTCTGATCGTGGGCGGCACGTCGGGGATTGGCCTGGCGGCGGCGAAGCGCTTCGTGGCGGAGGGGGCGTCCGTGGTCATCGCCGGGCTGGACGATGGCCGATCCTCCCCGGATGTGCAAGACTTGCTGACTGCTGGGGCGACGGTTCACGCTTTGGCCGCCGACGCGCGAAATCCGCAGCAGGCCGAATGGCTGCTGGCGGAGACGGTGGCCCGGCTGGGCGGCTTGGACGTGCTGTATCACGTTGCCGGTGCCAGCGGCCGCCGCTGCGGCGACGGTTCGCTGCATGAGTGCACCGATGCCGGTTGGTCGGCCACGCTGGCCAGCAATCTTCTGACCGTCTTTCACACCAACCGGGCCGCGGTGCGGTATTTTCTGGGCCGGCGGCAGCCGGGGGTCATCCTCAACGTCGCCAGCGTGCTGGCGCTGGCGCCGGCGCCGGGTTGGTTTGACACGGCGGCCTACACGGCAGCCAAGGGTGGTGTCATCGCCTTGAGCCGGCTGGCCGCGGCCCGCTACGCGCGCGATGGCATCCGCGTCAATGTCTTGTGCCCCGGGCTGATGGACACGCCGATGTCGCAACGCGCCGTCCGCGACCCGGCCATCCGCCGTTATCTCGAAGCCCGGCAACCGCTGACGCGCGGACCCGGCCGACCGGAAGATTGCGCCGAGGCCGCGGTCTTTCTGTGCAGCGACGCGGCGCGCTGGATCACCGGCGCGGTCGTCCCCGTGGATGGCGGCTGGTGTGTCGCGGACGGCGTGCCGCCGATTGCGGCTGGCCCGGAAGGGCCAGCCGCGTAAGATATCTCTGCTCAGTCGGCGACCTACGCAGGAACCCGGCACCGTGCCCCGCGAAACCTTCATCCTCATCCCGGGACGCACCAGCCGACAGGGAACGACCCTCAACGAAGGGAAGCTGACCGGCGCGTACCTGGATGAGATCAGCACGCTCCAGATGAATCCCGACGACATGACGCGCCTCGGCCTCAACGCCGGTGACCGCGTGCGGCTCCGCACCGACCAAGGAACCATTGAACTCCCGTGCCAACCCGCCAAGCCCGGCGAGTTACCCGCGGGCGTCCTGTTCCTTCCGTACGGCGAGTGGTCGAGTCGGCTGATGGGCCCGGAGACGCACGCCACCGGCATGCCCGACAGCAAGTCGTTCGACGTGGAGCTGGAGACGCTTTGAGGGGCGGGAGGGCGGCAGGTGCCGCTCTCCCGCCACCCGGGCAGGGCCGGAGCAACGATTTCGGACGTGATTGGGGCATCCTCATGAGCACCGCGCTAAAAATCGTCGACAACGCCACCTGCACCTTCTGCGGCTGCGTGTGCGATGACATCGAGCTGACCGTCGAAGGCAACCACATCACCAAGGCGAAAAATGCCTGCGTGCTCGGCAAGGCGTGGTTCCTGAACCATCACGTTGAGGACCGGCCCGTCGCCCTCATCGAGGGCCGACCGGCGGCGTTTGAAGCGGCGGTTGACCGGGCCGCTCAAATCCTGGTGAATGCACGCTACCCCATCGTGTACGGGCTGTCCGACACCACCTGCGAGGCCCAGCGCGTGGCCGTGGCCATCGCCGACCGCATCGGCGGCTGCCTGGACACCACCACGTCCGTGTGCCACGGCCCGTCGGGCATGGCCTTCCAAGGCGTCGGTGAGGTGACATGCTCGCTCGGCGAGGTTCGCAACCGCGCCGACCTGGTCATCTTCTGGGGGTCAAACCCGGCCGAGTCGCACCCTCGCCATTGGAGTCGATATTCGACCATGCCCAAGGGGCTGTTTGTTCCCAACGGCCGAAAAGACCGCACGGTGGTCCTCGTGGACGTGCGTCGAAGCAAGAGTGCCCCAGCCGCGGACATTTTCCTCCAGGTCAAGCCTCGGAAGGATTTCGAGGCGCTGTGGGCGCTGCGGGCACTGGTCAAGGGCGTGCCCTTGGACGAGTCGATCCGTGACGAAACCGGCCTGACCCTGGAGCAATTGCAGGACCTGGCCAGTCGGATGAAGCGGTGCCGCTTCGGCGTCTTGTTCTTCGGCATGGGCCTGTCGATGACCCGCGGCAAGCACCTGAACGTGGAAGCGGCCTTGGCCTTGGCCCGCGACCTCAACGAATACACCCGGTTTTACGTCAAGCCGATGCGCGGCCACGGCAACGTCACCGGGGCGGACAACGTCGTCAGCTGGCAGACAGGCTATCCGTTCGGCGTGAACCTCAGCCGTGGCTATCCCCGGTTCAACCCCGGCGAGTATACGACGGCCGACACCTTGGCCCGGGGCGAGGCAGATGCCGCCTTGATCATCGCCTCTGATCCGATGGCCAATTTTTCCCAGCCGGCCCGCGAGCACCTCGCCCGGATCCCCTACATCGCCCTGGATCCCAAGGAAACTCCGACCATCCGCGGCGCCACCGTGGCATTCACCACAGCGACTTACGGCATCAACACCCCGGGCACTGTCTACCGCATGGATGACGTGCCGATCCCGCTGCGGCCGGCGTTCGAGTCGCCCTATCCCAGCGACCAGCAAGTCCTGGAAGCGATCGAGCAAAAGATTCGGCAGCGGCAAGGAGTCACGCCTTGACGCATTCCCAACCCCGGCCGACGAGCCGGCTCGTCGGCCCGGCTGGCCACGGAGGATTCCCCCATGCGATCCCTGCTTTGCCTCATCCTGACCGCTGCCGTTGGACTGACCCTTTCACCTTCAGCCCGGGCCGACGATTGGCCGCAGTGGCTCGGCCCCCAGCGCGATAGCGTCTGGCGTGAAACCGGGCTGATGGACCGATTCCCCGCCAACGGCTTGCCCGTCAAATGGCGGGTGGCGATCGCCGGCGGCTATGCCGGGCCGGCCGTCGCCGACGGCCGGGTCTTCGTCACCGACTACGTGGCCACCGAGGGCGAAGACACCGCCAATCCCGGGGGACGAGACCAGCGCCGCGGCAAGGAGCGCATCCTGTGCCTGGACGCCGCCAACGGCACCCTTCTCTGGAAGCATGAATATGACTGCCCCTACCACATTTCGTATTCCTGCGGTCCCCGCTGCACGCCCACCGTGCATGCGGGCAAAGTCTACACCCTGGGTGCCGAGGGCAACCTCCTCTGCCTGGAGGCGACCACCGGCAAGGTCGTCTGGAGCAAGGACCTGAAGCAAGACTATCGGGCGGAAACGCCCATGTGGGGCTTCTGCGGTCATCCGCTGGTCGATGGACGGAAGCTGATCTGCCTGGTGGGGGGACCGGGAAGCGTCGCCGTCGCCTTCGACAAGGACACCGGTGCGGAACTCTGGAAGGCGCTGACGGCCTCGGAGCCGGGTTACTGCCCGCCGACGATCATCCAAGCGGGCGGCAAGCGGCAGCTGTTGATCTGGCCGCCGACCTCACTGTACAGCCTCGACCCGGAAACGGGCAAGGAATACTGGTCGCAGCCGTTGGAGCCAAATTACGGGATGTCGATCATGGCCCCTCGGCAACTGGGGAACATCCTCTTCGCCAGCGGCATCGGGCATGTCGGGGCAGCCTTCAAGCTGGCCGCGGACAAGCCGGCCGCTTCCGTCCTCTGGCGGGGAGACGCACGCTCTGCCGTCTACTGCGCCAACAGCACGCCGTTCCTGGAAGACGGCCTGATTTACGGCATCGACTGCGACTCCGGGGCCCTCCGCGGCGTGGAGCTGGCCACCGGCAAGCGCCTGTGGGAAACCTTCGCCCCCATCGGCGGCAAACGCCTTCCCCACGGCACCGCCTTCCTCGTCAAAAATGGCGACCGCTTCGTCCTGATGAGCGAGACCGGCCACCTCATCCTCGCCCGCCTCAGCCGCCAAGGCTACGACGAGATCAGCCGGGCCAAGATCCTCGAGCCGACCGGCACAGTCTTTGGACGGAAGGTGGTGTGGAGCCACCCGGCGTTTGCTAACCGCTGCGTGTATGCCCGGAACGACAAGGAGCTGGTCTGTGTGTCGCTGGCGAAATGATGGCGGCGGCCCAGCTCAGGGCCGCCGCAGCGGCGCGTAGCGCGCGATGACAGCCTTCGCCGACCGCAACCCGTCCACGGCGGCACTGACGATGCCCCCGGCATAGCCGGCCCCTTCGCCCACGGGATAGATGCCGCGGCAGCCCGGCGTTTCCCGCGTCTGTGCGTCGCGCAGGATCCGCACCGGCGAACTCCCGCGTGCCTCCGGTCCCACCAGCGTCGCGTCTGCAAGGAAGCGACCCTGCCAGCGACGGTCGAGAATGGGCAGGCCGTGGCGCAGCGCTTCGACGATCAAGGGCGGCACGAGCCCGGCAATTTCGGCCGGCACCACGCCCCGCCGGTAACTGCTCGGAAGCTGACCGCGTGTCGGCCGATCGACGAGGAAATCCCTGGCCCATTGGATGGGACATCGATATTCGCCGCGTCCCACCTCGAACGCCCGCTGCTCGTATCGCTGCTGTAAGCGGACGCCGGCCAGTACGTCGTCGCCTTCGAAGGCCTCCGGCGGGACCGTCACCACCAGGCCGCTATTGGCGAAGGGCGAATCCCGCCCCGACAGGCTCATGCCGTTGGTGCAAAAGTACCCCGGTTCCGAGACGCTCGGAATCACGTAGCCGCCCGCGCACATGCAGAACGTGAACAGGTCATGCCGACCGCGTGCAACCAGCGCGTAGTCCGCCGCCCCCAGCTGCCTCTCCCAGCGTTCCGATCCATACACGACACGATTGACCGTCTCCTGCGGCTGCTCGATCCGCACCCCCATCTGGAAGGGTTTGGGCACCAGCGGCAGGCCACGCCGCACGAGCATCGCATAGGTGTCGCGGGCGCTGTGGCCGATGGCCAGCAACGCCACCTCCGCCCGAATGTATCCCGAAGAAGTGACCAGACCACGCAGCCCCCCGTCCGCGAGGTCCAGGTCTTCGACCCGGCACTGGAAGCGGACCTCTCCTCCAGCCGCCTCGATCCGCTGTCGGATCGCCTTGACGACCGCCGGCAGCCGGTTGCTGCCTAGGTGAGGCCGATGGTCGTAAAGGATCGACGGTTTGCCCTTGCAGTCGGCGAACAGTTCCAGGACGCGGCGGACGTCGGGCCCGGAGCTGCGGCAAGTGAGTTTGCCATCGCTGAAGGTGCCGGCCCCTCCCTCGCCGAAGAGGTAGTTACTCTCAGGGTCGAGGGGGCCACCGGCGTCGAAGGCGCGAACATCACGAATTCGCTCCCGCACGGGCCGGCCACGCTCCAGTACCAGCGGCTGATAGCCGTGAACCGCGAGGAAGTACGCAGCCACCAGGCCGGCTGGCCCGCTGCCGACGACCACCGGGCGATGCTCCAGGGGCGTCGTGCCCGGCGGCGGCATGACAAACGGCGGTTCCTCAAAAAGCTCGGCGTGAACGGCGCAACCGGCCGGGTAGCGAGACACCACGCGGGCCTCTTCGCCGGCGGCGAGGCAGACTTCGGCGGTGTAAACGAAATGCAGATCCCGCCGGTCACGGGCATCGAGGCTTTTTCGCAAAATCCGCCATCGAACCATCTCGTCGGGGCGAAGCCCCAGCGCCCGGGCTAGGTGCCCGGCCAACGCCTCCTCCGGCTCGTCCAAGCCGAGCCGGAGGTTCGAGATGCGAATCGGCATGGCTCTCCCAGCCGGGAATCACGGCTGAAGGGCGGCGGCTAGATCAGTTCCTGACGATGTCCTTGGGGTTGAAGACGACCCCAATGACGGCCGTCGTGGGAATGTCGCGATCCTTGTAGCGGACGAACCCGCGCCGCAATTGCAGCCGCCAGGTGATGTTTCCCTTGAACCCCTCGATGTATTCCGGCACGTGATCCTTGGGGTCGGTGGCAAAGACCGTCCGCATCTCCTCACCTGGTGCCAGAATCCGCTCGTGGTCTTCCTGCCCGTCTACGTAGAGCTTTTCCGGCTCATCACCCTTGATCACGCGGCGATTCGTCGGCGACCAGGGAAACGGACCGCCATAAAATCGCTTGTCGCCCACCTCCATGAACATGTACGGACGCGAATTCCTCGACATTCCCTCGGTCCAATGCCCCTCAAACGCCGGGTCGGTGGGTCGGAACCTCACGTCCTCGGAGACATTCTTGAGCCGGACGTGCAGGACGATCGAATCTTCGTCGGCCGGCTCGGGCTTGAACGGGCGGTTCCGGTAATGGAACACGACCCTCCGTTGCTCGACTTTTTCCGGCGTGATTTCCAGGTCGCCGATGCGCTGGGTCTGGCCCAGGGCCACTTTCAGCTTGTCCGGCAACGGCGTCAACGGCGGCACGCGATCGATGACGCGCGACTGGGGTTTGCCGCGCTGGGTGGTGTCGCGGAAATCGCTGATGATGTCCGGCACCATCTCCAGGGGATGGGGTACCTGTTGGAGACGGTAGTATGAATAGATGGCGACACCGGTGGAAAAGATCGAATACGGCACCAGGATGACCACCAACATGAGGACCATCGGATTGGTTCGCTCCTGGCGCCGGATCGACGCCCCGGGTTTGGCCAGCGGAGGGAGTTCCTCCGCGGCCTCCGGGCTGGTGCCGGCCCAGCCGTCGCCAGGGGCGGTCGGTGCCGATGGGGCCTCCGGTTCCATCGGCACCGTGGCTTGGGGATCGGTTTCCTGCGGCCCCGCGAACGGACTGGAATAAGCTGGCGGGGCGTTCGGCGGCGCGAACAGGTCCGGATACGGCGCCGATGGCCGCATCGGCGGCACTTCAAAGTTCGTTTCTTGAAGCTGCAAGTTCGGCGGAGCCGGCGGCAACTCCAGCACGGGCTTGCCCGACCGGCCGAACAAATCGTCGTCCATCACTTCCCCGAAGATGCTCTCCGGCTCGTCGATCGGTTTCGGCAGTCGGAACGACAGGCCGCCGTCGCCTTTCGCGAGGTCCGGTGGGGGCAAAGTGACCGTAGTGGCCTTGTCGTCGGTGGCGGGCACCGATGGAGCGGCCGCCGGACTCGGACTCGGGGCGGAGGCCGGCGGCGGCACCGCCGCCGGGCTGGGGGAGGAAGCGGCCGCTGGACTCAACAGGGGATCGGCCGCGGCGGTGGAAGGCGGCGGGGCGGCTACGGTTGGGCCTAGCAGCGGGTCGGCCAAGCCCGGGGACGGTGATGAGGGCGGTGCCGCCGGGCTCGGGACCGGCGAGGGCGTGGGGCCTGAGGTTGGCCCGGAGGGGGTGGCTGGGCTAGGCGTGTTGCTGGGCGCTCGCGGCGTGGCCGCCGGCGCTACGACCACTCGCTGGCAGTGCGGGCAGCGGACGTGCTGACCGAGCAAGTTCTCCGCTACCGCGATCAACTTTCGACAGTGCCCGCAGAGAAAGTTCACGTTGGGCATGGGTCGGTTTCGCTTCTCTCTTGGCCCCGATCGCCAAGCCCAATCCGCTGGTCCTTGGGCCTTCGGCGGGAGCGGGGCTTGACGGGTTTCTTCACGGCTGCTGCAAGGCCAACCGCCGCCAATCCACGCCAGCGAGGGCCTCTCCCACTTGGGTGTCATCGCTTCGATGCGGTAAGACCGTCAGCAACGGCACCCCGATGCGTCGTCGCAGCTCGTCCACGTTCGTCCGTTCCGCCACGCTGCGCGGCGGCATTGTCTCGCTCACCACCACGCCCGCGAGGGGAAGCCGACGGCTGCGAGCCACCTCCAGCGTCAAAAGCGTATGATTCAAGGTTCCCAAGGCGCGCCGGGCGACCACGATCAGCGGGTAGCCCAGCCGCTGCGCCAGGTCGGCCACTGTCTCGTGGTCCGTCAAGGGGCAGAGCAGGCCCCCGACCCCCTCCACCAAGACGAACCGGTCAGGCGCTTCCAATGACCGAACCGCGCCGGCGATCTTCTCCAGCGACAGGCTCACGCCCTGCTGCCGCGCCGCCACCGGCGGGGCAGCAGGCTCCGGGAAACTCCACGGCGTGATACGGTCGTAATCCTGGCATCCGCTGGCTTCGCCGAGCCGTCGCGTGTCTTCGCTCAACCAGCGATTGCCGACCCATTCGGCACCCGTGGCTACCGGCTTGCACACCGCCAGGGCGACGCCTTGGCGTCGCAAGTGGCGAGCTAGCGCCGCCGTGAACACGGTCTTGCCGACGCCCGTGTCGGTGCCGGTGATCAACAACCCTGCCATGCCGGACGCCGGCCCAACCTGGTCGAGCATGCCGCGGACAGCGGGGCCTCCCGCTACACTCCCGGCAGCCTCGCTAAGCAATTGTAAAGGACTTCTCCCAACCGTTCCAGCAAAGAAATGTCAATGGCCAGCGGGGGCATGACGACCACCACGTCTCCCAACGGTCGCAACATGACGCCCTGCTCGCGGGCCGCCCGGCAGACCTGTGCTCCCATGCGACGCTCGGGCGGAAACGGTTGCTTGGTGGCCCGGTCGGCGACCAGTTCGATGCCAGCCATCAGGCCGCGCTGCCGGACCTCCCCCACATGCGGCAGCGTGGCGATCCGCTCCAGCTGCTGCGCCAGCCGCTCGATTTTCTCCGACAACGCGGCGAGGAAACCGGGCCGGGTGAGGAGGTCGAGGTTGGCGAGGGCGACGGCTGCCCCGAGGGGATTGCCGGTGTAGGTGTGGCCGTGGTAGAACGTACGGCCTTCCTCGGGGCGGCCGAGGAAGGCCGCGTACACCCGCTCCGTCGTCAAGGTCGCTGCCAGTGGCAGGTAGCCGCCGGTCAACCCCTTGGCCAAGCAGAGGAAATCGGGGCTGACCCCTTCCTGCGAGCAGGCGAAGAGAGTGCCTGTGCGCCCGCAGCCCACGGCCACCTCATCGGCGATGAGCAAGACGTCGTGCTCCTGGGTGACGTCGCGGACTCGCCGCAGGTAGCCGGCCGGGGCCGTGATCATCCCCGCAGCGCCTTGCACCAGCGGCTCGACGACCACGGCGGCCAACTCGTCGGCATGGTCCCGCACCAGTCGGGCCAACTCCTCCACGCAGTCGATGCGGCAACGGGAGCGTTCCAACCCCAAGGGGCAGCGGTAGCAGTAGTGGTTCGGCGCCCGCAGCGTGGGGAACAGCAGCGGGGCGAAGAGATGATGGAAGCGGGCCACGTCGCCCACGCTGACGTCGCCCAACGTGTCACCGTGGTACGCCGACTTCAGGGCAAGGAATTTCGTCTTGCCCGGCTTCGGCTCGGGGCATTGCCGCCAGAATTGGAAGGCCATTTTCAGCGCCACTTCAACGGCGGTCGCCCCGTCGTCGGAATAGAAGACACGGGTCAGGCCGGGGGGCGCCAGCTCGACCAAGCGCCGCGCCAACTGAATGGCCGGTACGTTGGCCAGGCCGAGCAGGGTGGTGTGCGCCACCCGTTCCAGCTGAGCGCGGACCGCATCATCCAATTCCGGGACCCGGTGCCCGTGGACATTGCACCACAGCGACGACACCCCGTCGATGTATTCGTTGCCGTCTAGGTCCACGAGAAAGCAACCGTGAGCGCGTTCGATGATGACCGGCTTCTCCGCGGCATAGACCTGCATGGGGGTGAATGGGTGCCAGAGGTGGTCGCGGTCCCACTGTTCGAGTTGTTCACGGGTGGGGCTCATCTCAGTCGCTGGAGGCGGAGACCTCGACCATCTCGCCGACCCGAACGCCGAGCGTTCGGGCGGCGTTTCCCTGGACGACGGCAATTTCGAGCGTTCCCTGGCTGCTCACCAGGGCCACGAGGGTACCGGCCGGGGCATCGGCGTAGGTGCGGACCATGCCGGTTAATTGACGTCCGGCGACGCTGATGCGGAGTGGGCCGATAGGCAGCGCCTCTCCTGGGATGTTGGTGATCAGGTTGCCGAAATGGTCGATGAAGGCCACTTCGCCGACCATTCGGTCCGGTTCCTGCCGCAGCGGCGGGCTGGGCAGCCGGACCCACTCGTCGACCACGGGCCCCAGGAGCGCCGGGTCGATGCCCAGACTCAGGTGGGCCGCCACGGGAGCGAGGATGTCACGGCCGTGAAAGGTGGCGCTGACGGTCGGCCGCCAGAAGCGCCGCTCCGTCAGCCGCCGGACGAGGGGTGGCTGGTCGCCGGATGGGATGCGTGTCCAGCATCCGTTGTCGGGGACCAGGAGCCGATGCCCGGCGACCTCGACGTAGAGCAAGGCGCGGTCGCTGCCCACGCCCGGGTCCACGACGACAACGTGGATTAATCCCGGCGGAAAATAGGGGATGGCAGCGGCGAGGAAGTGGGCGGCGTGGCGAATGTCTTGCGGCGGGATGGCGTGGCTGAGGTCGAAGAGCCGCACGGCGGGATGAATGCTGAGGATCACCCCTTTCATGGCGGCGACGTAGGGTGAACAGTCGCCGAAATCCGTCGTCAGCGTGATGCCGAGGCTGTTCATGAGCGGGCCTGCACCGACTTCGTCAAATCCTCCGTTGGCCATCCGCCCCGCGGCCGCTGGGGCGGCCGCGGGCGGTTGGGGCGGCTCACGGCACCGGGGCGTCGGGGGGCGGATCGTCGAGGACCAAAGGCGGGCGGCCAAAGCGCGCCCGCAACCGGTTGATCGTCGCCAGTACCTCCGGCCGGCGAACCAGCATCTGCTCCAGCCGCCGCTTGCCCGGAAAATTAAGGAGCATGATCCCCAACAAGATCGTCAGCAAGCCTTGGCCTGGTACGCCCGGAAGCGTCAAGACAATGCCGACCAGGACGAGCATGACGCCGACCAGGTTCTTGACCGCCAGCGCTAACAGGCGAAGCAGCGGATGGCGCTCGGCCCAAAGAAACATCCGGGGATGATCGTCTTGAAAGTAATTGGCGGGCAACTGGATCAGCACCACCGTGACGAACGCGAGGCTGCCGACGAAAGTAATCACGAAGAGGCTGCCGCCAAGAAGGAGGCTTTGGGGCCAACTCAGCTGCCGCAACCACCCGATCAGGTCGTGATACCATTGAGGCATCCTGCGCCTCCTCAGCGGGTGCGGTCGGCTGAGTGCCAGGTCATGGCCCCGCGACGGGCCCAGCGTCGGGCCAATGCCGGGGGAGCCGGGTTCGACCGACATGAATTCCGCACTTGAGCTATTCCTCCCGCCGGTGCGGCAATGGTTTCGTGCCGCCCTCGGTGAGCCAACGCCGGCCCAGGAGCTGGGTTGGCCGGCCATTGCTGCCGGCCAACACACCCTTATTCTAGCACCGACCGGTTCCGGCAAGACGTTAGCGGCGTTTCTGGCCTGCCTCGACCAGCTCTGGCGGCAGGGGCCGATGCCGCCCGGGGTCCGCGTGCTCTACGTGTCGCCGCTGAAGGCCCTCAACAATGACATCCATCGCAACCTCCAGAAGCCCTTGAGCGGCATCCAAGCGACGGCCCGGGCCATGGGCCAGCCGTTGCCGATCATTCGGGCTGCCGTCCGCACCGGCGACACACCCGCCGCCGAGCGCCAACGACTCCTCCGTCGGCCGCCGCAGGTCCTCATCACCACACCCGAATCGCTGCACCTCCTCCTGACTTCCAAAGGCCGCGACACGCTACGCGGCCTCACCCACTGCATCATCGACGAAATCCACGCGCTCTGCCCGAACAAGCGGGGAGTGTTTGTGAGCCTGCTGCTGGAACGACTGGTGGAGTTGAACCCTGCGGGCTTCGTCCGCATCGGCCTGTCGGCGACCCAACGGCCGTTGGATGAAGTGGCCCGCTTCCTGGGCGGTTATGAAAGCGGTCGGCCCCGGCCCGTGACGATCGTCGACACCGGCATCCGCAAGTCGCTGGACCTTCAAGTCGTGACTCCCCTGGAGCCGTTCGGTCTCATGCCGGAGCATTCCATCTGGCCGGCTATCCGCCGGCTGGTGCGGGAGGAGATCCGGCAGCATCGTTCGACCCTGATTTTCGCCAACAACCGCCGCACCGTCGAACGGTTGACGGCCTTGCTGAACGACGGCGAGGAACGTGAACTGGCCCGGGCGCATCACGGCAGCGTGGCCCTGGAAGTGCGTCAGCAAACCGAGCAGGCCCTGAAGGAGGGCCGGCTGCCGGCGGTAGTGGCCACGGCCTCGCTGGAACTGGGCATCGATATGGGGGCCGTCGAGCTGGTGTGTCAGATCGAATCTCCGGGGAGTGTCACGCGGGCACTCCAGCGGGTCGGCCGGGCCGGACATGTTGTCGGCCGGCCGAGCAAGGGCCGGCTGATCGCCAAGACGGCGGCCGACCTTCTGGAGCAGGCGGTCCTGGCTCATGAGATGGCGGCGGGCCGGGTCGAAGAACTTCGCGCCCCACGCCACTGCCTCGACGTGCTGGCCCAGCAGATCGTGGCGATGGTGGCCCTGGAGAGTTGGGACGTTCCTGCGCTGTACGGGGTGGTTCGCCGGGCCTATCCGTTCCACGACCTGACGCCGGCCCTGTTTGAGACGGTGCTGGAGATGCTGACGGGCCGGTACGCCATGCCGGCGGCCGCCGGTGGCCGGCGGCCGCCGCAGGCCTTGCAGCCCCGCCTCAGCTGGGACCGGACCCACAACCGTCTGCACCCTTTGCCTGGCAGCCAGCAGCTGGCGCTGGTCCACGGCGGCACCATTCCCGACACCGGGCAGTACGCCGTCTACCTTCCCAGCGGCGTGCGCCTCGGTGAGCTGGACGAGGAGTTCGTCTACGAGCGTCGCCTTGGGGATACCTTTCTTCTGGGCACCCAAAGCTGGCGGCTGGAGCGCATCGAGGCGGACCATGTGGTGGTTCGCCCGGCCGAGGGGGAGCCGGCCCTGGTGCCGTTCTGGCGGGGAGAACAGGCCGGCCGCAGCACGGAGTTGGGGGAAGCGATCGGAGCCTTCCTCCGTGAACTGCGGGGCCGCCTCGGCACGCCTGAATGTATCACCTGGTTGGAGCGGGAATACTTCCTGGAGCCCAAGGCGGCGCGGCTGCTCGTTGCGCATGTTCAGCGACAGCTGGAGGTGACGGGTTGCCTGCCCACTGATCAGACAGTGGTTATCGAGGCGTCACGCGACCCGCTCGGTGACTGGCAGGTGTTTTTTCTCAGCCCCTTGGGCAACCGGCTGCACCTGGCGTTGCGGTTTGCCTTGGCGGCCACCCTGCGGGCCCGGTTGGGCCACGGGCCGCAGTGCTTCCCTCACGCCGATGGTTTGCTCGTTCGGCTCCCGGATTGCGACGAACCGATCGCTGACCTGCTGGAGGGCCTGACGCCCGAGAACGTCGAGGACCTGATCATCGGCGAGGTGGTGGACAGCGCCCTGTTCGCCTTGCGGTTTCGGCAGAACGCGGCCCGAGCGTTGCTCGTGCCGCGGCCGCAGCCCGGCCGACGAGCGCCATTGTGGCTTCAGCGACTCCGGGGTCGCGACCTTCTCCAGATCGCACGTCAATATCCAGACTTCCCCATCGTCGCCGAAACCATCCGCGAATGCCTGCACGAACACTTCGACGTGCCACGGTTGCGGCAGCTGCTGGAGGACATTCGCGCGGGTCGGGTGGAGGTCGTAACCCGGCGCCTGGACGCCCCCTCGCCCTTCGCGGCGGCGGTGCTGTTTCAGTTTCGGGCCGCTTCCATTTATCAGCCCGACGGCACAGAACGGGAGCCACACTCCCCGGCGCTCGATCCGCAGCTGTTGCGCCAACTGCTGACCCCCGACCCGCAGGCGCTGGCGCTCGATCCGCGGGCGATCGAGCAGGTCGAGCGCCGCCTGCGCTATCTCGACCGAGAGCCGCGGAGCGCCACGGAACTGGCGGAATGGCTCCGCCGTTTCGGCGATCTGAGGACCGGCGAAGTGACCCATGCCATGCAACCGCTATTGGCGGAATTGGAGGCGGAAGGCCGAGCCTGCCGGATCACGCTGCCGCGACTGGGCGACGGTGAGCGCTGGATCTTGGCGGAGGAACGGGACTTGTATCGGCGAGCATTTTTCCCCAGCGAGGCTCCCCCGGGCGAGGTCCAGGAAGCGGCGGCGACCATTCTCGGACGATTTCTTGACACCCACGCCCTGGTGGGGTTGGGCGACATCCTGAGACGCTATCCCTTCGAGTCGGGCTGGGCGGAACGGCAGCTGACGGAGTGGGTGCGTCGCGGTCGGGCGGTGGTGGTGCCCGCGCGGGAGCCGGGCGGGGCCGCCCGCTGGGCGGCCCCGGACAACCTGGAGGAGGTGCAGCGCCGCGCTTTGGCGCTGGGTCGCCAAGAGGTCGTGACCTGTCCCGCCCCGCAGTTCGCGGATTTCCTCCTCCGTTGGCACCACCTCCACCCCCAGACCCGACGGGAGGGGCCGGAAGGCTTGGCGGAGGTGCTCGGCCGCCTGAGCGGCTTGGCCTTGCCGGAGGAGTTGTGGGAGAGCACCATCCTGCCGGCGCGAGTGGTCGGCTACCAGCCGCGGTGGCTCGACGACCTGCTGGCGAGCGGCGGCTGGACGTGGCTTTGCCGCCCGGACGGGTCGGCGGCGACTGGCACGTTGGCGTTCTGGAGCCGGGCGGAGGTGGCCCATCGGCCCGTGTCGGAGGAGGCGGTGCCCTTGTCGGAAGAGGCGGAGCGGGTGCGGGCGCACTTGCAACAACGGGGGGCATCGTTCGTGGTGGACGCGGCCGCGGAGGTGCAACGGCCGCCGAGCGTGGTGCGGCGGGCCTTGAGGGAGTTGCTGCGCGCGGGGTTGGCGACCAACGACCGTTTCGACGTGGTCCGCCGCGGGGCGGTCGAGCCCGGCGAGGGGGCTGGCGCCGCGGCGGGGCCGCTGGCCCCGCCGCGGCCCGAGTTCCTCCCACGGCCTCGTTCCGCCAAGCCCCTCGGCCGGTCGTGGGAGGGGCGCTGGGAACTTTTGCCCTATCGCCCGTTGGGCCCCGAGGAACACGCCCTGTTCATGGCGCGGCTGCTGTTGCGGCGCTACGGCGTGGTCTCCCGCGAGTTGGCCCTGCTCGATCCGACGATGCCACCGTGGCGCGTCCTGTACGAAGTGCTGACGCGGATGGAATTGGCGGGGGAGGTCCGCCGGGGCTACTTTGCCGAGGGCCTGTCGGGGGCGCAGTTTGCCCTGCCCGAGGCAGCCACCTTGCTCCGAGACGTCGGCCTGCCGTCGCCCGCCGCCGCCCCTGCGGTGCTGCTGCACAGCCTCGACCCCGCCAACCTCTACGGTTCCGGGGCGCCGTTCGACATCGACTTATTAGACGGCGGCACCCGGCCGTTCACTCGGCGGCTCGGGAATTGGCTGGTGTTGCGGGCCGGCCGGCCCATCCTGCTGATCGAACAACACGGGCAGCGCCTTAGCACCCTTCCGAGTGCCCGCCCCGACGACGTGGCCGCGGCCGTCGCTTGCCTCCCCGCTATTCTCCAGGCCGACCGACGGCCGGCCGCGCGCCGCAAGCTCACCGTGGCCCAGTGGAATGGTCGGCCGGTTACGACCACGGAAGGCAAAGACCTGCTCGCTGCTGTCGGCTTTGTCCGTGATTACCAGCAGATGACGCTTTACGTCGCTACCCCATAGAATGGCGCCAAGCCTCTGGTATCCGGAGGGCTCGGCCATGCAGGATGTCCTCACCCTGGTCCTGGGCGGCGGCAAGGGGGCGCGGCTGTATCCGCTCACGCAGCGCCGCAGCGAGCCGGCCGTGCCCATCGCCGGCAAGTACCGCCTCATCGACATCCCCATCAGTAATTGCCTCAACAGCGGCCTGCGACGCATCTACGTCTTGACGCAGTTTCTCTCCGTCAGCCTTCACCGGCACATCGCCCATACGTACAAATTCGGCCCCTTCAGTCGCGGCTTCGTCGAGGTCCTCGCCGCTCAGCAGACCAACGAAAACTCCGGCGGCTGGTACCTTGGCACGGCCGACGCCGTCCGGCAGAACATCCGATACATTCGGGAAGACGGCTGCCGCGAGATGCTCCTTCTCTCCGGGGACCAGATTTACCGCATGGATTTCCAGAAGCTGCTGGCGGAGCATCGCGACAACCAGGCGGACGTCACCATCGGTGTCGTGCCGGTGACGCGCGACCAGGCGGGGCGGTACGGGATTGTCCGCATCGATGCCACCGGGCGGATCGTCGAAATCGTCGAGAAGCCTTCCCCCGAGCGGCTTGAGGGGCTGCGCACACCCGCGGTGGAGCTGCAACGGCGGGGCATCGACGCCCGGGGTCGGGATTATCTGGCCAACATGGGCATTTATCTCTTCTGTCTGCCGGCGCTTCTCGACTTGCTGAACAGCCCGCCACCGGCGGTTGATTTCGTGACGCAAATCCTGCCGCGTCACCTGGGCAGCCACCACGTTCGCGCGTATCTCTTCGACGGCTATTGGGAAGACCTCGGTACCGTTCGCTCCTACTACCAGGCGAGCCTGGCACTGGCGAGCGACGACCCGCCGTTTGACTTCCACAGTCCGGAGGGGGTGATCTATACCCGCAGCCGCAACCTTCCCGCCGCCCGAATGCTGGGTGCTCACGTCTCTCAGGTCCTGCTCAGCGACGGCTGCATCGTGGAGCCGGGCGCTCGCCTAGAGCGGTGCGTCATTGGGGTTCGCAGCCGCATCGGCCGCGATGTCACGCTCCGCGACACGGTGCTGATCGGCGCCGACCGCTTCGAGACCGAAGAGGAGCGCGCGACCAACCGCAGCCGCGGCCTCCCAAGCCTTGGCATCGGCGACGGCTCGGTGATTGAGCGGGCCATCCTCGACAAAGATTGCCGCATCGGCCGCAACGTCCGCATCCTCGACCGCGGCCGACGAAGCGACCGCGACGAGCGCTACTACGTGATCCGCGACGGCATTGTCGTCGTCCCGAACGGTGCCGTCGTTCCCGACGGCACCGTGATCGAGGGGTGAAGCGGGGGCGTCGCGCGAACCGAGGAACCGACGGTGGCCGTGCACGCGAAGCGA
>JANWYO010000245.1 GCA_025055215.1 Gemmataceae bacterium
GTGACATAAAGCCGCGGCTGATTGTGGTTGGACTCAAGGACGTAGGCCTGTTTGCCGTCCACGAAAAAGCCCGCCCGAAAGAGCCGACCCGGACCGCTCGATTGGTACGGCAAGGGGGTCGGAGCGGGCGTCACGGCGGGCGGCGGCACTGGCCTGGCGGGATATTGCGATTGATACAGGCCGCTTTGGCTCGGTGCAGGCACCAGGCGCGGATCGCCGTAAGTGGCCACGCTGGGTTGGTTTGGCTGATAGTTCGGTGGCGTGGAGACCCGTTGGCCATCCCGCAGATGTTGGATGCGGTTGTAGCAGAGCATGGCCAAGCTGTGATCGGGCGTGGTGCGCGCCAGCTGCGTGTACAGCTCCTCGGCCAAGGCACGGTTGCCAGCTTGCTCGGCCTGCTGCGCTTGAAGCCAGAGCGGATCGGCGCTGACACCCCCGGCTGTGTTACTGGGGCTTGACGATGCCGTGGTATACGTCGGCTGTACCGAAGCCGGCTGAACCTGGACGGCCGACTTAGGGATGTAGCGCACCTCCGGCGGGTGAGGTTGGATCGGCCACCACTTTCCCTCGTCGGTGATGTGAGCGTCGCCCAGAATGATGAGTTGCGTGCCGCGGGTCAATGTGGCTTGCTGCACCGTCGGCTTGTCACCCGTCAGCGAGCTGCCCACCAGCACCGGCACGCGGTCGCCGACCACCACCGCGCTGCGGCCGGTTCGTTCGACGAACCGGCCGTTGATCCAGCTGAACGACCCCGGCGGCGGTTCGATCGCCAGCCAATCGTTTCCCTCGGAATCTTTTTCCTCCCGCAGGACTTTGAGCCGGTCGCCTTGCCGGACCTTGGCCGTCGGGTAAAACTTGCTGCTCGGGCCGCTACGGATTTCGACTTCCGGCACCACGACGACGGTCTCGTACGGGGCCGTCTGGGCGCGGACTAACCCCGCCAACATCAAGACCCATCCCAACCCGCCTGCGATTCGTGTGGCTTGCATGGTCGTGTTCCTCCGGCGGTCAGGGGTTGCAACACTCCTCCTCTATCGGTGATTTCGGCGCCAAGCGGGGTGAGCGATTATCCGCCACAGCTCCGTCCAGCGGCCCGGGATTGGATCGTCGAGGAACCATGCGGTCGACGCCGCTTATACCGATCGCCAGCACAAATGCAAGCTCAGGGGCGGGCCTTTCCGCGGACGTCAACTTTGCCTTGCCGACCCGGTCGCCGTCTGTTACCGGTGCCTCGACGCAAGCAGGGCCTTCCCAGACTCGCATTCCTCGATTGCATCCGCCAAGGAAGCTCGCGGCTGTCGAATGTAACAGGGGCGAGCGAATAACTCCTTGTTGGACGGGAGTTACGACAAGTGGTATAACGAAATCCGAGGACTTCCTTTTGCCTGGCAGCCGAGACGTGCTATGGCCATGCCTTTCCTGACCGCTCGGTGGTCGAACCTTTGCCTAGTCACCTATGCGGTGCCCCCCGGCTTCCTCCACGATCGAGTGCCCCGGGGCCTGGAGCTGGACTTGCGCGAGGGACAGGCGTTTGTGAGCCTGGTGGCGTTTGACTTCCTGGACACGCGAGTTCTGGGTGTGGCCTGGCCCGGCTATCGGAACTTTGCCGAGATCAACCTGCGGTATTACGTCCGCACTGCGGGTGACGAGCGGGGCGTGGTCTTCGTGCGGGAGTTCGTGCCGCATCGCGTCGTCGCGTGGCTGGCCCGTCTTCTGTACAACGAACCGTACCAAGCGGCCCTGGTCAGCAGCCAACTGAGCGACAGCCCCAGCCAACTGACCGCCGATTATCGGCTGACGTGGCGGGGCCGAACCTACCGCCTCGCCGTCACGGGGAGGAAACCGGCCCACGACGTGGCGGCGGACAGTGTGGAGCATTTTTTCAAGGAGCACCATTGGGGATTTGGCGTGGACCGGCGGGGCCAGCTGATCCGCTACGCGGTTGAACATCCGGTCTGGCAGATCTATCCGGTTCAGTCGGTGGAACTGGATTGGGACTGGGGAGCGATCTACGGGCCGGAATGGGAGCTGCTGCGGGGCCGAACGCCGTACTCGACGATATTCGCTGTTGGTTCGCCGGTCGCGGTGTACCGCAAGCGGGAGGTTCCGGAATTGGCGTGGGCGGCGTCGCCGGCCTGAGACGGTGGGGCGGGGCTGGCGTCCCCGCCCCACCGCGGGACGACGGCCTCAACGGCCGCGGCACGGTTCCGGCGCACACGCCGGCGCCATCGGGGGCGGCCGCGACGTATCCGCCGGCAAGGGCGGCCCCGGTTGCCGATCGCACGCCAGGATTTGGGCATTGAAATCGATGTCGTGAAACAGCCGGAACTGCGCCCGGTTGTAGTCCTGGACCGCCAGGAAGTAATTGCGGTACGCCTGGTCCAGCTGTTGGAGGGCGGCGACCACTTCCTGCGGTCGCAGGGCGCTTTTCAGACCGACCTCCGCCTGGGCGGTGCGGACGTAGGCGGCCTCCAACTCGGCGTGCGAGTCGGCCACCTGCGCCGCTACCAAGTCCTGAATGCGGAAAAACTCAACGAGTGCCTGTTGTTGCTGCCCGCGTCGCTCCCGGACCAATCCCGTGTTACCAAAACCCAAGTGCTTCACCTCCCACACCCGCTGGAGATCGAACACACTGGTGCTTGTCCACTGGTTGAGCAAGCTATTCCTGATCGAACCCATGCCGCGCGTTCCGTCAACGGTTTGCCGAGGGGCCAGCCACGCTCTTCCCCCCGCGGTCGGCACCCCGGGCAGAACCGCCACAACCCGTGAGGTCGACGGTCCGTGCCGCAACCGGGCCGACACCGGCGGCTAGGGTGTCGTTCCTGCCGGCGAAGCGGGATCGGTAAACGGCGTCAGCCGCACCGGGATGCGGAAGGTCTGGTGGCAGCGGTTACAGCTTTGGGCCAACTCCAGGAGGATCGCCCGGCTGCGGACGTAATCCTGGTTGGCGGCCTCGCGCGCCAGTCGGGTGGCCACGGAGCGCAGTTCCGCCGAGCGCTCCATCCAAACGGCCTGCCCCTGGTTTCGGGGCGGCCGGAGCATCAGCAGGTTGCCGGTCTCGGCGATGAGCAGCGCTTGGCCGCGGATGAAGACCCAAGCCTCGGGGTCGGCCGGACGCTGGCGCAGCAGCCGCTCCAGCCCCCGGAAGTTGGCCTGGTTCAGCCCCTCCATGAGCAACCGGGTCTCGGCGACCGCTTCCAACCGCGACGGGGCGGGTGGCTGGGCGCCGCTCACCGCGGCGACCGCCACGGCCAGCAGGCCCGTCAAGGCAGGTGTTCGTCTCATGGGGCGGGTTCCCTTTCTCGCCGGGAGTTTCTACCCCACTTCCACTTGGACCTCATCTCCGACCACGCGGACGCGGTAGCAGCCGACCTTGAGGCGCGGATTGTCCGCCCAGGCGCCGTCGTGCAGCCGAAATCGCCACGCATGCCACGGGCAAGTGACGATGCCGTCGTTGAGGTAACCCCCGGCCAGCGAGGCCCCCATGTGCGGGCAGACGTCGTCCAGAGCGAAGAATTGGCCCCCGTGTCGGAAGATGGCGATCAGCTTCGTGCCCACTTGGACGGTCTTTCCCTCTCCTTCCGCAACCTCGGCGACCCGACAGACGGTCTGAAAATCGGCCATCTCCGCGCTCCGAAAAAGGGTGTACCTGTGATGTGGGCGGGGTCGGGCGCTCCGGGCGGCGATTTCTTCTTGCCCCCGCTATCGTTTCCCGCTCGCGATCCATCGATTCGCGCTCCCGAATTGATCGTTTCGGGCCCGCTCCATGCGTCGCGAATGTCCCCCATCCTCGCACGAGCGTAAACCGATCAATCCCTCTCCGCGGCTGCCTCTTTGCCCTGCCGGAATCGAGTGGGACATCGCCCGAAAACCTCCCTGGATTCCGCTGGGAAATCCTGGCATCATTCTATGCAACGGCCGCCCCGTCTTCCTCCGCTTCCATCGGCATCGACGTGATCGCGGACCCTGATGAACGGCGACGACTTGCTCGAAGTGGAGATGAAGTTTCCGGTCCAGAACCTCGGGGAATTGGAGCGCCGCCTGCAAGCGTGGGGCGTCGCCCTGACACCTCCCCAGGAAGAAGTCGATCGGTACTTCAACGCCCCGGACCGCGACTTCGCCCGCACCGACGAAGCCCTGCGGCTGCGCCGCGTCGGGTCGGCCCAGATAGTAACGTACAAAGGGCCCAAGCTCTCCCCCACCTGCAAGACGCGAGTGGAAATCGAGGTGCCGCTGGCCCACGAACCGGCAGCAGCCGAGGCATTCGCCCGGCTGCTCGAGCACCTGGGATATCGGCCGACGGGCTTGGTGCGCAAGTGGCGGCGCACTGGCCGGCTGCACCGCGATGGCTACAGTCTCGACGTCTGTCTGGACGTCGTCGACGGGCTGGGGAGCTTCGCCGAGCTGGAAATCGTCGCCGCCCGTTCCGAGCAAGATCGGGCCGCCGCCACGCTCCGGGCCGTGGCCCGGGACCTGGGCCTTGAGGGCAGCGAACGCCGCTCGTACCTCGAACTACTCCTGGAACAGGCCGCCTTGGCCGAGGGAGGTCGCACGTGAGACCCGTTGTGGTCAGCACCATCGCCGCTACCCGCCAACACGTCACGCACGCCCGGCATCGGGGCTTGAGCATCGGCTTGGTGCCGACGATGGGGGCCCTCCATGCGGGCCACGCCCGGCTGATCCGCGATGCCCGAGCGGAGACCGACTACGTGGTCGTGTCGATTTTCGTCAATCCCACTCAGTTTGGCCCCCACGAAGACCTGGACCGTTATCCCCGCACTCCCGAACGGGACGTGCAACTGTGCGCCCAGGAAGGGGTCGATCTCATCTTCCACCCGGAAGTCGCCGAGATGTACCCTCCCGGATTTCAGACGTATGTCGAGGTTACGGAGTTACAGCGCGGCTTGTGCGGGGCATCGCGGCCGGGTCACTTCCGCGGCGTGGCCACGGTGGTGACAAAATTGCTGAACATCGTCCAGCCGGACGTGGCTTACTTCGGCCAGAAAGACGCCCAACAGGCCCGCCTGGTCCAGCAGCTGGTGGCGGACCTGAATATCCCGGTGCGCATCCGCGTCTGTCCCATCGTGCGCGAAGCCGACGGTCTGGCCCTCAGCTCTCGAAATCAGTATCTCAGCCCCACGCAGCGCCGTCAGGCGGTGGTCCTGTCGCGAGCGCTTCAGGCGGCGGCGACCCACGTGGAGGCCGGTGAGCGGGACGCCGCCGCCCTGCGGCGGATCCTGGCCGAGCACCTCCGCCAGGCGCCCGACCTCCGCCTCGATTACGCCGAGGTCGTGGACGCGGACACCCTCCAGCCGGTGACTACCCTTCGCGGTCGGACCCTGATCGCCTTGGCGGCTTGGCTGGGCACCACGCGGCTGATTGACAACGTCATCGTCGAGGCGGAACCGGGGCCGCGGCCCGCCGCCTGAACCCGACCCCAATCTCCAGGCACGCCCCTTCCCTCTGGTTGCTATGGCACACGCACTTTTCGGCCCTGAAGTTCGGCAGATGCTCGCAGACAACGACACGGCGGAGATGCAGACGTTCTGCGAAACCCTCCATCCCGCCACCGTCGCCGAGGCGCTGGCCGACGAATACTCCTCGGAAGAAGTCTGGCGCATCCTCAGCCAGACCAACATCGCCAATCAGGCCCTCATCTTCGAGTACTTCCCCATTGATTGGCAGGTGAAACTCGTCGAAGGGACCGGCCGGCAGCACATGGCCCGCCTCATCGAACAGATGTCGCACGACGACCGCGCCGACCTCCTCCGCCGGCTGAATCCTCGCGTGGCCGAGTCGCTCCTCCGCCTGGTCGATGAGGCCGACCGCCGCGACATCGCCACCCTAGTCAAATACCCGGAAAACTCCGCCGGCGCCCTCATGACCACCGATTATGCCTGGCTGCCGGCCCACATCACGGCGGCGGAGGCCCTCGATCGGCTCCGGTGTCAGGCCCCTGACAAGGAGACGATTTACTACGTCTACGTCCTCGACGACCAACGCCACCTCCTCGGCGTGGTCTCGCTCCGCGACCTGATCCTGGCTGATCGGCAGACCGTCCTCAGCGACCTGATGGAAAAGGAAGTCGTTCGCGTCCGGGCGACCGACGACCCGGAACACGTCGCCCAGGAGATCGCCCGGTACGACCTCCTGGCCATCCCGGTTGTCGATGAAGAAAATCGTCTGGTCGGCATCATCACGCACGACGACGTCATGGACGTCGTCGTGCAGGAAGCGACCGAAGACGTCCACCGCCTGGGGGCCGTCGGCCCGATCGCGGAAAATTACCTCGAGGCCAACTTCTTGACCGTCTGGCGGAAGCGGGTCATTTGGCTTGCCTGCCTGTTCGTGGCGGAGTTGTTTACCTTCACCGCCATGGCCCACTTCGAGGACGAGATCGCCAAGATCGTCGTCCTCAGCCTGTTCATCCCCTTGTGCATCTCCACGGGGGGCAACTCGGGGTCGCAGGCGGCGACGCTCATCATCCGGGCCATGGCTCTGGGTCAAGTCACCGTCGGGGACTGGTGGCGGGTACTGCGGCACGAGCTGCTCATGGGGTTGGCCTTGGGGTGCGCCCTGGGCGCCATTGGCTTCGTTCGGGCTTTCTTCACACCGCAGAGCACGCTCAACCCCCCCAGCCAGTCCATTATCGTCGAGCCACTGCAATTCAGCTGGGTCATCGCCCAGGCCGTCTGCATTATCTGCGTCTGGGGGACGTTGGTCGGCTCGATGCTGCCGATTATCTTCAAGCGCATCCACGTGGACCCTGGGGTGGCATCCAGTCCCTTTGTGGCGACCTTCGTGGACGTGACGGGGATCGTGTTTTATTTCAGCATCGCCAAGATGTACCTGCCGTTTTAAGGGAACGGCCCCGGAGGCGAGGGGGCCGCCGCGCCTCCGTCATCCGCCGCGGACTTCGGGGCCCACCGAGGTCGGTTGTGAGCGACAACCAGGGTACATTCGTCGTTTGGGGTGGGTTTAGGCGCTTGGGGCAGCGGTTTTGCCTACCCCCGTGGATTCGTGGTTTCGCACGCACCATCGATCGGTTTGCTTTCGCTCGGCACGCAGCGAGCGAGAATCGATGAAGCGTAAACGTTGCCTGCGTGCCCGGCATGCGTCTACCCTCCTCGCGCGAATGCGAACCGATCAAGCCCTTGTCCACCCGCTGTACCCTCGCCCGCCGGTGTTCAGGGGGAACGCGACAGCTAAAACTAGCTTGCCCGCCCCCCAGCGGTCGGCTACGCTGCCCCGCAGACCTCCTCGTTGACCTGCTTGCCGAAAAGGAGTCGATGATGACCTTCCCGCGCTGGTGGCCCATGCTGTTGCTGATGGTCGGCGGCACCGCCTGGTGCGCGTGGGCGGCTGACCCGGCGGAGTCCAAGAGTGCCCTGGAGACGGATCCGCAGGGCTGGATCGATCTGCTCGCCGGCGACGACCTCTTCGCCCAGTGGGGGCGCGTGCCGCTGCCGCCAGGGAGCAGGCTCAGCGCCAAGAACCCCTGGAGCCTCGATCCCCAGACGCGAATTCTTCGTTGCGATGGGGTCGGCGTGCATGAAAACCTGCAATACAAGAAAGAGTTCGGGGATGGTATCTTGCACGTCGAATGGCGGTTTCAGCCGGTTGAGGGGAAAAAAGGCTACAACAGCGGCGTCTATGTCCGCAACTCGGCAGATGGCCGGGTCTGGCACCAGGCGCAGGTCGGCAACCAAAACGTCGGTTTCATCTTCGGCGATACCTTAGTGGACGGGCAGTTGAAGCGGGTGCGCCTCGCAGGCCAGGGGCCGCAGCGCGGCAAGGAGCCGGGGCAGTGGAACGTCTTTGAGATCACTTGCCAGGGTCCGCGAATCACGCTGTGGGTGAACGGGGCGGTGACTTGTGAGTGGAAGGATTGTCAGGTGCGGCAAGGGCAGGTCGGCTTGGAAGCGGAAGGGTGGGTGATCGAATTTCGCAACGTGAAATTCAAGGAAAGCCGCTGAGGGGATGGGGCCGATCCGACGACAGGAGTCACGCCATGCCCAGCCAAGGCCCGTACGCCGTGCTGGGCACATTGGGTAGGCTGGCAGCGGGCAATACGATCGCCCTACAGT
>JANWYO010000246.1 GCA_025055215.1 Gemmataceae bacterium
CCTCGCCCTGCCAGAAGCCAGAAGGATAACCAACTCGAAGTGTGCTCTTGTGCCGGGCCAGGTTCCGGGTGAGAATAGGATTGCTGATTGCCCAGGCGCTGGCGATATTCGTTAGAGGAGATGTGGCGGGGGTGGCGGGCACGAAAGTCGGGCCCGCCCCTCTTGCCTGACGTTGTGAGCTTTTTCGATGCTTGTGGGCCTGAAGGCCTTGCGGGTTTGAAGCATCCTTGTGATGGCCGGGCGAGCAAGCCGCCCGCTCCAGCGCCAGCCTGATGGAGTTGCCGACGTCGCACGACCTTCCCGGATTTTGATCATGCCCTGCCGGCGAGAGTGGATTGGTTTGACGGCTTTTGCGGGATGTTTGGTCGCGGCGGCCCAAGAGCCGGTGCCTCCTGGCGCCGATGAGCGGTTGCCCCTGAGCAACCTGGCGCCGGCGCGGCTGGTTCCGAACCTGTGCGTCCTGAAATATCGCATCAGCACGTCGTCGTCCGAATGTCAGGCATTTTTCGACCAAGGGCTGGGGTACTATTACTCGTACGTCTGGATGGAGGCTGCCCGGTCGTTCGAGACCGCAACCCGCTACGATCCTGAGTGCGCGATGGCCTGGTGGGGCCTGAGCCGGGCCTTGGAAAGCTGGAACAAGAGCAATAGCCGCAAGCCGCTGGAAAAGGCCCAGGAATTGCTGCCAAGGGCGAGCCACCGAGAGCAGCTGCTGATCTTGGCCCGGCTTCAGGAAAAAGGGCTGATCCCGGGGATTGCCCCCGAAAACCGCAAAAAACGAGCCACCCAGACCATCGACGAACTGCTGAGCCTCTATCCCGACGATGAGGAAGCGTGGTTCGCCCGGGCCAAGCTGGCGGACAGCGCTGTGGGAGCGGTGCCGTTTTATCACGCCTTGCTGCGGGTCAATCCGCTGCACCCGGGAGCGCACCACGAACTGGTTCACTTCTACGAAAACTCGCAGCGGCCCGCGTTGGGCTGGGTCCACGCCGAGAAGTACATGGAGTCGTCGCCCGGGCTGCCGCACGCCTTCCACATGCAGGCCCATCTGGCCATGCGCCTGGGGCGCTGGGAGAAGACGACGGATCGGTCGGCGTATGCCATCGAACTGGAGCGCGCCTATCACAAAGAGATGAACGTTCGCCCCAGCGAGGATTGGCAGTATTACCACCACCTGGAAACCCTGCTGCTGGCCCTGATCCACGACGGGCGTTATCGCGAAGCCCGAGCCCTGAGAACCGAAGTTCCGCCAAACAACCAGCGGTTTGACAAGCTGTGGATTCGGCTGCACTTGGCGGAGCGCGACTGGGCCGAGGCCCAGCCGCTGATCGACCGCCTTCGTAGGACCGACAAAGTGGAGGCGAGTTATTACGCCGCCTTGCTTCACTTGAAAAAGGGGGAAGCGGAGCGGGCCGCGGCTGAAGTCGAGGTCCTGCGCGAAGCCCAGCAGAAGAAAAAGAGCGACTCGGCCTTGCAGCTCAAACTTTGGGAAACGCAGGGTTTGCTCCTGTGCCAAACAGGGAACGCGGAGGTCGGGACCCGGCTGCTGTTTCGTGCCGTCGAGAAGACCAAAGACGATTACAGGCACCATGCCTGGGGCAACGGGGCCTACTATATGGAGGCGTGGGGCACCGGGGCCTTGCACGGCCATCTGCTGACGGTGGCCGAAGAAGCCTTTCTGGAAGCCCTGGCCCACGACCGCGGCAGTGTCCGCGGAGCACTGGGCATGCAGGTGGTCTGCGAGCGCCAAGGCCGAATCGAGGAGGCGCAGCGCTTTGCCGACTTGGCCCGCCGCTGCTGGCGGCGGGCCGATCCCGGCCAGCTGGAGCGGGAACTGGCCTGCCTGCGCGGCGAAAGGCTCGCCACCGAAACCTCTCTCAGCGCCCCACTCCGGTGAAAGGGATCCGCATGCGCCGATCGATCCTCTGTGCGGCCGTGCTCGTGACAGCGACCTCGGTGGCCATCGCCGAGCCGTGCAAGTCCGGCCTCCAACCAGGCGAGCGCCCGGGGCCGTATGCCGCCGTGGTGTCGGTCGGTCCGCAGCGCGGGCAATCGCACTGCTTCATCTGCGAAACCGGCGACCAGCCTGCGGTGGTCGTCTTCGCCCGGCGACCCACCGACGCCCTGGGTCAGCTCCTTGTCCGACTCGACAAGGCCCTGGCGGTCCCTAAAACGCCTCTGCGGGGCTGGGTCACGTTCCTCAGCGACGATCAACCGGCGCTCGATCCGGTGATCGTCGACTGGAGTCGCAAGCACGGTCTGCGGCATCTTCCGATCGGCATTTTCGAGGACGAGGTCGGACCGCCGAGTTACAAGCTGGCAGCCGAAGCCGACGTGACGGTCCTCATGTTCGTGCAGCAGAAGGTGGTCGCTAACTTTGCCTTTCGCGCCGGGGAACTGACGCCCCAGGCCACCGATGCCATCGTCCAGGCGCTGCCGCGGATCCTGGACAAGCCTTGACCGCCTTGGGGCCGGTCCCAATCGCATGAGCCCGGAGCGGGCGGACCTTGCCTGGCGATGAGGAGAACCAAGATCGGCCCAGGTCCGTACAACAGGGTATAGTGCTCGCGCAACGGGAGGAGGCGATGGCTGGGACACCCACGGTTTTGCTCATCGACGACGACGCCGACATCCTCACCGCTATGAGTCTGGCGCTGCAGCGGCGGGGCTATCGAGTGGTCACGGCGCGGGATGGTCTGACCGGTCTCGCCGCGGCGGAGCGGGAGTTGCCCGACGTCGTAGTCGTGGACATGCTGATGCCGCGCCAAAGCGGCTTCCCGGTCCTCCAGAAGCTCAAGCAGCAGCCCCGCGGGGGGCCGCGCGTCATCATGATCACCGCGAGCGAAGGATGCCGACAACAGGCTTACGCCGAAATCCTTGGCGTGGATGACTACATCCGCAAACCGTTTCCGATGGAGTCCCTGTTGAGCAGTATCGAGCGTCTCTGCACCCTGCCGAATGCGGTGACGGCCGAGCCGACGCGTAATAAGTGAGGCAGCCCCATCCTGGACTTTCGCCCTTTGCCGTTCCTCGGGAATCGGCACCTCCAGACCATCCTGGGAAATGCCTTCGGAACCGCGGGCCTCAACTGTCCGACCGAGGAGCGGCTCGTACACTTGCCCGACGGCGACTGCCTGGTCCTGCACGACGGCTGGCCGCGTGGCTGGCGGCCAGGGCGGCCGGTGGCCCTGCTGGTCCACGGCCTCGGGGGCTCGCATCGGTCCGCCGGCGTGACGCGAATGGCCCGGCGGCTGTCCGCCCGCGGCATTCGCGTCGTTCGGATCGACCTGCGCGGCTCCGGCCGGGGCCTGGCCCTGGCCCGGCGCTTGTACCACGGTGGGTGCTCGGACGATCTGCGGGTGGCCGTCGAAGCCGTCCATGCCGGGGCCCCTTCTTCCCCGATTTTCGTGATCGGTTTTTCCCTGGGAGGCAACATCGCCCTGAAGCTGGCCGGCGAGGCGGCAGCGCATCCGGTGTCTGGCCTGGCGCGCGTCGCCGCCATCTCTCCTCCCATCGACTTCGAGCGCTGCGCGGACCTGATCGCATTGCCGGCCAATCGCTTCTACGAGCGCCGCTTCGTCCGCGCCTTGGTCCGGCTGGTCCGCCGCCGCCAGCACCTCCGGACGGATGTGCCTGTGATCCGTTTTCCGCCGGCGACGACGCTTCGTCTGTTCGATGAGTTGTACACGGCCCCAAGCCACGGTTTCGCCGATGCCGCGGACTACTACCGCCGGGCCTCCTCCGCTCCATGGTTGGAGCGAATCCGCGTCCCGACGCTCATCCTGGCGGCACGGGACGATCCGCTGGTCCCGGGTGAATCGTTCGCAGCGATCAAGCCAACCGAGACGCTGCGGGTGTGCCTGGTGGAGCGCGGTGGCCATCTCGGTTTTCTCGGCTGGGACGGTGCCGGCGGCGTGCGTTGGGCCGAGCAACGGGTTGCCGACTGGGTGTTGGGCCCGATTGACTAGCGCTCCGTGTCGGCCAGCCAACGCGGACTTTCCGGCTCGGCGTGAAAACGGGCGAACTCTTCCAGCAGTAACTCCGGGTCGTTGGCCTCGCGCAGGAGGCGGCGGTGACGCAAGCTGAGGAAGCCTTCGGCGACGGCCCGGTCGAGCCAATCGCGCAAGGGGGCAAAGAAATCCTCGACGTCGAGGAGGCCGATGGGTTTGGCGTGGAAGCCGAGCTGGGCCCAGGTCAGGATCTCGAATAGTTCGTCGGCCGTGCCGTAACCGCCTGGCAGGGCGATGAAGGCGTCGGACAAGTCAGCCATCACGGCCTTGCGCTCGTGCATTGACCTGACGACGTGAATCTGGGTCAGGCCGGTGTGCGCCAGCTCGCGGTCAACCAGGGCCTTGGGAATGACGCCGATGACCTCGCCACCGGCCTGGAGGACGGCGTCGGCGAGGATGCCCATCAGGCCGATGTGCCCCGCACCATAAACCAGTCCCCAGCGGCGGGCGGCCAAGGCCGTCCCCAGCCGCCGAGCCGCCTCGGCGTAACAGGCTCGGGCACCGACCTTGGACCCGCAAAAGACGGCGACGCGACGCATGTGCTTGCCCTCAGCTGTCCGCCAGCCGAGACCCGCTGGCTGGAGGATGAACGCTATGGTAGCATCGGAAGACCCGGCGGGCGCAGCGAGGCGTGGCGATTCGGGATCGCGTCGGGACGGTTGCCTATGCTCGACTTTCTTGAGAAACACAGCGGGGAGATCCTCATTTTGGCCATGACCGTGCTGGTGTTGGGGAGTCTGCTGATTCTGGTGCCGCAATTGCTTCGCTCGCAGCAACGGGCCTTGGACTTGCAGCACGAGGAGCGGATGAAGGCGTTGGAGCAAGGGCAGCCGCTGCCGCCCGCCGACGTTTCGTCGCGGGCGGCAGGGCGGACGGCCACGCTGGTGCCGATGGTGGTCATTTGCGCCGCCAGCACGGTGACGTGCTTCCTGGCTGCTTACAAGCATGAAAGTCTCTTCTCAGTTTCGCTGGCGGTCTGGACGGTGGCGGGGATCGTCGGCTTGGCAGCCATCACCGGGGGGGTTGCCTTGATGGGTCGGTTGGCGCAACCGTCGGGGAACGGGGAAGAGGACGAGTCTGACACCTCGCCGGGACCGTAAATAGCCATCCCTCCCCCTCAGGTGTGGGGCACCGTCGGTTCCCAAGATTCGACGACTTGGGCCAAGCGCTGCTCCGCCCAGACGGCTTGGAGTTCCTGCGGGGTCAGGACCGATACGAACGAGCAGCCGATCAGCCAACCGCCTTCGGCGTGCGGTTGGGCATGGACCACGACGACTTCCAGAGTGCGAGAAAATTGCTGCGCCGGGCTATGCAACGCCAACGTCAGGTGTGTGCCGGGTGAAAAACGGCGGCCCAGCACCAGGCCGATGCCGTGGCCGGAGATGTCGCGTACCTTGGCAAACCACCAGCGCTGATCGAGTCGCCCGTCACCCGGTTGGTACAGCGTCTCCAAGTTGCACGGATAACGGACCCAATGCCGCCGTTCGCCCGTCGGCGGCATCTCCACCGGTTCATCGCTCATAAGCGTCTCCCGACGGCCTCCTGACCGTTCGGCGGGTTCAAGGGAAGCCGAAGTTTTGGCACTTCTCCATGAATGTACGGACTATTGAGCCATTCTGCAACTCCCCCGCTTCTTGCCGAGCCGTTACTTCGCGTCCCCACTCGGCCTGCCAAGCTGCAAGCTCGCCACAGCTTAAAAGCAACTGCCTCACGCTACGGGGTGGACGGACTCCCCGATCTTTTTCTGGACATGGCGCTGCCGGTCGGCTAGCGTTGAGTAGTGCCCCCCTGGTATAGGAGGAAAACCCATGAAACGTCGCGCACTTCTCACGGTCATAGGGCTGCTGGTCGGGGCTATGGCGGGGTCGCCGAAGGCCTTGGCGGCGGGAGTGATTTTCAAAAGCTCTGTCACCGGCAATCCCGATGTCAAGTCGATCGAAGTCATCCGCTTCGGGCCGCAAGGCGTCCTCCTGGTCGGTGACGGCCGGGGATCGCAGGTCATCGCCATCGACACCGGCGACGCCACCCCTAGGGGAACGCTGCAATCGGCCATCGAGCGGATCGACGACAAGCTGGCCGGCCGGCTTGGCACCACCGCCAAGAACATCAAGATCAACGACATGGTGGTGAATCCGGCCTCGGGGGTCGTTTATTTTTCGGTCCTCAAGCAGGATGAAAGGAAGCCGGTCATCCTGACGGTGGACGGCAGCGGCAAGATCGGTGAGTTTGCCCTGGACAACGTCAAGTACGCCCGGCTGCCCTTGCCGGCCGGCGACAAGGGGCCGGTGACGCGCATCACCGATCTGTCGTGGGCCGACGACCGCGTCCTGGTTGCTGGCTCGGCGTCGGAGGAGTTCGCCAGCAAGCTCGTGTCGATCCCGGTGCCGCTGGTGCACGAGGCCAAGGGGAGCATTTACAGCGCCGAAACGTACCATGTTTCCCATGGCCGGTGGGAGACTCGGGCGCCCATGAGCAGCCTGATGCCTTTCCGCGATGCTGGCCGCTTCTACGTGGTGGGCGCCTTTTCCTGCACGCCGGTGGTCAAGTACCCGCTGGATGAGCTTCAGTCCGGCGCCAAGGCGAAAGGGTTGAGCGTCATCGAGCTGGGCTCGGGCAATCGGCCGCTGCGGATGTTCAGCTACGAAAAAGACGGCAAGCCGTACGTCCTGATGAACACCTTCCGGTTCCACCATGCCAAGAGCCCGGTGGGTCCCAGCCCCTACTGGACGGTGCGGATCGAGCAGTCGCTGCTTACCGAGAACGAAGCGGTCAACGAGAAAGCCGTGCGGCGGCTGGACAAGAAGTCGCCGGCGGCGGAGCGCATCCAGGTGGTGGAGGCGTATCACGGCGTCATGAACCTCGACAAGCTTGACGCCAACCGGGCGTTGGTAATCCGAGATGACGGGGAGAAAGGTTTGACGCTGACGCCACTCCCCTTGCCGTGATGTGTTGCCTGGTTCCGCTGGGGCTGCGCGAGTCCGCCTGCCGGGATCGCGCAGCCTCCGCGGCAGGGGAAGAGGCACTCTGACTGGGGTCAACGATGCGTTGACTTTGGGGGTGGGGACGATGGTGGTTGCCGGATTGGTCCTGGGCCTTGTCGCTGCTGAGCCGCAGGCCTCGATCCGCGTCCGCGAGATTGAAGGCCCCACCCGCATCGAGATTATCGGCACCTTGCCGCCGGCGTTGCGGGACCGATTTGCCGAGGTGTTGAGCCCGGAAGAGGGCGAGAATGTCCTCCGGTTGACCCTTCTTGACCCGGAGACCGGGCGCGAAGGGTTGCCGGTCTTGGGCGTCTACCGGAGGGCGCCGGAGGGGTTGTCGTTCACGCCGCGGCACGCGCTGAGTCCGGGGCATCGCTACCGGGTGACGCTGCGGCGTGACGCTCAGCCGCCGGTGGTGCACGAATTCGAAGTGCCGGCGGCGAAGCGAGGGGAACCGGCCACGGTGGAAGCGATTTATCCGACGGCGGACGTGCTGCCGGCGAACCTCCTTAAGTTCTATGTTCACTTCTCCCGTCCCATGCGGGAAAGCCGGGAGATTTTCGATCAAATTCGCCTGGTGGACGACACCGGACGGGCGGTGCCCGAGCCGTGGCGGCGGCTGGAGCTGTGGAGTGCCGACAACCGTCGGCTGACGCTCTTTATCCACCCGGGGCGGATCAAACAAGGGGTCAATTTGCGGGAGGAGGAGGGCCCGGTGCTGCGGCCGAACCGGCGCTACACGCTGGAGATTGGGGCGGAGGTGTTGGATGCCGACGGCCAGCCGCTGGGGAAGTTGTACCGGAAAACATTCCGTACTGGGCCGGAGGAGCACCGTCGGCCCCTGCCCCAGGAATGGCGGGTCCAGGCACCAGCGGCCGGCACATGCCGGCCGCTGGTGGTGGAGTTTCCCCGGCCGCTCGATCGGGCCCTGCTCGGCCGCTGTCTGACGGTCCACGCTGCCGACGGTCGCCCAGTGGCGGGGACCATTTCCGTCGAAGCGGCCGAGAGGCGCTGGCTGTTCGTCCCCGCCCAGGAATGGCAGGCCGCGGAATACCATGTGCGCATCGATGCGGTGCTCGAAGACCTGGCCGGGAACACGCCGGAGCGTGTCTTCGACCTTGACCTGACGCAACCGGTTGGTCCGCCGCCCCAGTGGGCATTGCCGTTCCGACCCCAATGAAGGGCCACACCATGGCTGTCGCCACCACCAAGGACTTCACCTCGATCCGCGAGGAATACGCCTTCTTTTTCCAGCACGCCACCCAGGCCGACCGGGATGCTTCGGCCTACCTCCCGCTCCTGCATCAACTCCCCCCCGGCCCCATCCGCTTCCTCGATTTCGGCTGCGGTCCCGGCGGATTCACCGCTCGGCTGCTGCGCATGCTGGCGCTGCCGCCCGAGCGCTTGTGGCTGTCGCTGGTCGAGCCGGTCGAGGTTTACCGTCGCGAAGCGCTCACCGAGTTGCAGCAATTCACCGCCCATCCCATCGATGCTTGGCCCGCGTTGCCCGCGGCAGTCGCCGGCCCGTTCCGTGTCGTCTTGGCCAACCATGTCTTTTACTATGTGCCCGACCTGGACACCCAGTTGAAAGCCATCATCAGCAACCTGGCGCCCGACGGTGTTTTCCTGATCGCCATTGCGGCGCAGGACAGCACCCTGATCCAATTGTGGAACCGCTGGTACGCCCGGATCGGCAAGCAAGTTCCCTACCACACGGCCGAAGACGTCGAGGCAGTTTTGGGGCAGCTGCCGGTGCGCGTGCTGAAGGAGCGCGTGGACTTCGACCTGGTCTTTCCCGATACGGAGGAAAACCGGCTCAAGATCGTGCGGTTTCTCATGGGTCATGACTGGTCCGCGCTGCCCCGGGACGAAGCATTAGCACCGTTTGACTCGTACTCCTCGGGCGGGCAGATCGCGATTCGGAGCGGGCAGCCGCATTTCGTGGTGCGGCATCGGTGAGCCGGCGTCGGTGAGGCCATTCGCCGGTACACTTATCGTTTAGGGCGGGATTGCGTTCCGGGCGGCGATTTATTCCCACCCCCGCCGATTCCTCATTTCGCGCTCCCGATTCAGTTCTTCGCGCTCCCGATTGATCGTTTCGCGCTCGCTGCATGCCGAGCGAGCGTGTCGCATCCTCGCGCCAGCGCAAACCGGTCAATCCCTCTCCGCCGCGGCCCCTCGCCATGGCAAAATCCAGAGGGATACCCCGGGCCCGCCGACGTTGACGTTGCCGCGGCAGCCCCGTATTGTGACGGGGCGATTTTTCCTGACCGCCGCCGACCATTCTCTTTACGGTCCTGTGTCGCCGGTGCTCGTCCCCCGAGGCTGGCGAATGGGCGTTCGTTGTTTCCGAGGAGCAACAAGCGGCCATGCCCTCTTACAACCCGAAGGCCATTGAGCCGCGATGGCAGGACTATTGGGACAAACACAAGACTTTCCGTGCCCCGGATCTGGCCGACAAGCCGAAGTTTTACGTCTTGGACATGTTCCCCTACCCGTCGGGGGCAGGACTGCACGTCGGCCATCCCGAAGGTTACACCGCCACCGACATCCTGGCGCGCTATCGCCGCATGCGCGGTTACAACGTCCTTCACCCGATGGGCTGGGATGCCTTCGGCCTGCCGGCGGAACAGTACGCCATTGAGACCGGCACCCACCCGCGCGTCACCACGCAAAAGAACATCGCCACCTTCCGCCGGCAGATCAAGATGCTCGGTTTCAGTTACGACTGGGACCGGGAAGTGGACACCACCGATCCGAGCTACGTCAAGTGGACGCAGTGGATTTTCCTGCAAATCTTCGACACCTGGTACGACGCCGAGCACAAGCGCGGCCGGCCGATCGCGGAACTGCCGATTCCGCCGGAAGTGAGGGCCCAAGGCGAGGCCGCCGTGCGCCGCTACCAGGACCAGCATCGGTTGGCTTACATGGCGGAGGTGCCGGTAAACTGGTGTCCGGCGTTAGGCACGGTGCTGGCCAACGAGGAGGTCGTCGACGGCAAGTCGGAACGGGGCGGGCACCCCGTGGTGCGCATGCCGCTCCGGCAATGGATGCTCCGCATCACCGCCTACGCCGAACGGCTGCTGGAAGACCTCGAGGCGCTCGACTGGTCGCCGGCCATCAAGGAGATGCAACGGAACTGGATCGGCCGCAGCGAGGGTGCCGAGGTCGACTTTGCCCTGGCCGATGGCGGGCCGGGCCGGCCCGCCATCCGGGTCTTCACCACCCGACCCGACACGCTCTTCGGCGCCACCTACATGGTGCTTGCCCCAGAACATCCGCTGGTGCCGGCGATCACCACGCCGGGGCAGCGAGCGGCCGTTGACGCCTACCGCGAGCAGGCTGCCCGTAAGAGCGACCTGGAACGGACCGAATTGTCCAAGACCAAGACCGGCGTTTTCACCGGCGCCTTCGCGATCAACCCCGTCAATGGCGAACGCATTCCCATCTGGATTGCCGACTACGTCCTGGTCAGCTACGGCACCGGGGCGATCATGGCCGTGCCAGCCCACGACGAGCGCGACTTCGAGTTTGCCCGGCAGTTCGGCCTCCCGATCCGCACGGTGGTTCGGCCGCCCGATGACTGGTTGGCGCAAACCGGGAGCACGTTGGACCAGTTGACCGAAGCCTACTGCGGCGACGGAGTAGCCGTCGATTCGGGGCCATTTACCGGGCTGCCGACGGCCGAGTTCAAGAAACAGATTACCGCTTGGCTCGAAGAGCGGGGCCTGGGTCAGCGCAAGATCAATTACAAGCTTCGCGATTGGCTCTTCAGTCGGCAGCGCTACTGGGGCGAACCGTTCCCTATCTTGCACGAACTCGACGAGCACGGCCAGCGAACCGGCCTGATGCGGCCGCTGACGTTGGCGGACCTGCCGCTGACGTTGCCGGAGATGGAGGACTTCAAGCCGACGGGCAAGCCGGAGCCGCCGCTCAGCAAGGCGGTCGATTGGGTGAACGTCACCCTCGACGGCAAGCGGTATCAACGGGAAACCAATACGATGCCGCAGTGGGCTGGCTCGTGCTGGTATTACCTCCGCTATCTCGATCCGCACAACGACCAGGCGTTTGTCGATCCCGCAAAAGAGCGCTATTGGATGCCGGTTGACCTGTACGTTGGCGGCGCGGAGCATGCGGTCCTGCATCTGTTGTATGCCCGTTTCTGGCACAAGGTCCTGTACGACCGCGGCTACGTCTCGACGCCGGAGCCTTTCCAGAAACTGGTCAATCAAGGAATGATCCTCGGCGAGATGGAGTTCACGGTCGGCGACCGACGGTACACGGAAGACGAGGTTGAAAAACGCGGGGACGTATTCGTCCTCAAGGCTGATCCCACGGTGCGTGTCGAGGCCCGCGCCTACAAGATGTCCAAAAGCCGGGGGAACGTCATCAACCCCGACCAGGTCGTCGAGGAGTATGGGGCCGATTCCATGCGGCTGTATGAGATGTTCATGGGGCCGTTGGAGGCGACCAAGCCGTGGAGCATGCGCGGCGTCGAAGGGGTCTACCGCTTTCTCGGGCGAGTCTGGCGGCTGATGATCGACGAACGCGCCGACGAGCTGCGCCTCGCCGATGCCGTCCAGGATGTGGAGCCGGATCGCGAGACCCTTCGGTTGCTCCATCGCACAATCCAGCGCGTGACCGACGACTTGGAGACGATGAGCTTCAACACGGCCATTGCGGCCATGATGGAGTTCACCAATCACTTGACCCGCCTGACCACTCGCCCGCGCTCGGTGCTGGAGCCGTTCGTGCTGCTGCTGTCGCCGTTTGCGCCCCACATTGCCGAGGAGCTGTGGCAGACCTTGGGGCATCCGCAGAGCCTGGCTTACGAACCGTGGCCCGCTTACGACCCGGCGCTGGTCAAGGCGGATACCGTGGAAGTCCCCGTGCAGGTCAACGGCAAGGTCAAGGCTCGCCTCACCGTCCCTGCCGACATTGAGGATCACGCCCTCCAAGAGGCCGCCTTGGCCGACGTCAAGATTCGGCCACTGGTGGAGGGGAAGACCATCCGCAAGCTGGTAGTGGTCAAGGGGAAGCTCGTCAATATCGTGATTTAACGGGGCGCGGCCGCCAAGGTGCCGATGTTCAGCCGCTTGTCCCGAAGGGCCTTGTGGCCCTCCGGGACGCTGCGCCGGGAGCGACATGCCGGCGGGGTTTCCTTCCGGATTTCCACGGGGCGAGAGTGCCGCGGCGGAGAGCGATGGATCGGTTTGCGCTGGCGCGGAGATGGAAGACGCGGACGGCGCACGCAGGGAGCGCGAAACCATCCATCGTGAGGGCAAAACGGAGAATCGTCGAGGGCTGGGAAAAACCGCCGACTGGAGGGCTCAAGCCCACCCGAAACGATAGATGCACCCTGTTGGCTTGCCTCGCATCGCCAGCCGACGCATAATGCGGTAGACAGTAGCCTGCCTTCTCATCCCACCGCTTAAGGAGAGCGACATGCTCCGTCGAACCGTGCTGGGTCTGATGGCCCTGTTCCTTCTCCCTTGGAGTTCATCGGCGGAAAATGCCGCCACCCGCAGCGACTGGCCGCAGTTCCGCGGCCCGAAGCGCGATGGCGTCTCCAGCGACACCGGGCTGTTGACCTCCTGGCCAAAAGAGGGGCCGCCCTTGTTGTGGGAAGCGAAAGGGTGCGGCCGAGGTTATGCATCTGTCGCCGTCACCGGCGGCCGCGTCTTCACCATGGGCGATGGCCCCTCCACCGCCGACGACAAGGACGAATACGTCCTTTGTTTCGACGACACCAACGGCAAGCAACTGTGGAAAGCGAAGCTGGGGCCGGCGTGGAATCGAGGCTCCGAAAGCTGGCAGAGTTCTCGCTCCACTCCCACCGTCGATGGCGACCGGGTGTACGCCCTGACGGCTTACGGCGACCTGGTCTGCTTGGAGACGGCGACGGGCCGTGAAGTGTGGCGCAAAAACCTCAACAAGGACTTCGGCGGTCGAAAGGGCGATGGTTGGGGTTACAGTGAATCCGTGTTGATCGACGGAGACAAGCTGATCTGCACACCCGGCGGGCCGAAAAGCACGATGGTGGCCCTCAACAAGCGCGACGGCAGCTTGATCTGGGCGGCCTCGGTGCCCAACGACCGGGGTGCCGGCCATGCCTCCGCTGTGGTTGCCGAGATCGGCGGCATCCGTGTCTACGTCCAAACCTCAGCCAGCGGCGCTTTTGCCGTCCGTGCCAGCGACGGCAAGTTCCTCTGGCATTACCCGTTCGGCGCCACGGCTGTCATCCCCACCCCGATCGTCCGCGGCGACCTGGTCTTCGTCGATGCCGGCTACGGCACTGGCGGCGCCCTCCTCAAGCAAATCCCCGATGGCGACTCGGTCAAAATGGAGGTCGTCTACCCGCTGAAGCGGGAGCTGAACAACAAGCACGGCGGCATTGTCCTGGTCGGCGACTACATCTACGGAGATACCGATGCCAACGGCGTCCCCTGGTGCGCCGAGTTCCTGACCGGCACGGTGCGCTGGAAACAGCGCGGTTCCGGCAGCGGATCGGCGTCGATCACCTACGCCGATGGCCACCTCTACGTCCGCTACAGCAACGGGGTCATTGCTCTGGTGAAGGCCACCCCGGAGGGCTACAAGGAGTCCGGTTCTTTCAAAATCCCCCACAGCGGCAGCAGGCCCAGCTGGTCGCACCCTGTCGTGGTCAACGGCCGGCTGTACCTGCGGGAGGGGGACTACCTGCTGTGCTACGACGTGCGTGCGAAGTGAGCCGGCGCGGGTGGTGGCGGGGGGGGGGGGCGGGGCGCCCCCCCCCCCCCCCCCCCCCCCCCCCCACCGCGCCCCCCCCCCCCGCCCCCCCCCCCCCCCCCCACCCCCCACCCCCGGAGGCACACACCCAGAACCC
>JANWYO010000247.1 GCA_025055215.1 Gemmataceae bacterium
CGGCTGCTTCACCCTTCCCTTGCAGCCAGAGCGGCACGGTCTTCAGGTCCTCCAGGCGGCCGATCGCCTGCACTGCCCGCCGCACATCCCAGACACGCATGCCATCCAGCGTCTGGCCCACCAAGGGGAATCGGCGGCGGAACTGAATGTCGTCTGCGCTCCCCGGTGCCGCCCAACACGTCGGGCCGATCCCCCGGGGACACACGGCCGCGAAGGCCCAACCGTTCCGCTCCATCACCGTCCGGTTCTGGCGGAATTTCTCCTCGTTCCGCTTCGCCGCTGGGTCCAGTTTCAGCACCGCGCCAAACTCGGCCGGCAGGTCCGCACACCACTCCTGCCAGCCGGCGTCATCGAGGACGTTGAGGACTAACAGTTTCGGGTTTCCCGGGCCAGCCGTCAGAACCCAGAGGCGGAGGTCCACGCCTTCCTCGCTGGTGTAGTCCCAGGCCCGCAGCCGGACGCCCTGATGCGTCAGGTCGCCTGCCGGCCGCGGATTGACCGGGGGCGTCTGCGTCGGCCAGCCGGCGAACACCTTTTCCATAAGTACGCTTTCCAGGCGGGCCCGCTCGCCCAGCCACCAGGACCGCACCACCTCCGGCGACCGCGGCAGCTCCACCGTCGCCGGCTTGATGAACAATTCCTGGATCCGCGTATTGATCTGATCCTCCGGCGTGCGGTCGAGGACCTTCAGTTCCTGCGGCGTGAAGCGCTCGAATTTGTCGATCGTCACAGGACGATCGTCGTTCTGGAGCCAACGCTTCATCCAGCGGTATTCCCCGCGTTGCAGTTCGAGGGTGTCTTCATGCTTCCCTTGAGTTTCCAGGAGGGCGAAGCGCTCACCGGCCCCGAGGAGGTCGTAAATCCGCCTGACCTTGTCCGCGATGCGGCGGTACCCCGGGACGGGGAAAATCTCGTCCTTGTCGCTGTTGCCCAGCAGGAGGGGCCGGGGCGCCACCAGGGCGGCCACCGTGGCGAAATCCCATCGGTAGGTGTTGACCATGAACATGCAGTCACAATGACCGGCGATGACGCCGCGCTCGAGTCGGCCCGGGTAGCCTTCGTTGAGATGGGCGTGCAGGTCGGCGATGCCGGCCACCGGGACGGCACAACGAATCCGCTCATCCGTGGCCGCGATCCACCAGGAGTACGCCCCGCCGCCGGACCGCCCCGCGACCCCGATGCGTTGGCCGTCCACCTCCGCCCGGGTCTCCAGGTAATCCAACGCCCGCATGGCGTTCCAGCATTCGACCCCCGCCGGCGTGTAACCCAGCGTGTGCCACCACCACATCTTTTCCCGATAGGTGCCATGGTGCAGGCCAGGAATCTCGGAGAGCTGCAACGTATCAATCACAAGCGACACGAAGCCGTTCTCGGCATACCAGGCCGGGTGGTGCTGATAGTGGACCTTGCTCCCGTAAGAGACGCCGTCCTTGACTACGTTGCCGTGGCCGCACAGGTAGAGCACGGTCGGAGCCTTGGTCGGCCGCGGCTTGGGGATGTACAGATTCCCCGTTACATAGAGACCGGGCAGCGATTGAAAGACCACCTTCTCCACCAGGAACTTTGGCCGCTCAACCGTGCCCGTGATGCGGGCCTGAAGGTCGGTGCGTGGCGGCAGGGGCCACAGGCCGAGCATCTCGAGCAATTGCCGCCGCAGCTCCGGCCGCATACGATCCCAATCCTGGCGGGTCTTGATGTCGCGGAGTTCCGCGTCCGCAATCGACCGCGCTTGACGTTGGAAGTAAGCGCGGATCATCTTCTCACCGGGGAAGCCCGGTTCGCCGGCCGAGCTGGCGGCCGCGGACCACAGCAGGATGACGACGATCAGGCGGCGCATCGCAATTTCTCACCAAGTGGAGACGTGGTTGGAGTACCGCCGCGCT
>JANWYO010000296.1 GCA_025055215.1 Gemmataceae bacterium
GGAGCGCCCATCTCGAGCCAGAGTCGTGTGGGGTCGCCCGGCCCCACGTCGATGCGGTGGACGAAGGCCCACCAGGGGACGGGCACCCGGGTGGGCCCCACCGGCACGGTCTACGGCAGGGGGGGGTGCCGCGGCAGGGCGTGGTTGGTGAGCAGCACCGTGAGGTTGCCTGGGCCGCGGACGGCCCAGGCATCGACCGTGGGATGGTCCCCGGCGATGGGCACCAGTTCCGTCCCGAGGCGGTGCAACAGGGCGAAGGCGTGATAGGTCGGCTTGGGGATGCCGTGGATGTTGAGCAGCCCGAAACCGCCGTGGAAGGGAAGCGATGGAAAATAGTTCTCCTCGAAGAGGTCGCTGAAGGTCCAGAAGCTATAGACATCCACCAGGCCGGTCATCTCGAGGATGGTCTTGACCACGAAGGCAGCGGCATAAGGTTCGTCCTGCGGCGGATAGCGGGGGTTCGAGGAGCAGTTCCATTCGGTATAAAAGAGGGGTTTCCCCCGGGCTCGCTGCCGGGCTGCCGCGGCCCCCGCCCGCAGCAGGCCCCGTTGGCTGTGGGCCAGCTGCGTTTCCGTGTCCTGGTCTTCGTACCAGAGCACGTCGTTGGGATAATGGTGGGTACTAACGAAATCGACCGGCACGCCGTTGGTTTCGCAAAAATCAAGGAATTCGCCGATCCATTCCTCCTTGGCCGTGGCCGGCCCGCCAACGCGCAGCTCGGCGTCCACCGCTTTAATGGCTCGAACCGTGTGCCGATACAGCTCCCAATATTCTTCCTGGGTGCCGGCCCAGAAATCTTTCAAATTCGGTTCGTTCCAGACCTCAAAGTACCACTGGCGGACCTCGGCCCGACCGTAGCGTTCGACCCAATGTCGGACCAGCCGGCCAATGAACGCACCCCACTCCACGAAGTCGCGCGGCGGCGTGATGTTGCCGTGGTAATGAAAAACCGTGGCCGTCCCCGAGGCCAGGGCCGTCGGCATGAAGCTCAGCTCGACGAACGGCCTCATGCCGATGGAGAGGAGGAAGTCGATGATCTGGTCGGCGTTGAAAAACGAGTCGATGAGTCGACCCTGATAGCGTACGAGCGTTCCCACGTCGTCGCACAGCAGGCCGTGGAAACGGACGTGGCGAAAGCCAAGTTCTTCGTGGCAGCGGCGGAGTTGGCCCTGCCAGTCGGCCCGGAGCGCCAAGGCCGCGTGGCAACTGCCGACGGTATGCTCCCAGACGTGCGGCAGGGGCGTGGTCGGCCTGGAGCCGTCGCACACGAACCTGACCATTCCCATCCTCCGGTAGCCGAGTTGCCGGCGGGACCCCTTGCCGCGGCCGGCGGCGGGGGCTGCTTGCGGCCGCGGTCTGGTCGTCAATGTACCGAGGAGCCAGAGCGGCCGCCAACGCCCCGGGCGTTGGCGACCGTGCTCGCCGCTGCGTCCTTGGGACCGCGGCCGCGTTTGCTTGAAGGCGGCATGCTTCCCGCGGGCAGCGGCAGCGGCTGATGCCGTTTTTCCTTGACAGATGTTGGCAGTTGGAAGATGATGGAATTTGTTCACCGTCCGCGATGCAAGTCCGGTCCGGGTCCCGCCGATATGCCCGGTCCGGAGCGGATCGTAACCCTCCAGACGTCCCGGCCAAGTGCCGGCTCACCAGCGAAGGTGCCTGCCATGAAGCGAATCCTCGGCGTCTCTTGCTTGGCTTTCGCCGGGTTGGTCGTCTTTTCTCACCCGGCGGGCGCCACGGAAAAGCAGGGTGAACCGATGGCCCCTCGGCCGATTCCTAAGGCGGAGGCGCCGAAGGCGGCCTTGAAGGCGATCACCGTCTATCCATCCCGCGTGCGACTGGACGGTCCCCGTGACGGGCAGCGACTCGGTGTCCTGGGCCAGTACGCCGACGGCCGTCAGTGGGACCTGACGCGCGAAGCCCAGTTTGTCAGCAGCGATCCGACGGTGGCGGCCATTGAACAGGGCCGGGTGCGAGCCGTGGCCAACGGACAGGCGGTGGTGACGGTCAGCGTCGGCGGGCAGAGCGTGGCGGTGCCCGTGGAAGTGAGCAACGTCGCGGACGTTCCCGTGTCGTTTACTCGGGAAGTGGTGCCCGTGCTGACGAAGACGGGTTGCAACCAGGGGGCCTGCCACGGGGCGCAGCACGGTCGCGGCGGCTTCAAGCTCAGCCTCCTCGGCTTTGACCCGGCGTTTGACTTTGCCCAGATCGTGCAGAGTGCGGAAGGCCGCCGTGTCGTCGTTTCCCAGCCCGAGGCGAGCATTCTGCTCCAGAAGCCAGCCCTGGTGATGGAGCACGGCGGCGGTGAGCGGTTTCGCGTGCAGTCGCGGGAATATGAGTTGCTTCGCCGCTGGCTGGAGGACGGGGCCCCGGAGCCGTCGGCCAACGACCCGGCGGTCGTT
>JANWYO010000299.1 GCA_025055215.1 Gemmataceae bacterium
CCCCCGTGTTTCCCTCCGGGGCGGGGCCCTGGGGGGTCTGGGGCCTGGCCCCCCCCGGGGGGGGGCGCGGGCCGGGGGCCGGCCGCCCCGGCCCGCTCCGTCGCGGGCGCTCCCATGGCCCTGGCCCAACAGCAAGGCTCATGCCTCCTCCGAAATCAACACCAGCAACGCAAACGGCGACACCAGGTACACCGCGCCCGGCGCGATCCGCGGCCCCTCGTCAAGGCCCACAATGTCCAGCGGCGAGGCCAACGCCGTGTCCACCACTCGCCGCCACGCCCGCCCCGAGGGTGACGGCGGAATCACGAACGGCACCGCCTCGTTCCAAGCGTTGCACGCCACGTAAAAATCCCGGTCCGGCTCCCGCCCCGTCTGCCGACCATCCAAGGCGAAGGCCACCGTTCGGCTGCCGTAGCCGAAGTCGGGTTGATACGGCTCAACACCATGCCAGACGATGTCCGGCTCAAGGTCGCCGTTGGGCCCGCGGCCGCGGAAAAACCGCCGCCGCCGCAACGCCGGGTGCCGCCGCCGCAAGGCGCTCATCTCGCGGACAAACCGGAGGAAGTCGGCATTCTTACTGGCCAGCGTCCAATCGACCCAGCTGATCTCATTGTCCTGGCACCAGGCATTGTTATTGCCACGCTGCGTCCGCAGGAACTCGTCACCCGCCAAGAGCATCGGCACCCCCTGCGACAGGAACAGGGTGGCGATCAGGTTCTTCGCCTGCCGACGGCGCAAGCCGAGGATTTCCGGGTCGTCCGTTTCGCCTTCGACCCCGCAGTTCCAGCTGTAGTTTTCGTTGACCCCGTCCCGGTTGTCTTCGCCATTGGCTTCGTTGTGCTTGCGGTTGTAGGAAACCAGGTCCCAGAGGGTGAACCCATCGTGGCAAGTGACGAAGTTGATGGAGTGCTTGGGGAGCCGACCCGACGATTCGTACAGGTCGGCACTGCCGCACATCCGCGTCGCCAGGGCACCGGCCATGCCGAAATCCCCGCGCCAAAACCGCCGAACATCATCCCGATAATGACTGTTCCACTCCGACCAGCGTCGACCAAACGGAAAACGCCCCACCTGATACAGCCCCGCAGCGTCCCACGGCTCGGCAATCAGCTTCGTATCGGCCAAGACGGCATCCTCGGCAATCTGCTCCACCACCGGCGGCTCCACGAGCACGTTGCCGAACCGGTCTCGACCGAGCACCGACGCCAGATCGAACCGCAAGCCATCGACGTGCATGTCCGCCACCCAATAGCGCAGGCACGTCATGATCAGGTCGCGGACCACCGGATGGTTGCAGTTAACCGTGTTGCCGCAGCCCGAGAAATTCAGATAGCTCCCGTCCGGCGCGAGGAGATAGTATAACTCGTTGTCCAAGCCGCGGAAGGAGTAGGTGCGGCCGCGGTGGTCCCCCTCGCCGGTGTGGTTGAAGACGACATCCAAATAAACCTCGATGCCGGCGTGGTGAAAGGCCCGGATCATCTCCCGGAACTCCGTCACCTGCCCATGTTCCGCCCCGGTACTGGCATAGGACGCCTTCGGCGCCGCGAAGGCGATGCTGTTGTACCCCCAGAAATTCCGCAGCCGTTCCCCGGTCAGCGGATTCGTAAACGGGCAATCGCACTCATCAAACTCGTGGATCGGCAGCAACTCGACGGCTGTCACGCCCAACGACAGCAGGTAAGGAATCTTCTCCACCAGCCCGGCAAAAGTGCCCGGCCGGGCCACCCCCGAGGACGGATGACAGGTAAAACCGCGAACGTGCAGCTCGTAGATCAGGGAGTCTTCCAGGGGGGTAAGCGGTGGCACGTCCTCCCGCCAATCGAAGGAGCGACGGAAAAAGAGGCTCCGCCGCGTCGTGGAACCGCCCACCGGCTCGCACGACTGGCCCCAGACGGCCCCGTCGGACAGGGCCGTCGCCGCCGGATCGAGCAACACCAGGCTCGGATCATAACGATGCCCGCCGATGTTCGGTCCGTCGACCCGCCAACCGTAGCGAAAGGCGGCGGGCAGGCCAGCGACCTGAATGTGCCAATGGTCGCCGGTGCGGTGCAACCGGGGATGGAGCGGGATTTCCGCCAAGAGACGATCCTCGTCCAGGGCGTAGAGCACCAGCGTTACGCTGGTGCCGTGGCGGCACAGCAGCGAGAAATTCACCCCGTCCGCTAAGGCCGTGGCTCCCAGCGGGAGCGAGCGGCCACGATAGGTGCGCAAGTGTCCCATGTATGAAGACCATACCGAAACCACCGTCAGAGAAAACAGGGGAACCCCTCCCGCCGACTCATTGTTTCGCTCCCTCGCCTTACTCCACGAGTGGCTGTCTTACCCGGTACTGACCTGATCGATGCTTCTTCACCTGCACGCAGGTCCTTGATTGGACCGCGCTCCCAGTATTCCCCGCGAGATTTGACCCTCCGCACCACCTCCGACACACGGTCAGGCTCAAGCTAAACGTGTGGGAATGCCGCCGCCCCGCAGAAAATCCGGGTGCAACTTGACAGCGTCCCACGAGCGCGAACCGATGAATCGGGGAGCGGTAGGGACGCGACCCCGCACCCCGACGCTCATGTGATCCCTACCGGATTGTCGCTTCGCGCTCGCTACATTCCGAGCCGGGGCGGGGTCCGGCGAACGCGAAACGATGAATCGCAGGGTGCGGCGGGGTGGCGGCGCCGGATGCTCCAGCGCGGCGTTCGCCTATAATACTCGGACGAGACTTTCATCGGCGGCGGTTCGGAGCCGGTCATCATGCGCGAGGCCATCCATGTCGCCCGGGGCGAAACCGATCTGTACCTGCTGCCGCGAATGGCCAACCGGCACGGCCTGGTTGCCGGTGCCACCGGCACCGGCAAAACCGTGACGCTCCAGCGCCTCGCCGAAGGCTTCAGCCGCCTTGGTGTCCCCGTCTTTCTGGCCGACGTCAAGGGAGACTTGAGCGGACTGAGCCGACCGGGGACGGCCACGCCATCTGTGCGGCAGCGGATCAGTCAGCTCGGGTTGAACGATTTCCGATTCGCGGCCTGTCCCGTGGTCCTTTGGGACGTGTTCGGGGAGCAGGGTCACCCCGTGCGGGCCACGATCTCGGAAATGGGCCCGCTACTCTTGGCTCGCCTGCTGAAGCTCAACGACGTGCAGACCGGTGTCCTGCACCTGACATTCAAGGTCGCCGACGACCACGGCCTGCTGCTGCTGGACCTCAAAGACCTGCGGGCCATGCTGCAATACGTGGCTGAGAATGCCCGCCAGCTGTCGCCGCAGTATGGCCACATTTCGGCGGCCAGCATCGGGGCAATCCAGCGCGGCTTGCTGGCCTTGGAGCAGCAAGGCGGCGATAAGTTTTTCGCCGAGCCTGCCCTCGACCTGAGCGATTTCCTGCGGCTTTCGCCCCACGGTGAGGGTTGTGTCAACATCCTGGCAGCCGACCGGCTGTTGCAAGCGCCGACGTTGTACGCCACGTTCCTGCTCTACCTGCTGTCGGAATTGTTCGAGCTGCTTCCCGAAGTAGGCGACCTGGACAAGCCGAAGCTGGTGTTCTTCTTCGACGAGGCGCACACCCTGTTCAACGGCGCGCCGCGCTCGCTGTTGGACAAGATCGAGCAGGTGGTGCGCCTGATCCGGTCGAAGGGAGTGGGCATCTACTTCGTCACTCAAAGCCCGCTCGACATTCCTGAGACAATCCTTGGGCAGCTGGGGAACCGGATCCAACACGCCTTGCGGGCATTCACGCCGCGGGACCAGAAGGCGGTGCGAGCGGCGGCGGAGACATTCCGGCCGAATCCGAAGTTGAAGACCGCCGAGGCCATCACCGAGTTGGGAGTGGGCGAGGCCCTGGTTTCCCTGTTGGACGAGCGCGGCACGCCCATGCCGGTCGAGCGGGCGTGGATCCTACCGCCCAGTGGGCAACTGGGGCCCATCACGCCGGAACAACGCCACGAGCTGATCGTCAAGTCCCCGTTGTTCGGCCATTATGAACCGAGTTTCGACCGGGAGTCGGCCTATGAGATCCTCTGCCGGCGAGCGGAGGAACAATTGGCCACGAAGGAAGCCGAGCAGCCAAGGGAATCAGCGGCCAAACGGCCCTCGGGCCGATCTAAGGCGTCGGCGACGGACAAGGTGGCCGAGGCCTTTGCGACCAGTGCAGCGCGTACTGCCGCTAGCAGCCTGACGCGCGAGTTGGTGCGCGGTCTGCTCGGCAGTTTCTTCGGCGGTCGGAAGAAGCGGTAACGTCACGACGAGCGCGGGCGCGGTCGGCCAGCCTTGCTATCGTCCGTCGCTTCCTCGACCTTGCCATCAGTACCCACCAGGCTGTGCTCTTCTCCCCGGAGGGGGCGAAGCTCGGAGACCGGAATTTGCCGGACACGTTCTTCCATTTCTTTGCCCGGCTTGAAGGTGACTACGTTTTTCGGCTCCACGTCGACGCGCTCGCCGGTCCGTGGATTGCGTGCCTTCCGCGCCTTGCGGCGTTTGACCTCGAACACGCCAAAATTTCGCAGTTCAATGCGGTGATTCTCATCCTCGACCAACGTGTCCATGATGGCGTCGAACGTCCATTGCACGATCTCCTTGGTCTTGAGTTGCGTGAGCTTGGCGCGTTCGGAAATCTGCTTGACGATTTCTTTCTTGGTCACGAGTCCCATCTCCTTCTGCCACACCCGGCCGGCACACCCGACCCCATCATGGAATGTTTCAACTGTAAAAAGGGCATAGGTTAATGTCAAGAAAAAACCTCAGGCGTGCAGCGCGGGGGGAGCGTGCGGCGGCCAAAAGCGCTTGACAGGTCGTGGTCGGACATTAGGCTAGAGGCTGGTTCGGTGTCAGCTCTGCGCCCCCAAATTGTTCTCCGTTTCATCACCACGAGGTCAACACGATGAAGGGCCAGGAGTCTTCGGTTTCCACACCCGGTGCGTCGGGGCGGCGCAAACGCTCGACTTCGGCCGATCGTTCGACCCAGAATGCGGAAAAGGGGGAGCGCCGACGTCAGGTCGATCCCACCACGTGCGAGCGTGACTACACCGAGGATGAAATCGCCTTCATGCAGGCGATGGACCAATACAAGCGGCTGAACCGTCGGCCGTTTCCGACCTGGAGCGAGGTGCTGGAGGTGATCCACGCCCTGGGTTACCGCAAGGTGGCGGAGCCGACGCCGCTTCCGGGCGTGTCGTCTGGGCGGGTGCCGCCGAAGGGGTAGTCATCCAGGCCTGGGGACGGGCCGCCTGCGAGCATGTCGCCGCACGGCAAGGAGGCCAGGGCATGCGCATCTTCATCAGTGCCGGGGAGCCGAGCGGCGACCTGCACGGGGCCAATCTGGCGCGGGCGCTGCAGCGGCTTTGTCCGGACGTCGAGTGCGTGGGCTTCGGCGGAGAGCACATGGAGGCGGCGGGCTGCCGCCTCCTGTATCCGCTCAGCCGCTTGGCGGTGATGTGGTTTGCCCGGGTCGCCGCCAAACTTCCCACCTTCTTGCGTGCTTTGTCGGCAGCCGACCGTTCCTTCCGTCATGCCCGACCGGACGCGGTCGTGCTCATCGACTTCCCGGGGTTCAACTGGTGGGTTGCCCGACGGGCACATTTCCACGACATTCCGACGGTGTATTTTGTGCCGCCGCAGTTGTGGGCTTGGGCCGGCTGGCGCGTCCGCAAGATGCGCCGCTGGGTGCGGCGCGTCTTGTGCTGCCTGCCGTTCGAGGTAGCGTGGTACCGGGATCGCGGCGTGGAGGCGGAGTACGTGGGTCACCCGTATTTTGACGAGCTTCCGCAGCAACGACTCGACGAGCGTTTCGTCGAGGAACATCAAGCTCGCCCTGGCCGGATCGTGGGGCTGCTTCCCGGCTCGCGGACCCAGGAGGTGGAGCGCAACCTGTCCACGCTGGTGGAGACCGCCCGCCGCGTCCTTGCCCGCTGCCCCGACACCCGGTTTCTGGTCGCGTGCTACCGCCCGCAGCACCGCCAATACGTGGAGGCCTACTTGGCCGGGCGAGGCCTCCCCATCACCCCCTTCTCCGGACGGACCCCGGAGATCATCCATCTCTCTCATTGCTGCGTGGCCGTCTCAGGCTCGGTGGGGCTGGAATTGCTGTATCGCGGCAAGCCGGCGTGTGTCGTCTACCGCATTCAGCCGCTCGAGCGCCTCCTGAGTCGGCCGTTCATCACCGCGCGGTACATCAGCCTGGTGAACTTGCTGGCCGACGCGGAACTTTTTCCGGAGTACCTGACGGATCGCTGCGCGGCGGGTCCGATCAGTGAACACGTCATTCGCTGGTTGACGGACGAGGAGGCCTACCGCCACAGCAGGGAGGCTTTGGCGGCCTTGCGGCAGCGGGTGGCCGGCAGCGGCGCCTGTGAGCGGGCGGCGCGCCAGGTTTTGGAATTGGCCCAACAAGGCAAGTCGGCCCGGCGACGGTCGGCATGACCTCCGGTTAATACCGCAAGCCGAGGGTCAACAGGAGGTTGACCTCTTGGATGTCGCAGCGTTGTCCGAGGATGACGTCGGACCAGGTGTAGGTCCATTCCGAGCGGAAACCGGAGAAGAGCCGGGCGGAGCCGAAGGGGACTTCCACGTCGGTGTGCAGGTCGAGCATGATGTTGCCGATGACGTCGCTGCGGCGGGTGAAGACGTTGCGGCTGATGGGGAGGACCTGGTTCATGTGGAGGTTGGCGGAGCCCCAGCCACCGCCGATGTCGCAACCGAGCCGCCAGGCAAAGCCACCGACATAGGGGTTGCCGACCAGCCACCATTCGCGGCCGCCGGCGAAGTTGACGATGGTGCGGTTGAGGTTGCGGACGTTGAACAGATGGGGCGGATTGAGCATGACGAAGGTCAAGTTCGGGCGGGGCCCGTTGTTGCAGATGTTGCTCAGGCTCAGGTCCGCGACCCAAGCGGCATCGCGTTGGGGATTGAAGAAGAGGCTTCGCCCTCCACCTTGGATGAACCAACCGGGCGTGATGGCATGGGCCAACAGCTGGCCGCTCACGGGTAAGGAGATGCCGCTGCGGGTGTAAAGTTCGAACTCGATGGGGCCATGACCGCCGATTGGTCCACAACAATCGGGTTGAGTGCCGAGGATCCAATCGGAAGGCCGCGGCGGCGACGGGTACAGGTCGGGGGATTGCGGCGCGGGCAACTCCGTGACCGGCGTCGGGGCGGAATCGAGACGACCGGGCAAAGCTTGCGGCGGAAACTGGGCCCAAAGCGACTCGCCGCCGGCGCTGGCCAGCAGTACGGCTGCGGTGATGAGGTGCCGCGTCATCATGCCTTCCTTGTCCTGGTGGGCCGTTCCGCCGATGACGGGTGGTTCGGAACAGCCGGAGAGACCCTCCGCGCGAACGGTCGGAGATAAGATCGGCTTCAAGACGTGCCGAACTTGATGAAAAATCCGCCAATGCGGATTCTCGGGACCGGACCGTCCCCGCCGTGTTCGCCCGGATCGCTGGTTTTTCCCTGCCAGGCAAACGAGCTAGAATTAAGGGGCGGCGGGGGGGGGCAGTCGCCGGCAACTCAGGGGGCGGAATCATTTTGAAGCGTCCCAAGGCCATCGCGCGAGTGACTCCGAATGACGACACGCTGCCGTCGCGGGCCAGCGTCGCCCGGCTCAGTCTGTACCTCCGCTCGCTGGAGGAATTTGCCCGCCAGGGTCGAGTGACCATTTCCAGTGGCCGGCTCGGCGAGGCGCTCGGTGTGACGGACGCCCAGGTTCGCAAGGACTTGGCGATTGTCGGCAGCCTGGGGCAGCCCGGGGTAGGCTATAGCACCGGTGAGCTGATCTCCGCAATCCGGCATACTTTAGGGATTGATCGGGAGTGGAGGGTCGCGCTGGTCGGGGTCGGCAACCTGGCCCGTGCCCTGTTGCGCTACCGGGGCTTTCCGCAGCAGGGTTTCCGCATCGTCGCCCTTGTGGACAGCGATCCCGCCAAGATCGGCCAACGGGTCGAGGGGTTGGAGATCCATTCCCCGGCGATGTTGCCGGCGGTGGTGGCGGCCACGCGGGCGGAGCTTGGGGTCGTGGCCGTACCGGCGGAAGCCGCCCAGTCGGTCGCCGAGGCCCTGGTGGCGGCGGGGATTCGCGGGATCCTCAATTTTGCCCCGGTGGTGCTCCGCTTGCCGCCGTCGGTCAGCCTTGTGGCCGTCGATCTCGCGGTCCAGCTGGAGCAACTGGCGTTTTTGGTCCAGGCGTCGTGCCGCGAGGTAGCCCGGCCGGGGTCGCGGCGTCGCGACCCCGGGCCAACGGCCCCGGCCGTGCCGTGAGTTTCCATGCCACGCATCTCGCTCTGCGTGATCGTTCGCGACGAGGAAGCCAACCTGCCATCATGCCTGGCGGCCGCCGCCGACCTCGTCGAGGAGATGATCGTTGTGGACACCGGCTCCACCGACCGCAGCCGGGAAGTGGCCGCCTCCTGGGGGGCGCGGGTGGTCGATTTCCCGTGGAGCGACAGCTTCGCAGCCGCCCGCAACGAGGGCCTGCGGCATGCGGCGGGTGATTGGATCTTCTGGCTGGATGCCGACGACCGCATCGACGAGACTAACCGGGCCAAACTTCGTCGGCTCTTTCCGCACCTCTCCTCCGAAGTGCTGGCTTACGGCATGATCTGCCAATCGCCCCCCGACAGCCTTCTCGGCTGGACGCGGAACGTCCTGCAATTTCGCCTGTTTCGCCGGCATCCCCGGTTGCGGTGGCGTTACCGCATTCACGAGCAGCTGACGATCCACGAACTCATCGACGAAGGGCTGGGACGAATTCAGGACACCGACATCGTCATCCAGCATGTCGGCTATCTTGACCCTGACCGCCTGCGGGGCAAGCAACAGCGCAACCGCCGCTTGCTTGAGTTGGACTTCGCCGAGAATCCTGAGGACCCCCACGTCCTGTTGCAAGTGGGCTGGTCGCTGGTGGACGATGGCCGGCCCGCTGACGCTCTTCCACTGCTCCAACGGGCCTTGGCCCGGGCTCATCCGCAAGACACGGCCATCATCAAGCTGTACAACCTCGTGGTGCTGGCCTACACGCGGCTGGGGCGCTGCGCGGAAGCCCTCGAAGTGGCCCAGCGAGGTTTGCAGCGGTTTCCCGACGAGACGGAGCTGCTTTATCAGCAGGCCCTGCTGCGCATGGGCCTGGGCGATGCCGCCGGGGCCGAGGCATGTTTTCGGCGTCTGCTGACGAGGCCGGAGCCGCCGTATGTGACGATGGGGGTGGATCCCGCGTTGCGGGGTTGGCTGGCACGTTACAATCTGGGGGTCCTCTACCGTGACCAAGGCCGTCATGCCGAGGCTGGGGAGCAGTGGCGGGCGGTGGTGCGGGAGAAGCCGGACTATGCGTCGGCGTGGCTGGGGCTGGCCGAGGTGTGTTTGACGCTAGGCCGGTGGCCGGAGTTGGAGGAGGTGGCCCGGCAGCTGGAGCAGCTGCCGGGCCAAGAGTTGGCGGCGGAATGCTTCCGGGCGCGGGGTGCAATGGCTCGGCGGGAATATGCCTTGGCCCGGCAGCGGCTGGAAGCCGCCATCGCCCGCTGGCCCGCGGCCCTGGAGCCGCGCATTCTCTACAGTCACGCCCTGTTGCAAGAGGGCCGCGATTGGCAGGCCGCGGAGCGGGCCTTGCGGGACATTTTGGCTTTGGACCCGACCAACCGGCAAGCACAGCATAATTGGGCGGTGTTGCGCGAGTTGCTGGCGCAACAAAGACCGCCGAGCGGGGTCGCCAGCGACCCCGGCTCGGCGTCGTTGGGGTGAGGAGGGCAAGATCAGTTATTGGGGCGGCGCGTCGGAGGCAAACCGCGACGAACAGGCTCGAACGGTTCGCCGGCCAAGTCTTTCCAGACCTTCTTCTGCTCGTCGGTGAGGACGTTGACGGCTTTGTCCCACATGTCTTTGCGCAGTTGGCGCAGCTTCTCGAAGGCCTCCCGGGGGTTGCCACCGCCACCCCGTTGGAAGGCTTCGCGCATCTTCTCGGCCATCTCTTCGCGGATGCCGCGAATCTTCTCAGCCTGATCTTCGGTGAGTTTCAGGGCTTCCTTGACCCGAGGCTCGTTGAAGGCGTCGAGGCCACGCTGCTGGAGCATGATCTGCTTCAAACGCTTGGCCTGCTCCGGGGTCAGGTTTTCGTCGATGGCTTTACTGACGGCTTCCTGGAGCTTCTTGAGCTGGTCCTCGGATAATTTCAGGTCCTGCCGAATGGCTGGGTCGCGGAGCACGGCTGTCGGGTCGGTCCCGGGGCCGAGCGGCGGCATGGGCCGCCGCTGCTGAGCCAGCGCGGGGGTGGCCGAAGCGGCCAGCAGGGAGATGGCTAGGGTCCAGGTTCCAAGTCGCATGGCAAAAGTCCTCCGTCGTTGAGACTACGGGTGCGAACGTCATCTCCAAAGCATGAAACCCCGCCCAACAGGCCGGGTTTCGGGCCGGTCGGCGATTGGTGCTGCCGCGTACGAGAATTCGTGTCCAATTTCGGCGGCTCGGCGGAAGATGAAGATGAGGACCGCGAATGGGCGACCAGGAGCGATTTCTGAGGCTGTTCCTCCGCTGCCAGGGTGAGATCCGCGCCTTCATCGGAGCATGGGTCCGCGACCCGCATCAGCGGGAGGACATCTTCCAGGAAGTCGCCCTCGTGCTGTGGCGCGAATTCGACCGCTACGACCCAACCCGGTCGTTTGCCGCCTGGGCACGCGGCATCGCGGCCAAAAAGGTCTGGCAACGCTGGGAGCAAGCCCGACGGGTGCCATTGCCGTTCGACCCGGAGACCTTGCGCGCCGTCCAGGAAGCCTTCGAGCGCACGGAGGGCGACGCTGAACTGCGTGCCGACGCCTTAAGGCGATGTTTGGCCAGCTTGCCGGAAAAGTCGCGACGCCTCCTGGCCCTGCGGTATGAGGAGTCGTTGAAATTGGCGGACATCGCCCAGCGCCTGCGGTCCAGCCTCGATGCGGTCCACAAGGCCCTCAGCCGCCTCCGCGCCCGCTTGCAGGCCTGCGTCGAGCGGCGCCTGGCTGCCCTGGAACGGCTCTCGCGAGGCACCCCATGAGGCCCCTGGGGCAACTGATCGACCTGTATTTGGATGATTTGGCCAGCGAAGCGGACTGCCTGGAATTGGGCCGGCGGTTGCGGGACGATCCCGCAGCCGCCGAGCTTTTCGCCCGAATGACCCGCGCTGAGGCGATGTTGGGCGAGCTTCTTCGAGAGCAAGCCGTGCCGCTGCTTCAGCCGGGGACCGACATCGGCCTGGCCCCTGGGCGGCAGCTCCCGCGCCGCGGCGGGGTCCGGCAGCGAAGCCTGCTGGCTGCCGGCCTGCTGTTGCTGCTTTTGAGCAGCTTGGCGCTGTGGTTGCCCATCGGACTGGCGGGAGGCAGCGAAGTGGTCGCCGGCCAGGTCCTGGTGAATGGCGCAGCCCGGCGTTGGATCCCGCAGGGGGCCCGCGTCGAGGTAGCCGACGGCGACGCGGCCATCATCCGCTTACCGGGTGGTTCGCGGCTGGAGCTGGCGCCGCGCAGCCAATTGGTCTGGCACGGCTCCGGCGGGGCCGACCGGCCCCGCCTGAGCCTGGTCCGCGGCGGCGGCTGCTTCTCCGTCGGACCCCAGTCTCCCCCCCTGCTCATCGATACCCCCATCGGTTCCGTGGCGGCCCACGACTCCGACGTGGCCGTCGAACTTTGGTCTCCCCCTGAACACGAAGGAGGACCCACCATGAACCCCCAAACTACCTTGGCCATCGCGGTGGCCGTCTTGCTCGGCCAAGTCGAAGTTCAACATCAGGGCCAACGCTACCTCCTCGGCTTCGGTCAAAGCCATGTCTTCGCCGCCGACGACGACAAGCCGGCGAAAAAATCGCTCCGCTTCGGCACCGTGGCGGAAGTCGCCGCCGACGGCAAGTCATTCGTCCTCGAACGCCAGCCGGCCAAGCCCGGCACCGAGCCAACACGCTGGCCGATTCGCTTGACTGACCAGACCCGCGTCGTCTACCGCGGCGTCGCCAAGGGAGCCGAACGTCCGACCGTCGGCAGCCGCGCCGCTGTGCGCCTGGTCGATGGGTCGGAGGACGAGGCCGCTGCGGTGGAGTTCGGTTCTCCCGAGCCTGATTTTGCCGGCCGCATCACCGCGATGGCCGACGATGGCAAGGAGCTGACCCTGGAAACCTTCCGCAAGGATCAACCGCCCGAGACGCGAACCGTCCGCCTCACGGACGCCACGCGAATTCGCCTCTTCGATGATCCCAAGGCCGAGGCGCGTCCTGCCGTCGGCGACGGCGCCCGCATCTGGTTGGCAGCCGGCTCCAAGGACGCCGCCATCGACGTCGAACTGGTTCGCAAGGGGCGCGTCGGTAGCAAAGACCCCGCGTTCAAGAATAAGGGCAAGCCCGATAATTCGGGCAAGAAACCGGCCGAGGGCGACAAGAAACCGCACGACAGCCCCAAGAAGCCCGCCCACGCCCCCGACAAGAAGCCCGCCGATGGCGCCCAAAAGCCCGCTCCAACCCCAGAGAAAAAGCCCGACGGCGACAAAAAGCCAACGGTGAAGGAAAAGAAACCGGCCGAGGGAGTGAAACAGCCCGGCAACAAGAAGTCGACCGAGGCGGCGGTGAAAAAGCCGGCCAGTGGCGACAAGAAGGCCAGCGACGGCCCCGTCCCCAAGAAATGAGGCCGCGGCCAAACCGCTGCGACCTTCGCGCGCGTCCCGCGGCAGGGGGGCCGAGGACGTGCGATCGGCTCCGTGTGCCGGGCGGCACACGGAGCTTTTTTTTGGTTATGGCGCCGCCTTGGGCATCACGCGCCTCCGCCGAGTCGGGCCCGGCCGAGCACCGAGTAGACCGGGCCTTCGGGGGTCAGGTCGCTGGCCATCACCAGCACTTCGTTGACCACCAACTCGCCCCCTTTCCAACCGGCTTGCTTGGCCAGGGCCGCCGCGAGTTTCTCGGTCGGCCGGTCGGTCTTGACCCGACCCAGCGTGACGTGGGGGGTGTATTTCCGCTCCTCGCGGCGATAGCAGCCCAAGGCCAGAAGCGGCGGCTCCAGCACGTCGTGCAACCGGCAAATCTGTTCCAGCCCCTGTCCGATCCCCACCCACAAGATCCGAGGTCGCCGCACGTTGGGAAAGCAGCCGGCCGTCTCGACGCTCATGGCGAAGGCGGACTCCTCGCGGCAGCGCTCGGTCACCGTCCGGCAGACGGCCGCCACGTCGCGTTCGTCCACTTCGCCGAGGAACAGGAGCGTGACGTGCAGGTTTTCCGGCTCGACCCATTTGACTTCGGTGCCGACCCGGGCCAGTGTGTGTTGCAGCGCGATGATCCGGTCGCGGATCGGCTTGGGAAGGTCGATGGCAATAAAAGTGCGGAAGCGTCTCATCGTGGGTGCCCGCCAAGTCGTGCCGGATGTGGGATGCGCTTCCCGTTCAGGCCCGGCGCCGCTATTCCTGAACGATCTGGTCCCACGCCGCCCGGGTGCCGTGGTGCAACCGGGCCCCGATCTGCGTGATGACCTTCATGGCCAGGTAGCATGACGCCCGGGCGGCGCGCATCGGATCCACGCCGTGGGTGATGCCATAGAGGAAGCTGCCGGCGAACATGTCGCCGGCGCCGGTCAAGTCTTTGGGGGTGCAGGGGAACGCCGGGACGTGGGCCTCGGTCCCCGCATAGCGGACGTAGGCACCGTTGGCGCCATCGGTGACGACCGCCGCCGGCACCAGGCCCTTGAGTTTCGCGAAAGCCTCGGCGGCCGTCGTCGCCCCGGCCACGGCGCAGGCTTCGACCGCATTGCAGAACAGCAAGTCGGTCTGCCGCAGGGCCTCGGTGAAGGCGTCGCCGTACCGCTGCACAATGAACGCCTCGGAACAGGTGATGGCGACTTTGGTGCCGTGGGCCTTGGCGATGCGGATGGCCTCGCGGATCGCCCCTTGGCCGGTCTGCGGGTTAGCAAAGACATAGCCCTCGATGAACAGCCAGTCGGAATTCCGGATGCGTTCGGCATCGACGTGCCGCGCCGCGAGGTGGCTCGAGACCCCCAGGCAGGTGCGCATGGTGCGCTCGGCATCCGGGGTGATCAGGCACACGCAGGTGCCGGTGGTCTCGCCCACGATGACCGGGTTGCCGACGTCTACTTGCAGCTCCTCCATCTCCGTCTCGTAAAACAGGCCGTAACGGTCGTCGCCGACGCAGCCGATGAAGGCGGCGTCGCCCCCCAGCTGCGAAAAGGCGATGATGGAGTTGCCCACCGACCCGCCGCTGACCAGTCGCGGCTCCCGGTCGCGGAAGCGCTCCAGCAGCTGGCGTTGCTCCGCCGCTTCGACCAGACGCATGGTGCCGCGTTCAAAGCCGAGGGCGGCCAAGTCGTCATCGGAGACCTCGAGAAAAATGTCCACGATGGCATTGCCCAAGCCGCAGACTTGAAATTCCCGCATGCCGTCGTTCTCCGCGTGGCCGAAAGCCGCGTCGGTGGCCGAAAGCCGCGTCGGCGACCAGGCGGCCGCCGGCCTAGCCGGCGGCCGCCTGGCGCAGGCCGAGGGCGATGCGGCGGAGGACTTCCTCCCGCCCAAGGATCGCCAGGCAATCAAACACCCCGGGCCCCACCTCGGTTCCGGTGGTGCTGACGCGCAGGGCGTGGATGAGCAGGCCCGCCGCGATACCCCGCTCCTCGCAAAACCGGCGAAGCAACTCCTCCAGGGCCGGGGCCTCGAAGCTCGGCACCGCCGCCAGCCGCTCGCGAAAGGCCCACAACAGTTCGGGAACGCCCGGCTTCTTGAGGCGCTTCTGCACCGCCGCCGGCTCGTAAACCGGCTCCGGCCGAAACAGCGGCGCCGCATACAGCAAAATGTCGGAAAACAACTTCAGCCGGTCCCCCATCGCCTCGACGACCCGGCGAACGCGATCGCGAACCCCCGCGTCCACGGTCGGGCCGATCAGGCCCGCCCGTTGCAGGAAAGGAATCACCCCGGCCACCCGTTCCTCCACCGGCAACAAGCGCATGTACTCCCCCGCCAGCCAATAAAGCTTGTCCGGATCGAAGCTCGCCGGCGCGTCATTGACCCGCTCCAGGCTGAAATGAGCAATCATCTGCTCCAGCGGGATCATCTCGCTCTTGTCGTCCAGCGACCACCCAAGCCGGCCCAGGTAGTTCACTAGAGCGGCCGGCAAATAGCCCAGCTCCCGATAAAACGCTACGGTGGCCGGATTCAGGTCGTCACGGCTGTCGATCTGGGCATCGGTCCAGCCGACGGCCCGGAGCTTCGCCCGTACTTCCGGGGTGACAAACTTCCCCATGTCGCGCTTGCTCAACTTCTTTTTCGACTTCGGCTCGTTGACCACCGGTACGTGCGCAAACAGGGGCGTCGGCTCCCCCAGGGCCTGGTACGTTAACATCTGGATCGGGGTGTTCGATAGATGCTCGGCCGCGCGGATGACGTGCGTGATGCGCATGGCCACGTCGTCCACCACGGTGGCAAAGTTATACAGCGCCCGGCCATCGGGGCGGAGGATCACCGGATCACCCAGAAGGTCGGTCTGCCATTCCACCCGGCCACGGATCAGGTCGTTGAGGACCACGGTCTGCCCGAGGGGGACTTTGAGCCGGAGGGCCGTCGGCCGGGCGTCGTACAGCCGACGGTTTTCCGCTGGTGGTGTGTCCCGGTGCTCACCCCGATGCACATAAGGCCGCTTGGCCTGCTCGGCCTGGCGACGCTCGGCCTCCAGCTCCTCCTTGGTGCGGTAGCAGGGGTAGGCATGGCCTTGGTCGAGGAGTCGCAGGGCCGCCTCGACGTAGAGGTGGTTGCGCTGGGACTGAAAGTATGGGCCGAAGGGCCCGCCCACTTCCGGGCCTTCGTCCCAATCAATGCCGAGCCAGCGAAAGCCGTCGAGGATCGGTTGGAGGGCTTCGGGGCGGTTGCGCTCGGCGTCGGTGTCGTCGATCCGCAGGATGAATTGGCCGCCGAGTCGTCGCGTCAACAGCCAATTGAAAAGGGCCGTGCGGACACCGCCGATGTGCAAATAACCCGTCGGGCTGGGCGCGAAACGCGTGCGGATGGCCATGTCGAGGTCGGTCGGAAACCCCTAAACAGCGGGCGAAGCACGCAGTTCAACATAGGGATTCCAGTCCGCCGGGACACCGGGCCCGACCCGCTCACGTCGATCCCAGGACGGCGACGGCTTCGGCCGGCGGATCGTCCCCGGCCACACTCGAGGCCCGGCCTTCCACCATCGTCATGGTGATTCCCTCTTGAACGACCTTCCCGCCCTGGTTGATGACCTGCCGCTGCCAGGTGATGATGCCCCGCTTGCCGCGGCTGCGAACCTCCTTTTCCAGCACCCGTGCCCGCACGCGGATGGTGTCACCAATGAAGACCGGCGCCTTGAAGTTCCATTCGCGAATCCCCAGGAAAGCCAGGGTGCGCATGGCGGGGCTGTGGATGGCCAGGCCGCTGCCCACGGACAGGATCAACAGGCCGTGGGCGATCGGGCGCCGAAACGGCGTGCCCTGAGCAAACTCATGGTCCATGTGGATGGGATTAAAGTCGCCGCTCAGCCCGGCAAAATTGACGATGTCCGCCTGAGTGATGGTCCGCCCCGGAGATTCCCACTCCTGCCCCACCTCCACGTCATCAAAGTATAGATGATTCGCCGTATAGCTCATGACTCTTCCTCCCGACTTCCTCCACCTGTCGGCCCCGGCAACGCGGGGGTCTATAGCCAACCCTGCCCCGCCGCTCAAGGCGTTTTTTCACCCTGGATGCACCTGTTGTTTGGGGAGGGGTAGAGTGGTTCAGGCGGTGGTGTTTCGCCACTTCTCCGCCGATTCGTCGTTTCGCGCTCCCGACCGATCGCTTGGTTTCGCTCCCGATGCTAACAGCCTCGGCCCAGTTCCGACCGCACCCGGTTCACTCCCGCCGCCAGGTTGGCCAGTTTCTGACACGCCAAAAAGCGGGCGGTTTGAGAGAACCCGCAATCCGGCGTGACCGACAGCCGCTCCGGCTCGATGTACCGCAACGTCTGCCGCACCCGATCGGCGATCAGTTCCGGCGGCTCGACCCAGCTGTTCTTGACGTCGACCAGACCGACAGCCAGTTCCATCGGAGGGCGAATCTCGCGGACCAACTCGATCTCGGCCATCTCCCGGCTGGCGAACTCCAGGGCCAGCTGCTGCACGGGTGCCCGCGTCAGGTGAGGGAACAGTGGTCGATAACTCCGGTGACCCACCGCCCGGGCGCGGTAGTTGCCGAAGCACATGTGCAGGCTCACCTTGGCCGCGACCCCGGCGACGGTCCGGCCGATCAGCTCGAGGAGCTGCTCGGGTTGTTGGGGATGGCAGGCAAAGCTGGGTTCGTCAAGCTGAAGAAAGTGGGCGCCCTCGGCGACCAGATCGCGCAGCTCCCGGTTGACAATCGGCACCAGGGCGTCGGCGATGGCCGACCGGTCGGTATACACGTTGCCGCCGATCAGGCAGCCGGCGAGGGTGAAGGGACCAGGGACCGGCACTTTGACTGGGGCCGCGGTGAGGCGGCGCAACCGCCGATACTCCGCCACTACCCCCAGCCCGTTGGGGGCGTCGAGCGGGGCCACGCAGCGGTACTTGCGTCGCTGGTCATGGGCCGGCGCTCCCCAGCGCCGGCCCGGGGGCAGGGGCTCGATCCCAGTCAGATAGTCGTAAAAGCCGAGATTGAAATCGACCCGCTGCATCTCCCCGTCGGTGATGAGGTCCGCCCCGGCACGCAGCTGGTCGTCGATTGCCAGGCGGACCGCATCGCACACCGCTTCCTCGCGGTCGTCGGGGCCGAAGCACTCCGGATGGGCCGCGACGTCTTCGCAGAACTTCACATACCAGCCGGGCAGCGCCCAGCTTCCGATCACGGTAACGGGCAGCAGCGGCAGGGAGTCCATACAGGCAATCTACGCCGCCGACGAAACGGCGGCGAGGCACAGGCTACCCAGGGCCGCTCACGGCCCTTGGCTGGCGACGGTGCTGCCAAAGGCCTTCTGGCTCCAGCGCTGCTGAAGCTCGTCGAAGCCCCGGTAGCCGTAATGCTTCCGCAACGCTGCCTCGTACCCCGTGTGCAGGCCGTCGCGGAGGAATTGGGCGAAGACCTGCGGCGACCGCTCTTGGCAGAGGAAATCCACCAGGGAGACACTCTGGGCATAAAAGGCACTGATGGCCCGCGGTTCGGGGTAGTCGGGCAGCTGCATCAGCTGCTGGAGCGAAAAAAGCTGGTTTTCCTGGCGGCACCGATGCAGGTTCCGCAGGTGCCGCTCCACTTTTTCGCGCGGCTCGGTAAGGACCGCCATGCCCTCGTCCGCCCAGCGAGGCACCGGATGCTCGCCGAACTGACCCGCCAAGACAACATGCGTCGTCTCATGGGGGAGGACGGCGCTCAGGAGATTGGGATCATCGACGTGCAAGTCGATCCGTCGGCGGACGACCCGACCGGCTTCGGAGCGGATCGACGAGTGCCCCGGCGAAGCGGTGGGGGCGCCGGTGGCCTTGCCGTAGTCCTGGGCGGTGGCATGGAGGTAGATGTCGCATTTGGGGGTCCAGTCGGGGCCGGCCTGACCGAACCATTTCTGGAACATGGCGACCCGGGTCTGCTCGGCCACCCGGGCGACCTGCTCCGCGTAATCGCGGGGCTGGTTGTGGAAGATGCGGAAATTGGCGGTTTCCGCCTTGGCCCAGCCGTTGGCCCCGCGATCCGCGTGCTGGACCGGAGGGGCCGCCTCGCGCGGTGGCTCGCGGCGTCGCTGTAACTCGCCGAGGAGATAGCGGCCATACTCGAGGCGAGGGGCCAGTTCGATGGCCTGGCGAACTTCGCGTTCCAGCTCATCCCAATTGAGGCTCCCGGCCGGGGATTGGTTGATCTGCTCGACAACGCGGTAGAGCTTGCAGTAAGCCCAACGCTCGCGGCTGGGGACGGTGCACTCTGGGTCGTGGTGGTGTGCCTGCTCGTAGAAGAGGCTCGCTTCGCGGAAGCGACGATTACTGAACTCCTCTTCGGCACGGGCCAGAAGGCCACGGGCGGCACCCCGGCGATCGGACAGCGTGGCGACCGGTTCAGCGTCGTCGAGCTTACCCCGGGCGATGCGATCGGGCCGCGGCGCGGCGGGGGTGGTGTTGGCGGAGGTCGGGAAGGTGGTGGCGGAGGTCGTGGCGCCTTCCGGAGGTGGGGCCGTGGGCGTTGAGGCCGGCGGCGGGGCCACCGCCGGCGACGACGGCGGCGACGACGGCACCAGTGGCGGCGTTGGCGCCGGCGAGTGCGCCGGTCGCAAGGCCCCTCCGTCGAGGATCGCGCCCGGATCCAGGATTTGCAGCCGCTGCATGTACAGGGCCACGGCCTGGTCCTGGTTGGCCAGTTTCAGTTCTTTGATAAGCGCGCGGTAGGCATCGCGCAACAAAGCGAGGTACGCGGGGTTGCCGTTGATGTGCGCCAGCTGGCTTTCCAGGACGTACACCGCCGACTTCGGGTCGTTGCGAAAGAGATGGTCACGCCCCTGTTGCAGGGCAGTCTGCACCGCCAACGTCGCGGTGATCACCGCGTCGCGGTCGTCCGCGGGGCCGGCCCGCAACCACGCCGAAAGGCCAAGGCTGATCAGGGTGCCGGCGCTGAGTGCGAAGATCGTACCGTGCCGCACCATGGCGCATCCTTGCGTTCTGGGGTCGGGAAGGCTCGGCTCGGCCCATGCCGATAGCCGCACTCCAGACAGGAACGGCATCCGCCGAAGCGGTCTGCTCCCCGGCACAGAGTGGTCGTCCCTCCTGGATCCTGTTCCGTTTTCGGGAGACGGTGCGGGGCCGTCATCCCGTGGCCACCGTCCTCCTGACGCGGCCCGGGCGATGAACGCGGCTGACAGTAGAGAAACGGTGGGAAATTTGCAAGGCGAACCCGGCGAGGTCACGGCCACGGGTGCCAGTCGCGCCAGCTGTCGAGGTATCGGCGCAACGCCGGTTTCTCCTTGACCTTACTCGTCAACCAATCCCTTGCCCGCGACACCAGGTCGTGTTCCTGCTCCAGGGTGATCTCGCCAATCAGGACGCGTGTCCGCAGGAAGACGAAATATGTGTCCAGGGTGTCGAACATGCAGTAGTCATTGATTTCCGAGAGCCGACCCTCGCGGTAGTACGTGTAGACCTGTTCGCCCGTCATCCCCATCTTGCCCGGCAGACCCAGGAGCTTGGCGTAGAGGTCCAGTCCCCCGGCCGGTCGGGTCGCCCCGTGATTGCCAAACCAATTCAACAGGTCCAGGTGTCGGTCGGAATTGCGGCGTTGGCCGAAGTAAGCCCTGGCCGTCAAGCCGTAGCGAAAGGCCGCTAATTCCAGCAGCGGCAAGTCGAACGCTCGGCCATTGAAGCTGACGAGGGTGGCGTGCGGGTAAAGGCTGACGCCGCGCCAGAAGTCGCTGACGATTTGCCGGGGACGATACTGAGGCGCATCCAGGCAGGTGACCGCTTGCAAGCTCAAGTCGCTCCCGACGCGGGCCACGCAAACCGCCACCGGATATTGGAAGGTGACCGGCAGAAATGTCGAGCCATGGCGCGAATGTTCGCTCGCCTCCTGCTGCGCCTTACGGACGGCTTCTTCCGCCGTCAGGTTCGCACCGGGGTATTTCGTCAGGCTCAGCAGCCGACCATCCGGCACGCTCTCGGTGTCGAAGACCAGATACGCGGTGCTCGTCTGCGGGTCGGTCGGGGCAGGGGTCGGAGCAGCGATGTCAGCCGTGGCCATTAGGGTGCGTCGCCTCACCGGATTGCTGGTAGTCTACTGATGTTCAGAATGAGAGGCGCGGCAGGTCGTGTCAAGGACGAAAGCGGACCTTGGGAGTGTCCCCTTTGTCGGCAGGTTGAGAATGTACGGGCGGAGGGGGACTGATCGCTTGGCGCTCGTGCGGATGGCTGAGGCGCGTGGGGTACGCCGTACGCGGGTAGCGATTCATCGGTTGGCGCTCGCTTGACACGCAGCAAGCGCGAAACGATGAATCGTGAGCGCGGAACCAAGGATCGGCGGCAGATGGGGAAAAACCGCCACCTGGAGCGCTTAACCCCGCCCGAAGCGATAGGTGCACCTGACCCCGGACCCGGCCTGTTCAAGTTCGCCGAGGCGTGGTATCTTCTCCGGTCCACAAACTCGAACCGGATGGGGAGCGCCGCTTCTCATGCAGCAACCGGACGTGCCCAACATCGAGTGCCCCGATGACTCGGCGACGGCGCCGCGCTCGGCGTTGCTGATCGTCTTTCTGGTGGTGTTCATCGACCTGCTGGGCTTCGGCATCGTCCTGCCGCTGCTGCCGCTCTACGCCAGCTATTTGCTCACCCCGCTCTTTCCGGACCGACCCGACTATGTGGGCGGCATGTTGGCCGTGCTCATGGCGTCGTTCTCGTTCATGCAGTTTCTCTTCGCCCCGATCTGGGGCCGAATTTCGGATCGCCTGGGCCGACGACCGATCCTGATCATCGGTCTGGCCGGTTCGGTGGTTTTCTATGCGCTGTTCGCCTACGCCTCGCACTTGGGTTTTGCGGGAGAGGAGGGGTGGGGAGTCGGTCTGATTCTCCTGTCGCGGATCGGGGCGGGGGTAGCGGGCGCCACCATCGCCACCGCCCAAGCGGTGATCGCCGACTGCACCGGACCAGCGGAGCGGTCGCGGGGGATGGCTTTGATCGGCGCCGCCTTCGGGATCGGCTTCACCTTCGGCCCGCTGTTGTGTTTTGCGTCGTTCTTCGTCGAATCGAAAGCCGCCCCGGGCGCCGCGGCGGCCCTCCTGTCGCTGATCGCGCTGGTTCTCGCCATCGTCTTGCTGCCGGAAACGTTGCGCCCTGGCGTCGGGGGAGGCCGGCGGCACTGGCTGAAATTCAACACCCTTGCCGAAGTCCTCCGCATGCCGACCATCGGCGCCTTGGTCATCACCTTCTTCCTGGCCACGGTGGCCTTCGGCAGCCTGGAAGCGACCCTGGCGCTGATGAACCAGTACCTCCTGAGCGACGGCGGCACGGTCCGACGGCTGCACGAAATGTCGGTAGAGGAACTGGACGACATCTTTCGCAAAAGCTCGCTGATCTTCGCCTACGTCGGCCTGACGCTGATGCTGGTGCAAGGGCTGATCTACCGGCGGCTCGTCATGCGCGTCGGAGAGTTGCGCTTCATGCGCCTGGGCACCTTTCTGATGGTCGTTGGCCTGCTGGGTGTCATAGCCCTGGTCCTGGCGGTGGCCGCGGGCCGGCTCCGCGGCACCCACCAGACCATCCCGGTGGCGTTGGCCATCCTCTTGGTGTTGGTCGGAGGCTTCGCCCTGATGACTCCGTCGGTACAGGCGCTGATTTCCAAGCGGGCCGACCCGACGCGGCAAGGAGAGATCCTCGGCGCCAACCAATCGGCCGCCGCCTTGGCGCGCATCCTGGGGCCGGCCATCGGCTCGTGGCTGTTTTTCGCCTCGCCCTCCCATGTGTTGCCCTACTCCGTCGGAGTCGTGCTCATGACGGTCGTCTTCGGGCTGACCCTGCGGCTTCGGGACTAACCGGAAGACATTGATGTCAAGGATGATGCCATGCCCCGCCTGCCGTTGACCCGCTTGATGGCTCGCCGCATTGCACTCATCAAACCGAGCGCCCTGGGCGACATCGTCCACAGTTTGCCCGTGCTGACGGCGGTGCGTCGGCGGTTTCCCCGTGCCCACATCACCTGGGTCGTCAACCGCAGCTATGAAGCGTTGCTCCGCGGGCATCCGGATCTGGACGAGACACTCCCATTCGACCGCGGGGCGAGTCGGCGCGGGGTGTGGCAAGCGGGGGAGGGCTGGTTTCAGTTCCTCGGGGAACTGCGGCGGCGGCGCTTCGACCTGGTGATCGACCTGCAAGGGCTGTTGCGGACGGGGTTGATGACGGCGGCCACCGGCGCCCGGCGACGGCTTGGCCTGAGCAGCGCTCGCGAGGGGGCGGGGTGGTTTTACACCGACGTGGTCCGCGACGCGGACCACGTCGGCAGCCACGCCGTCGATCGCTATTGGCGCGTGGCCGAGGCCCTGGGCGTCGGCGAGGGGCCGAAGGAGTTCCGCCTGCCGTCGTGGCCGGAGGCGCGGGACTGGGCGCGTCGGGAACTGGCGAACTGGCCGCGGCCGTGGCTCATGGTCGGGGTGGGCGCCCGCTGGCCGACCAAGCGTTGGCCGGCGGAGCATTTTGCGGCCTTGGCGCGGCGGGCGTTGGGGCGATTTGGCGGGACCGTGGTCTTGGTCGGGGGCCGGGATGAGGTGCCGCTAAGCCGGACGGTGGCGGCGCTACTGCCGGGCCGCACCCTCGACTTGACGGGTCGGACGACGCTGCCGCGTCTGGCGGCCGTGCTCGCCGCGGCCGACGTAATGGTGGCCAACGACACGGGGCCGCTGCACCTGGCCGTGGCGTTGGGTCGGCGGGTGGTGGCGCCATATACTTGCACCCAGGTTCGCCTGACCGGCCCGTACGGGGCCGAGGCCGATGCGGTCGAATCCCGCGTCTGGTGCCAGGGGAGTTGCCGCAAGACTTGCGACCGCCTGGAGTGCATGGCTGAGTTGACTCCCGAGCGCCTCTGGCCCGTCCTGGAAAGGATCCTCTACCAATGGCACAGCGCCCGCCGTACCGCCTGATCTTGGCGAGTGCGTCACCGGCCCGCCGCGACCTGCTGGCGCAGGCGGGCTATGAGTTCGAGGTGGTGCCGGCCAACATCACCGAGCCGGACGGCAGCGGTGCCACCGATCCACGACAGTATGTGCAGCAGGTGGCGTGGCTGAAGGCGGCCGCCGTGGCACCGCGGATCGCCCAAGGGATTGTGTTGGCGGCCGACACCGTCAGCTGGCATCAGGGGCGGGTGATCGGCAAGCCCGTGGACGCGGCCGATGCCCGGAGGATTTTGCGACTTCTGGCTGGCCAGACCCACGAACTGTGGACCGGTGTCGTGCTCTGGCACCGGCCCAGCGATGTGCAGACCTGCTGGCAGGAAGTCAGCCGGGTGGCTATGGTGCCGCTTTCGGACGCGGAGATCGACACCTATCTGGCGACGCGGTTGTGGGAGGGATGCTCGGGGGCGTACGCCATCCAGGAGGAAGACGATCCGTATGTGCGGGTGGTGGAGGGGAGCCGGAGTAATGTGATTGGGTTGCCGCTGGAGACGCTGGCGCGGGTGTGGGCGTGGGTGGC
>JANWYO010000013.1 GCA_025055215.1 Gemmataceae bacterium
TCGGTCAACCCGGCCGCCGTCAGTACGCTGGCCCCGACGCGCGACGCGAAGGTGTCGCCCGGACAGGTCAGCACGGGCAAGCCGGCCCACAGGGCATCGACGGCCGTGGCGTGGGCGCCGTGGATGAACGTGTCCAGAAACAGATCGGCGCAGCGCTGACGGGCCAGGTGTTCCGCCGTACTCGGCAACGACGGGGCGAAGACGAGCCGGCGCGGGTCCAGACCGCGTTGTTCCGCTTCTCGCCGCAGGTTGGCGTTCACCACCGCGCCGCCGTCTTTTTGCCACAGCACACTGCCCGGCACGGCTTGCAGGATGCGCACCCAAGCAGTGAGTACGTCCGGGTCGATCTTGTCCGGGGCGTTGAAAGAAGCGAACACGAAACCGTCCGTCGGCAAGCCCCAATGCTCCCGGCCAAGAGTTTCGGGAGCGATGGGCTGGTCGGCATCGGTCGGTAAATACGACGGCGGCAGGTAAACCAGCTTCTCGCTGAAGAATGATTCATGACCGGGCGGTGTCACCACCGGGTCGGTGAGGAAATAGTCGATGAAGTCGGCCCCGGTCGTGGCTGGGTACATGTAGCTTACCTGCACCGGCGCCGGCCGCGCTGCCGCGATCTCCGGTCGTCCGCCCGGCATGTAGGGGTTGATGTCCACGAGAATGTGAACGCGCTCGGCGGCGATGCGGCGGGCCGCCTCGGCCGGACTCAGCGGTCGCAAGTCGATGACGCGATCGCAGCCGGCGAGGATGCGGCGGCGGACGTCGCTGGCGTCAGGCTCGGAATAATCCAGGGCCAGGACCTCGAAGCGGCGGCGGTCGAAGCGGTGGAACAGCCCCTTCATCAGGTGACCGGCGACGGCGTTGCGGAACTCATGGGCGAGAAAACCGATCACAAGCCGGTCTTTGCCCAATGGCGGATACGAGCCGCGCAATGGCGCCGCACTAACACGGCGGGCTAGCCGCCCGGCAAATTGACGTGCAATGCCCAATCGGTCGGCGTTGGTCGTGGGCAGCCGGCAGCTGGCCAGCGGCCACAACGGGCACGGCCGGTCGGCAGCCAGATCGGCCCGGACACGCTGCACGAGCCGCTCGACGTTCGCCGGCCAGTCGGTCCAGTCGCACAGGCGCCGTTGGGCGTTGACCAGCGATGCCAGGGCCGGACCATGCTCGGGATGGAGGGAGAGGGCTTGGCGATAAGCGGCCAGGGCCTCGGGCAAACGTTCACAGCGTTCGTACAGCGCCCCGAGGTCGTGCCAACCGGCGACGTAATCAGGCCGCACCGTCACCGCCCGGCGCAGGCTTGCCTCGGCTTCGTCCATCTGACCGAGGTCGGACAGGGCGTTGCCGAGGTTGAGCAAGGCGGCAGGCAGGTCGGGCTGCCCGCGCAAGGCGGCACGCAGGCACTCGACCGCCTGTTGCGGGCGGCATGCCAGGCGCCAGGCCTGACCCAGGGCTGCCAACGCCTGGGGGTATCCGGGCTGGAGGCGCAGCGCGGTCTGGAGGCTGGTGATCGCCTCGGCCAGGCGATCGTGCAGGAGCAGCGTCTTGCCGAGGTTGAGATGCGCCAGGGCGTAGGATGGTTGCCGGGCGATGGCGCGGCGGAAGTGGTCCTCGGCCTCCGCCCAACGTCCCAGGTCTTGAAGGACCAGACCCCGGTTATTGAGCACAGCCGGTTGCTCGGGCTGGCGCTGCAAGGCGTTGTCCGCAGCCGCCAGTGCTTCCGGCAAGCGGCCGGCCCGGCGGAAGACCTCCACGGCCGTGGCGAGGACGTCCACCCGGTCTGGCGCCAGACGCAAGGCCTGTTCGAGGTGCCGAGCTGCTTCCGGCCACCGTCCCCGCCGGGCGGCGATTCGACCGAGCAGATACCAGGCTGCCCCGTTGTCCGCCTCGGTCTGAACGAGAGCCTGACCCAATTGTGCTGCCTGATCCAGCCGGCCGGCCCGCAAGGCGGCCTCGGTTTGTTGCCATAGGGTAGACATAGCCCCCCGCCAAAACGAAGCGTCATTATGTCGCGGGGTCGCCGTACACCGTAGCACGATCCGCGCCAACGACAAGCCGCTGGAACACATTCGCGGCATTTACCTTCATTCCAGTAGCATCGGGTCGAGCCGTTATTCTTGGGCAACGAAGCAAAGGCCGGCGACGGTGCCGCCAGTATATTGCCACGACGACACGTTCGGCGTCACAAGCAACGCATCCGGGGCGTTGTTACAGTCGGGTAGCATCTCGCCTTCGCGGTTGCGCGGCGGGTCCCCCCTCAATATACCCCCCGGATCGGCGCTCGTGGCGCGAGATACAGCCACAGCGACGGTTGGTGCGGACTGATAGTTCCGTCGACTAGCGCCCGCCAAGCCGCGACCGGATTGACGGTACCCAATCTCTCTGCTGGGGGTGGGAGCATTATGGTAAGAGAACGGAGCAAAACCCTGAACAAGGAAGTTCCCATGGGCGCTACCGTGAAGATCGAAGTTCTCGCGGAACGCGAAGCACTCGTGCGGCCGATGGCGAGCTTGGTGTGGATCCGTAACTTGGTGCAGTGCGGTGCTTACTGGTTCGCTAACTAAGCTCGGGAAAATCTGGGAACACCTCCCTCTTGACCTCGACACGTTTTGTTGCGATCGTCGCTCTTCGGGTGTAGGATGACGGCAGTCCCTCATCACCAGTTCACAGAGGTGTCGCCATGTCTGCGCCCGATCCCAACCGGACCGTTGATTATGTCGCCGCGAGGCCGCCGCAGCCGGACACGATCGATGTCTCGCAG
>JANWYO010000305.1 GCA_025055215.1 Gemmataceae bacterium
GACAATCCGGACGTCGATCTCGACCTGACGCTCGACCGCGGCCTGATCATGCTCGAAAACCATAAAGAGCAAGGGGCGGCTCGGGTGCGGCTCCGGGTCGGCAAGGAGATCTGGGACTTCACCCTCAACGAGCCGAAAACCGCGGTTGGGATGGAATTGTTCGGTCGCTGGGCAGCAGGAATCTTGTTCCAGAAAGAGCCGACCGATCCGCCGGAGGAGCCGGCGATCAATTTCGGCGTCTTGGTGCTGGAGGGAAGCGTCGATGTCCACCACCGACAGCAGCAACACCATATGCACGCTCCGCCCGGTCCGGCGGCCCTGGTGTGGAACAGCTCGGACACGGAAGAGCTGCGACCCCTCCGGCTGGAGAGACTGCCGCGGCGGGCGACACCCGAGGGGTGGAACACCCCCCACGGGATGAAGATGCTGGCTGCCCTGTATCGGCTGCGGGATGCCATCGTGGAAAAGTCGCTCGATACCGCCCTGGCCAACGGGTTGAAATCGACCGATCCCAACACCCGCTTCGTCACCGTGACTGCCCTGGGAGCATTCGACGACCTCCCCCGGCTGATCGATGCCCTCTCCGCCCCCCAGGCCGACGTGCGGGAACGGGCTGTCACGGTGTTGCGCAACTGGATCGGCCGCGGCCCCGGCCAGGATGCCCGACTCTACCAGGCGCTGCTCGACAAGGGCTTCAAGCCCGCGCACGCCGAGATCGTGATGAACGGCCTGCACAGCTTCAGTGACGAGCAACGGCAAAACCCGGAATTGTACGAAATCCTGATCGCCTACCTCATGCACGAAGTCCCCGCGATCCGTCAGCTGGCGTCTTGGCACCTCTACCGTCTGGTCCCGGCCGGGAAGGACATCGCCTACGACCCACTCGCGCCGGAGGCCGACCGAGCGGCCGCTCATGACGCCTGGAAGAAGCTCATTCCCGACGGCAAGCTGCCGCCGAAAGTAAAGAGCGAAAAAGGAAAAGAGGGAAAATGACCCCCTCGGCGGAAGCCGCATCGCGCCGCCGGTCCCGGCGTGCCGCCGGCGTGCAGCACCAAGGTCCGACTCATTGAGGAACTGCGATGGCTGCCGTGCCACTGTCCTGTGTCGCTGTCCACTTGCGGCCGGAGGACAACGTGGCCATCGCGTCTCGACCGCTGCCGGCTGGCTTGGAGATCGACCATGCCGGCAAGACACTGCTGTTGGCCGACCGCATCGGGCTGGGGCACAAGCTGGCGCTGCGGCCGATTCGCGCCGGGGAGGCGGTGCTGAAGTACGGTCAGGTCATCGGCTTCGCCAGCCAAGACATCGCCGCGGGCGCCCACGTCCACGTGCACAACGTGCGGGCCGACCTGTTTGAACGGGATTACGCCTTTGGCCGCGATTGCCCGCCGCCGCCGGCCCGTGCCGGCAGCGACCTGCCCGGAGCGCCGCCACGGCGCACCTGGCAGGGCTACGACCGCGGCCCGGAACGTCCCGCGCACCAACGCTACGGCACCCGCAACTACATCGCCGTCATCAGCACGGTCAACTGCTCCGCCAGCGTCAGCAAATACATCACCCAACGCTTCCACGAGACCGGCCTCCTCCGCCGCTATGCCAACGTCGACGGCGTGGTGGCCCTCACCCACAAGGCGGGCTGCGCCATGGCCTATGACGGGCCTGACCACCGCCAGCTCGACCGCACCTTGGCCGGCTTCGCCAAACACCCCAACGTCGCCGCCTACGTCCTCGTCGGCCTCGGTTGCGAAACCGCCCAGGCCGTCCACCTGATCGAGAACGAAGGGCTGATCCAACTGAATGGCTCCCGTCGGCCGCCCGTGGTTCTCACCATCCAGGACTGCGGCGGCATCCCCAAGACGGTCGAAGCCGGCGTGCAAGCCGTCGCCGAGCTTTTACCTCAGGTCCACGACACCCGCCGCGTCTCCCTGACCGCCGACAAGCTCATTCTGGGCACCGAGTGCGGCGGCTCGGACGGCAACAGCGGGGTCACCGCCAATCCCGCCCTGGGGATTGCCGCCGACCTGCTCGTCGCCCAGGGAGGGACCGTCATCCTCGGCGAGACCCCGGAGATCTACGGCGCCGAGCACATCCTCACCCGTCGGGCCATCAGCCGACAGGTCGGCGAAAAGCTCCTGGAGCGCATTCGTTGGTGGGAGTGGTACACCGGCATCTTCGGCGCCGAGATCAACAACAACCCCTCGCCCGGCAACAAAGAGGGGGGCCTGACGACCATCTACGAAAAGTCGCTCGGCGCCGTCGCCAAGGGCGGCAGCACCGCCCTGGTCGATGTCGTTCACTATGCCGAGCCAGTCACCGCCAAGGGCCTGGTGGTCATGGACACGCCCGGCTACGACCCGGTATCGCTGACCGGCATCGTGGCCGGCGGGGCCAACGTTATTGTCTTCACCACCGGCCGCGGTTCCGTCTTCGGCTGCAAGCCCGTCCCGTCGATCAAGGTCGCCACCAACACGCCCCTCTACGAGCACATGATCGACGACATGGACCTCAACGCCGGCACCATCCTCGATGGCACCCCGGTGGAAGAAGTCGGCCGGCAAATTTTCGAGGAAATCCTGGCGGTCGCCAGCGGCAAAAAGACCAAGAGCGAACTTCACGGGGTTGGCGAAGAGGAATTCGCCCCGTGGAGCATCGGCCCAACGCTCTGAGGTCAGGCGCGGGCGGGCTCCAGACAACGGACCTGCACGTCCGGCCCCTGGATGTGGTACAGCAGGTGCCGCGGCAAATAGCAGCGGACGAAGACCCGACCGTTGTCGAACGACTGGCGGTAAATCTCGGCGTGGGCCCCGAGATACGCCAGCAACCGGCCGTTGCTGGCGTCGGCGATGACTTCGGCATCGGCGAAGTCGGCGCTCAGCGCCTCGATCACCGCGTCCCGCAAAGCGTCCAGTCCCTGTCCGGTCGCCGCGCTGACGGTGACGGCCCGCGGATGGTGCCGCAGCAACACATCGACGTAGGAACGATCGCTCACCCGGTCGATCTTGTTCAGGACCAGCAGCGTCGGCTTATCGGCACAGTTCAGCTCCTTCAGGACCTGGTGCACGGCCTGAATCTGTTCCGCCGCGTTGGCATTGCTGGCGTCCACGACGTGCAGCAGCAGCCGGGCCTGACGGGCCTCCTCAAGCGTGGCCTTAAACGAGGCGATGAGATGGTGCGGCAGGTCGCGGATGAAGCCGACGGTGTCACTGAGCAGGACGCGGCCCCAATCCTTGAGATGCCATTGCCGGGTGCGGGTGTCGAGAGTGGAAAAGAGCTTGTCCTCGACACGGACGCCGGCACCGGTCAGCGCGTTCATCAGGGTGCTCTTGCCGGCGTTGGTGTAGCCGACGAGGGAGACGGTGTGCTCCTCGCTGCGGCTGCGCACCTCGCGCTCCTTGCGGGCCTGGACTTCGACCAACCTGGCCTTGAGGTCGCGGATGCGCTGGCTGACGAGTCGGCGGTCCTCTTCCAACTGCGTTTCGCCCGGACCACGCAAGCCGATGCCACCTTTGATTCGGCCGAGGTGGGTCCACATGCGTCGCAGCCGGGGCAGGGCATATTCCAGCTGGGCCAACTCGACCTGGAGCCGTGCCTCGACCGTGCGGGCGCGCGTCGCAAAAATGTCAAGAATCAGCTCGCTGCGGTCGAGTACCTTGACGCCCGTCGCTTTCTCCAGGTTGCGGACTTGGGCGGGACTCAGATCGTTATCGAAAACGACGACGTCGGCATCGCGGGCCTGAACCTTGGCCTGCAACTCGGCCAACTTGCCCTTGCCGATGTAGGTGGCGGGGATGATTTCCTGACGGCGTTGGAGCAACTCATCCACGATCATGGCGCCGGCCGTGGTCGCCAAGCCGCGAAGCTCCGCCAGCGGATCTTCGCCCACCCAGGGACGTTCCGGCAGCGCCACGCTAACCAATACGGCCCGCTCGCGATGGACCGTCAACTCTTGACGTGTGTGATTCAACGACACGTGGGTCTGCAATCCTCCTCGCATATCGATCGGGGCCTTTCATTTTACGTTGGGGTGGATGGGCAAGGAAAGAGCAAAGGGGAGAAGGCGCCGGCGGGGGTTGCGGGTGGGTCGCTGGGGTCGGGGGCGGGTTGGCGGTCGCTGCCAGCCATCCGAGGTGCTGAGCAGGGTGAAGCGAGCGCGACACCGCAAGCGGACGGCGCGAAACCGCAAGCGGGAACGCGTGGGTGCGGTGGGAGACGAGCACCGACCGATCCTGATATACTCCGTTAGTGGTTCGCTCAGAGGTACGGGTGCCCGCCCAATCATGCCCACGGACCAAACGATGGCGGCTGACCACCATTGCCGCCAGGGTGACGCCTATCGGCAGGCGCGCCAATGGGCTGAGGCCCAGCGCTGTTACGAGCAGGCGCTTCAGCTGCAACCCAGCCATGCCCAGGCCTGCTTTGGCCTGGGCAGTCTGTACCTCAGCCAAGGGCGCTGGGCCGAGGCGGCGGCCTGGTTCCGCGAGGTGATTCGCCTGCGACCGGATGTGGCGGCGGCCTATTGCAACCTCGGCAACGCCCTGGCGGGTCAAGGACGCTTCGAGGAAGCGGCGGCGGCATTCACCGCTGCCTTGCAGCTGCAGCCTGGCTCCGCCGACCTGCTCCGCCGTCGGCGGACGGTGCTCGACCAGCTTGGCCGTTTGGCCGAGGCCGAGGCCGACGCCCGCGCCCTGCTGGACCTTCGGCCCGGGGATGCCGCTGCTCACGCGGCCCTGGCCGATTTGCTGCGGCGGCAGGGCCGTTGGGCCGACGCCTTGGCCGAATGCGACGCCGCGATTCGCCTCCAGCCCGACCTCGCCGACGCCCACGGCACGCGGGCGCTGGTCTGGCTGACGCTGGGCGACTACGAGCGCGGCTGGCCAGAGTACGAATGGCGCTGGCGGTGTGCCGACTTCGCCCAGGCCGCGGTCCCCCGCCCGCGCTGGGATGGCTCCCCGCTGCGTGGCCAAGCCGTCCTGCTGCAAGCCGAGCAGGGTCTGGGCGACACGCTCCAGTTCATCCGCTACGCACCGCTCGTGCAGGAGCGGGGCGGCGTCGTCATCGCCGCGGTCCCACCCGCATTGCGGCGGCTGTTGCAAAGCTGCCGCGGAATCGACCGGCTCGTGAACCTGGGCGAGCCGGTCGTCTGTGCCCTCTGGGCCCCCCATTTGAGCCTGCCCGGCATCTTTCAGACAACCGTGGCAACGGTGCCGGCCGATGTCCCCTACCTGGCGGCCGAAGAGGCGCTCGTTGAGGCGTGGCGCCAGGTTTTGGGCCCTTATCGAGGGTTGACGATCGGCGTGGCCTGGCAAGGAAGCACCGGCTTTCGCGGTGACCACCTGCGGTCCTTTCCGCTGGCCCGGCTGGCGCCGTTGGCGGCCCTGCCGGGCGTCCGCCTCGTCAGCCTGCAAAAGGGTCCGGGAAGCGACCAGGTGGGCACCGTCGATTTTCCGATCCTTGATCTAGGGCCGCGGCTTGATGAGTCGAGCGGGGCGTTTGTGGACACCGCCGCCGTCTTGAGATCGCTCGATTTGCTGGTGACAGTGGACACGGCCTTGGCCCACCTGGCCGGGGCCCTGGCCGTGCCTACCTGGGTCGCCCTCCCTTATGTTCCAAACTGGCGCTGGCTGCTGGACCGCGACGACAGCCCGTGGTACCCCACGGCGCGGCTTTTTCGGCAGCCCCGGCCCGGGGACTGGGAGGCGGTTTTCGTTCGGATGGCCGACGAACTGCGGCGGAGGCTGCGCCCATGAGCCAAGTCAAGCCGATCTTTGTCGAAATCTCGCCCGGGGAGTTGCTCGACAAGATCACCATCCTGCAACTCAAGCAGCAGCGGATCACGGACCCGGCCAAGCTGCACCATGTGCTCGTCGAATTGGCCAGCCTCGAACAGGTCCGCGACCAGGCGCTCACTTCATCGCCCGAGCTGGAACGGCTGACGGCTGAGTTGCTGGCGGTCAACGCCGACATTTGGGACATCGTCGATGGGATGCACCACTGCGAGCAGACGGGCGATTTTGGTCCCCGGTTCGTCGAACTGGCGCGCGCCGTCCATCGGCAGAACGACCAGCGGGCCCGGATCAAGCGGCAAATCAATGAGTTGCTCGGCTCCCGCCTGATGGAAGAGAAAGGGTATCAATCCTGGGGTGCGAACCTGGGGCGCGACTCGGCCCGCTGAAACTGGGCGGGGCGCGCTCAAGGACCCGCCCGGAAGCTGTACAGGTCGGCGTCTTGCAGGAAGAATTCCAGCCGAATCTCCTGGCCTTTGAGTTCGGCGATCGATCGCTGTTTCCAGCGGATTTCGGCGGCCACCCGGTCGCCCTGGAAGGGGAGGCAGTCGGCGTGGTCGAAGCCTGGGACGACGGCGCGATGAGGGGTGCTGACGCGGACGGTGAGCCGGCCACGGGCGGCATCGGCATTGACCCACAACTTGCCGCCGGGCCAGCGGAGCACGCGGGTGCAGACGACGCCACCGCCGGCGGGACCGCGGAGGGAAACGAACCCTTCCTTACGCAAGGTGGCCAAACCGATGCCCCCGTGACGCTCGGGGGACTGGTGGGGCCCATCCCACCCCGCGTAGTAAATCCACCATTCGTCCCCCACTTCGACCCACTGGCTGGCCAGGACCATCTCATCGTCCCACGAACCGGCGGGGCCGTAGTCGATTAGCCGCGGCCGCAACGGGTGCCGCTCAAACTGAATGCCGTCGCGTGACCAGGCCAACTCGGTGTGGATGCGGTCGTTCCAGCGAAAAGGCCACAAAAAGCCGAAGAAGATGCCGGCGTAGACCGTCGTCGGCATGCCGTAGAAGGCGTGATAGCGTTCGCGGGTGTCCAGTTCGTCGGGGAGGAGAATGTGGCGGGCATCGGGGGACCAGTCGGCCCAGAGTTCCTTGTTCTCGAGGCGGGCGATGCGGCGGGATTCGCCGGTGTCGAGAATGCCGTCACCAGTGGCGCGATAGATGGTCTTGGCCCGACCGAAGAGGGCGTACTCGTTCCGGTGCGGGTCCCAGACGATGGCGTTTTGGGTATCGCTGGGGAGCGGCACGATCCGGCGATCGCTGGCCGGGTCGAAGTGGACGCCGTCGCGCGACGCGATGAGGTGGATGCCGTCGGCGTCGCGGTAAGCGAGCAGGAAGCGGTAGTCACGGCGATCCGCCGGCGGGACCTGGACCAGCCAGGGCCCGCTTGCCCGCCGCCGGCCGCAGACAACGACGTTGTTGTCGCGGCTGCCCTGCCACTCGTGCAGCCCCAGGTTCGGCTGTTCCCAGCGTATCCCGTCGGTCGAGGAGGCGTAGGCAATGGCGTACTGTGCCCGTTCCTCGTCCTGGCCCCTCACCGAAGTCTGATACCACAGATGGAACTTCCCGGACGGTTCGTCGCGGGCGGCGCAGACATAGTTGACCGGGCCCCGGAGCAGCGGATTGCCCGGGTGCTTCCGCGGCGGGTGGAAGACCCGGTTGACGTGCTGCGTCTTGTAGCGGACCGCCCAGGTGTTATCGACGATGTAGGAATCAAGCACCAGCTGCGGCGTGGTCCCGATTTCGACCGGCTCCGGCGGGATCGACGTCTGGCCGACGGCCCCAGCGCCGAGCAGCATCGTTAACGTGATCGTCAGCCGATTCATCGACGAGTCTCCGGCGGGGCGCGAGGCGGTCGAGGCGTGAGTCGGCCCCTTCAGGGGGCCGACTCACACCGGAGCGGCGACGCTGCCCCGGAGAAAGCCACTGTCCGCCGGCGCCTGGTAACGGACGTCCAACTCGGGCGTCGGCACGCGGCTGCCCCGCTGCGCGTGGCTGTCCATGAGCGCCTCCAGCACGCCGCTGGTCAGGAGGGTGCGTTCCACCGGGTAGGGCGGTTTGCCGGTCTCCAGAAGCTTTTCGATGTTGAACACCAGGGCGTCGAAGTACCTGGCCCCCGGCGGAATGGGAAGGTAAAACAGGCACGACGCCGGCTTGCTCTCTCCCTTGATGCGAGCGGCGAAGGTGAAATCTTGCACGTGCCCATTGAGCAGCAGCACGGTGCCGCGGGTACCATCACGGTATTCGATCAGGAAGGCCGTCGGTGGGATCGCCGGCATGGTCCCGACCGCCAGCCCGACGTTGCGGCGGATGTCGCCGGGATTGACGGTCTCACTGCGTCCGAGGGCCGCTTCGAGCAGGTCCCAGCTCCACAGGCCAGCGTCGCCTGCCTTCCACACCTCCTTGCCCGTCAGGCAGGTCACGGCCTGGACCCCGGTTTCGCCGCCGAGCCGCCGTTCCATCATCGTCTGGAGGGTTTCCAGGGCGTGGAAGCCGTAGACCTCGATCGGCCCATAGGCCGCCACCAGGGCTTCCTCCACCGGCGTGTTCAGCGGCAACTCCAGCTCCGGCCGCCGCCACGTCACGGGCAGACTCGACCCGGCCATGAAACCGAACTTCAGCTCCACCGCCCAGTCGGCCATCTGCTTGGCCCGCTTCCAGTTATAGGACAGGTGCTTGTCGTTGAAGACGGGCACGGTGCGGCCGGTCTTGCGGAAGACCTTGACAATCTCTTCCATCATCTCGAAGCGGGGATAAAGGATTTGGCCCTTGTCGTTCCGCGGATAGTTGCCATGCTCGGCGATCAGCAACACCCCCTCAACCGCGAGCCGGCCCTGGTCATCGACCAGTGTCTCGGTTACACTCCGGGTCAGGCGGATGCCGAATTCCTTGGCAACCTCACGAGAAAGGTCGTTGTCCGGCACCTGGTCGCAATGCATGCTGTGGACGTAGTGTCGTGGGACGTGGAACGCCCCGCCGAGGGTGTAGCCGTGGATGAATCGCCCGGCGATATGGTACGCATGGGACATGGGGCGATAGACGGTGCAAACAACGGCGAGGGGCCGACGGCCTTCGATGCTCGGCTTGGGTGGGCGGGTGCGGAACGTGGAGACGGCGGGAGGCTCGGCAATGGTCGGCGGCGTGACCGCGGGGGCGGCCAAGGCCGCGGCGGCGGCCTGGGCCAGAAACTTGCGGCGCGAGCAGCGAAATGTACGGTCGGTCACGGGAGTTGCTCCTTTCCGCGGCGGGTAGGTTGATGAGGCTGCAACCATTGTAGTCGTTCGGGCGCCAACCGGAAGGAAAAAGGGGTGACGGTCGAGGGGGCGAAGGTGCGGGGCGGCGCCGACGCGCTGCGGGGGTGGAGCGAGCGCGAAACCGCAAGGGGGAGATGCGAAGCCGCCAGCGGCGGCGGAGCGTGTCCGCCGTCGCTGACGTGGTGAGCGGAAAGATGGTCCCGGAAAAAGCGCAACCGCTTAAGTCCCCCATGCTGACGTAGGAGGGATCGACCTCGGACATGCTCATCGACATCACACCGCGGATCACGGAACAGCTGGCCGTCTGGCCCGGCGCCCCGCCGTGGCGGCGGCAGCCACTGATGGACATGGCTCGCGGCGACCCGTTTACGGTGGCGGCATTCTCCTCCACGGCCCACATCGGGGCCCACGTCGATGCCCCCTGCCACTACGACCCAGCCGGCCGCCCCATCGACGCCCAGCCGCTGGAGTTGTACGTCGGCCCCTGTCAGGTGCTGCGACCAGCGGCCCGGCCGGGGATGGTCCTTCGACCCGGGGACTTGCCGGAGCCGATCACCGCTGAAAGGGTGCTGATCGCCACCGGCACGTTTCCTGACTGGACGGAGTTCCGCACCGACTTCGCCGCCTTGTCGCCGGAGTTGCTCGATTGGCTCCACGAGCGGGGCGTGCGGTTGGTGGGGATCGACACGCCGAGCGTCGATCCGTTTGCTGCTGCCGACCTGCCGGTGCATCGGCGTTGTGCGGTGCACGACATCGCCATTCTGGAGGGCCTGGTACTCCACGGGGTGCCGGAAGGGCGTTACGAGCTGATCGCCTTGCCGCTGAAGCTGGGGGACTTTGACGGCAGCCCGGTGCGTGCGGTGTTGCGTGAGCTAAGGTAGGAACCGTGGCTGACGCGGGGCCAGCGCCGCTCTTGAGGTTTCCGGGCCGCCTTGAGGCGGCCCGGAAACCGCCCGCCGCATGCTCTTCTTCCCCCCTCGCCGCACCTTGCCCCGCCCCGTTCGTCCCCGAAACGTCGGTCGAATCGTTACGATTGCTCCGTTGCGCAGGACCGGCGCACTCCGCAGACTCGGACTTATGCCTCCGACCCGGGCGGCCGATAAAGAAGGAACAGACGGCCCTTCCCGAGGGCGTCGAGCCGTTGGGGCGCGGATAAGGAGATCCGAGCGATGGTCCGCTACTACTGGAGAATAGCGCTCGTCCTGGTGCTGGCGTGGACGAGTTTGTCCCTGGGTCAGGGAGCCAATCCCGGCGCAACTCCCTCCACTGGGGAACGGCTCATGACCGTCCAGGAGCCGGGCAAGGCCCCCGTGAAGTGCCGGATTCACAAAGTTTGGCGGACACCGGAGGGAGACCGCGCCCTGCTGGTGCAGAGCGTGGAAACGGGAGAGTGGATCACCGTGGTAGCCGGGGCGTCGGCGACGCCAATTTCCGGGCCGGGAGGGACCCAGGCGGTGCAGACGCGCATTTACCACTGGGGTAAGGGGAACACCCCGCCCCCGGGGTCGCCCACGCCGCCGCAAGACGCTATCGGGCCGAGTCTGGCGTCGCCTACTGTCAGCGCGTCGGCGAGCGGCCCGGCGATGCCGCTGCCGCCGGGCCCGCCGGCGATGCCGCTGCCGGCTGGCCCCACCTCGCCGCCGGTGATCAGCCCGGCGCCGCTGGCCGAGATGCCGGGTAAGACGTTGCCCGTGCCCAACGACGGTTTCGCCTACAAGATCGTCGAGGAACCTGGCCACCCGCCGCAGACCTGCCGCGTCCTCAAGTCGGTGCGGACGCCCCAGGGACACGTCAAGCACGAACTGATGAACATCGCCACGGGCGAAACGTTTGAGATCGTCGAGCCGGAGACGGTGGTCTATGGGCCGGCGGAATCGTCGATCGCCCCGGTGGTTTGCCCGCAACCGATGCCGGTGATGCGCCCCGCCACGCCGACGTTGTTCGGCCGCATGTTCGGCAGGGAGAGCGGATCGGCGGCGTGTCCGACTTGCGCGGAGGGGAGTTGCGTGTCAACGACTGGCCGCGAAGTGGTCGTCGGTGGTCAAACACTCGAGCCGCCCGCCGCCTCGGGGGGGGCGGGCCGGCTGCCCCGCCCCTCGCTGCTCGGTCCGCGGCCAGCCGCCGCGCCAGCGCCTCAGAAAACCGAAGCAAAGCGGCCTCCGGTCTTGCCCGGCTTCAGCCCGGCTGCGGCCCCACGCATCCCGGAGACCGCCAAGGCCCAACCAAGCGATTGGCGCTCTTCCTGGGGTGTGCCGCAGGAAGGTCGGCCGATCGACGGTCCGAAGCTGGAGGTCGTGCAGGCTCCGTCAACGCCGGAGCCGGCCCAAGTAATCCCGCAGGTTCCCATGGGTGAGCGACCGCGCGAATTCGGACCTGCCGGTTCGACCGGGATCGAGGGACCGAGCGGGCCAGCAGCCCCAGCCGCGGCAGGGCCCACGCCGGTGACCACTCCGCAACCCGGGCCGCCGCCCACCCCAAGCCGGTTGCCGAAAGCCGTGACCCAGGCCGCCAAGGCCGAGCCGCCGGCGACTCGGGCGCCGGCCGGCAGTCCGGCCCAGGCGCCAGGCTATCCGTGGGCCACGCCGCCGCGGCTCGTCCAGGATGACCCGGCCTCCAGCCCGCCGAAGTCAACGACGGCGTCGAGTGGTGGGGCGACGTATCCGTGGAGCACGCCGACCAAGTCAGCGGAGGCCTCGGCCAGCAAATCGGCCTCGCCGCCGGCCGTGGGCGCGTTCGCCAAGTTGCCGGCACGTTCGGAAAGCACCGTGGCCAAGGCCCGGCCCACGGAAGGCAAAGCCTCTGGTGCGAAGAGCCTCCCCGAGCCGCCCAAATCCAGCAGCAGCAAGGCCGACCCCTTGGCGGCTCCCGATCGATTTAACCGGCGACTATTGGATGATGCCGCCAAGAATGGCAAGGGCCCGGAAGTAGCGAGCGGGGGCAAAGCAGCCGCGGGTAACCAGGTGCCGGCTCAACCGACGGCGTCGAGCAAGCCGGCGACCAAGCCGACCGATGGGAGCAAAGCAGCGGCCAAGTCTGGGACCGCCCCCCGGCCCGAGGGCGGGCCGGCGGGTGTGCCGGGTGTGCAATCGGTGGTGGCGGCGCACGGCGCGGCTGGTTCTCCGTACTATGTGCCGGTACCGATCGTGACAGTGCCGCAGGGGTTCCAGCCGAAGCCACCGCCGGCACAGGTGCCGCGGCCGCCTCAGCCGGTGCCGCCGCCGCGCGGCAAGCAACCGGAAGGCGCGCTGGACAACGCCTTCACCAACCCGCAGGAGAAGGCCGACGCGGCGCGTGCCAAGACGCAAGTGGCCGAGGATTTCGCCAATGCTTTCACCAACTGGCAACCCAAGCCGCTGATGAAGGAATCGGTGCGGTCCAACGGCTTCACCCAGGTGGCGCCGTATGCTCAGCCCCAGGCGGCATTTGTCTCACCGGCGCGGGTCGATGCCTACATGCCGAACTTCACCGGTCAAATGCCGATGATGGCCGGGCTGCCCCTGAATCGTTACGGCCCGGGGCCGCGGCTGACCTGCGGGCCACCATCGGCCGTCGGCTACCTGCCGCCCGCGCCCGCCGTCGGCTATTTCCGGGTCCCCTATGGCGGTATGATCCCTCCGCCCGCGGCAGCGGCCACGAGCCCGGTCGGCTACATGGTGCCGACACTCCCGCCGCCGGCGCCCCAGGGGAACATGCCCGACCTAAGTCGGAAGGAGGTACAAACCTCGCAGCAATTGCTGACCGTCATCCTGCGGGATTCGCTGTATCCCTCGCAGCGCGAGTGGGCCGCTGAAAACCTGGCGGCCACCGGCCGCGGCAATCCTGAAGTCGTGCAGGCGCTGCTGACCGCGGCCCGGGAAGACCTGGCCCCGTCGGTGCGGGCCACCTGTGCCCGATGCCTTGGTCAGTTGAAAGCCGCCGATGCGCAGGTGGTGGCGGCCCTTCAGGTCCTGCAAGCCGACAGCGACCCGCGGGTGCGCCAAGCGGCCAGCCAGGCGCTCGTCAGCCTGACGGGGCAGCCGGCCGTGGGGACGGTCGATGCCGCGATCCAGCCGGCAGGGGCTCCACCGATGGCGCCCAAGTGACCCCTCGCTTAGGTTGGGGAGAAGCGGAAACGTGTC
>JANWYO010000051.1 GCA_025055215.1 Gemmataceae bacterium
CACCGCGGTTGATCAGCTCCTTGATGCGGCCGATCAGCGTCAGGTAGCCATCGGCGTCGAGGACGCCGCGGTCCCCGGTGCGGAACCAGCCGCGGGTGAACGCCGTCCGGTTTGCTTCGGGGTTATTGCGGTAGCCGGCCATGACATTGGGTCCACGGACGACCACTTCGCCCGGAGTGCCGACGGGCAGAAGATCGCCGCCGTCGTCCATGATGGCGACCTCGACATAGCTCCCTGGACCGACGCTCCCCGGCTTGCGGACCCCCGGCGGCAGCGGATTGGCGCACATCTGATGGGCGGCTTCCGTCATGGCGTAGGCTTCCAGCACAGGGGCGCCGAAGCGGCTTTCCAGCTGCACCAAGGTGGCCGGTGCCAGCGCCGCGCTGCACGACCGGATGAAGCGGAAGCCGCTTCGATGCGGCGCGTCGTCGGCATCGGCCCGTTGCAACAGGATTTGATGGATCGTCGGAGCGGCGGAATACCAGCTGACACGCCACCGGCGGACGGCCGGCCAAAAGCCGCTGGCGCTGAACCGCGGCGGCACGACGAGGGTACCGCCCGCCCTCAGCGACGACAACGTCACACCGATCAGACCATGAACGTGAAACAGCGGCATCACCACCAGGCTGACGTCGCTCGGGGTCAATCGGTAATGAGTGACGATGTTCCGCACCGATGCCATCAGGTTGGCATGGGTCAACGGCACCCCTTTAGGCCGGCTGGTGGTCCCGCTGGTGTGCAGGAACAGGGCCACGTCGTCGGGCCGGGGCCTTTCCGAAGACGTGCCGCGGCCCGTGGGCAGGTCGTCGAGCCGCACCGCGCCGTCAGCCGAACGCCGGGCCGTCCACACCGGCAGCCCCAACCCTCGGGCCGCCGACCGCACCGCCTGGTCCCCGGGCGGGGCAATGACCGCGGCCGCCCCCATGTCCTCGAGAGAAAAGTGGAACTCCTCCACCTTGTAGGCCGGATTCAATGGCGCCGCCACCAGCCGGCAGCTGCTCACGGCCAAAAAGGCCACGATACTTTCCAGGCCGTTGGGCAGCACCAGGGCGACGGTGCTACCCGGTGACAGCCCGGTCGCACCGAGCTGCTCCGCCACCGCGGCCACCTGTTGAGCCAGCTCGGCGTAGGTGACGGTCCGCTCGTCGTCAGGCAGGATGACGGCCGGATGTCGCGGCGAGGGAGGGGTCAGGAGGTCGGCCAGCGTCATGTGTCGGCTCCATGGGCGGGGACCGGCCGGGAGGGATCCCGGCCGGCTCCCCTAACTGTCCAGGTCGGCGGTGTCGAGCCGGCCTTCGGCGTGCAGCCGGCGGAAATGGTCCAGTGTCTGGCGAATACCCTCTCTCAATGGCGTCTTGGGCAGCGGGCCGAGATCACGTTGGAGGGCTGAATCGTCGAGATTGTACGCGATGGCGATCTGCCGCTCGCCGTAGGTGATGCGCTCGGCAGCCGAAGGCTCGACGTCGACCAGCGCCCGGTGGAAGGTGGCCAGATCGACCACGTCGCCGCGAAGGTTATAGGCCTTGGCCCCCTGGTAGGGCGCCTCCAGGCAGCGGACGAAGATTTTGGCCACGTCATCGACGTATTGCAGGTCCTGCCAGCCGCCGTAGCTGATGTGGTAGCGCCGTCCCAGGGCCAGGGCCTTGATCGCCTTGGTCGGCTCGCTGGTCATGCCGAAGTCGCGGCCGACGCCATAGACCGTCCACGGTCGAAGGCCGATGCTCGACAGGCCGTGATCCTGGTAATAGACCCGGGCATTGCCTTCATTGCAACATTTGAAGTAGCCGTAGTGGGTGGTCGGTTTCAGCATGACGTCGTCGTCGAGGGGCCCGGGCGGGTAGGCGTCCGGCGGGCCGAAGACGGCGGCCGAGCTAGCGTAGACCAGCCGCTGGACCTGACCTTGGGCAAGGCGGACGGCCTCGAAGACGGCCAGGGTGCCCAGGACGTTGACCTTGGCACCGAGGATGGGATCAGCCCGACAGGTGGGGACCTGGAGGCCGGCCAAGTGAATGACGTGGCTGATGTGGTGCTGGTCGAGGGCGTGGCGGAGGTTGGCGAGGTCGGTGACGTCGCCGGCGATGAAGCGGACGTCGCGGAGCCGGTCTTCAGGAAGGACCAGCCGCAGGCGACGGGGGTCTTCCTTCAAGTCGTAGATCCATACCTGGTCGCCGCGTTCGAGGAGGTTGCGAACGATCCAGCTGCCGATGCAGCCATAGCCACCGGTGAGAAGGACACGCATGAGACGCCTGGGGATGAAAGTCGCGGTTCGTCAGGGGCGGTGCCCGCAGCCGAGAGGCGGCGGGCACACGAGGACATTGTAGGGCGGCGGCCACAGCGCCGATTAAACTGCCGGCTTGGGTGACGCTTTCGAGGCCCTCGCGCCAATCCGCTCGACCGCGCCCCCGGCCCTTTCGCGGCGCTACCGCAGTCCGCTCACCACCAACGATCACTCGGGCGAGCGGCCTGGCGTGCCCCCTCATGGCGCAATGCCCTTACAACCTCTTCGGGGTGCTGAAGCGATCCTCCTCAACTGCGAGCCGGCAACAGGCGTCGGCGCGACCTGGTGCGCGGGGAAGCGAGGCGCTGACGCGATCCCTTTCGACCATCAGCGTAGGAGCGTGACTCGCCGCGTCAGTCGGCTGGCGGGGGCCCCACGGGGGGGCCCCCCCCCGCCGCCCCCCGGGCCGGGCCCCCCCGCCCCCGCGCCCCCGCCCGCGCGGAGTGGTGCCGCCCCCCCATGGGAAAAGACGCC
>JANWYO010000100.1 GCA_025055215.1 Gemmataceae bacterium
CCTCGACGGCACCGACAATTTCGAGGCCCGCTATCTGCTCAACGATGCCTGCCTGAAACTGGGCCTGCCGTGGGTCTACACCGGCGTGGTCGCCTCCTACGGGATGACGGCCACCCTCATCCCGGCTGGGGCCGCGGCCAAGGTGGGCCGTCAGCCGACAGGCTGTTTGCAATGCCTGCTGGGGCCGGAACCGCCGACAGGCGGACCGACCTGCGACACCGTGGGCGTGTTGGGGCCAATCGTAGCCACCCTGGCGTCGGTCAGCGCGGCCGAGGCCATCAAAATCCTGACCGGCAGCGGTGAGCTCAATCCGGGGCTCTTGCACGTGGACCTGTGGTACAACAGCTTCGAGACCTTCAGCTGGGCCGGGCCGCAGCCGGATTGTCCGGCGTGTGGTCGCGGGGAATACCGGTTCCTGAACGCCGAAATCGGCAGCCGCAGCGCCGTGCTCTGCGGCCGCAACGCCGTGCAGGTGAGCGCTGCCCATGCCCGGTTGCATCTGCCCACCGTGGCCGAGCGGCTAGCCGCCTTGGGGCGGGTGCGGCAGAATCCCTACCTCGTCATCGCCGAGATTGACGGTTACGAGCTCACCGTCTTCGCCGACGGTCGCGCCATCATCAAGGGCACCGAAGACCCCGAACTGGCGCGCAGCCTGTACGCCCGTTACGTCGGGGTGTGATACCGAAGGGTTCCATCCCAAGCAGACGAAAGACACGGTTCAGCTCAGCACATACGCGGCGATGAGGCGGGTCGTCGCCAGGAGCGCCTCCCGATGCGTGCGCTCGTAGTGGTGGGTGGCATCCACACCCGGCCCGATCAGGGCGATCCGCGCATCGCCGCCGGCATGCCAGTAGGCCCCGCCGTCGGAACCGTAGAAGGGGTAGATGTCCACGCAAAAGGGAATCCCTTCGCTCAGGGCCAAATGGCGCAGTCGCCCGGTGAGGGCGGGATGATAGGGGCCGTTGCTGTCCTTGGCGCAGAGCACCACCCGGTACTCATCGGCATTCTGACCCTCGCCCACCGGCCCGATATCGAGGACGACCAGCTCTTCCAACCCCGCGGGGAACCCGCTGGCGCCGCCGTGGCCGACCTCCTCGTACTCGCCGAAATGGAGCCAGACCCCCTGCCGGGGGCGCAATCCCGCTCGCTGCACGGCCCGTATCGCCGCCAGCAGACAGGCCACACAGGCCTTGTTATCGAGATAGCGCGAACGCACAAATCCGGCCGGACTCACCTCGGGTCGGGGGTCGAAGGCGACGAAATCGCCCACCTCGATGCCCAGGTCGCGCACATCCCAGGCCGTGCTCACCCGCTCATCGAGCCGCACTTCCATCGCCTCGTCGCCCTTTTCGCCCTCCGAGGCCGGGCCGTAAATGTGCTTGGACGCCCGCACGGGCAACACACTCCCGCGGATGGCCTCCCCGCTCTGGGTGAAGACCTGACAGCCCTCGCCCTCGACCGAGCTCCAATCGAAACCGCCCAGGCGAGCCAGCACCAGGCGACCGTTGGGCCGAATCCGTTTGACCATGGCGCCCAACGTATCCACATGGGCCGCCAATCCCCGTCGAATCCCGTCCTCCTCGCCGGGCCAAGCCGCCGTCAACACCCCCTTGCTCGTCCGCTGCGGTTCCAATCCCAGCTCCCGCAGCGCCGTCTCCAGGTGGCTCAGAACCGGTTCGGCTCGTCCCGTCGGGCTAGGCAAGGCCAGCAGGGCGAGAAGCCGGTCTTGCAGGTAGTCATAGTCGAAGAGAAGGTTCATGGAAGCGGAGTAGCTGGTGGCTGGTAACTGGTTATTGGGATTCTTGTGATGGAGTTTGACGGTTTGCTGAGACGAAGGACGAACGACGGAGGACGGAGGGGTCGGCGCCGGGCGGGGTTGGACGCCGTCGCGGGTGGCGGCCCAAGACGGGACGAAGGACGGACGACGGAGGACGGAGGGGTCGG
>JANWYO010000131.1 GCA_025055215.1 Gemmataceae bacterium
GGCTTTTTCGCCAGCGCCTTCTGGGGCTGGGGCGCGGCCGGGGGGGGGGGGGGGGGAACCGGCCGCCCACGCCCCCCGCTGCCCGCGGCCCCGCTTGAGCAACGCTCCCTCAAATGCCCGACCTTTGTACCTTCGACGACATCACCCCCAATGACCGCGACCTCGTGGGAGGTAAGGCTCTGAGCCTCGGCCTGCTGGCCCGGGCGGGCTTGCCCGTCCCGCCGGGGTTCTGCATCACCACCGAGGCGTATCGCCGCCGGCACCTCGTCTCCTTGGACGGCGCGTTGGGCGAGCGCCTCGCCGAAGCGTACCGCCGACTCGGCGAGGGCCCGGTGGCCGTCCGCTCCTCGGCGACCGCCGAAGATGCCACCGACGCCAGCTTTGCCGGCCAGCAGGAGACGATCCTTGGGGTCGAGGGACTGCCGGCGGTCCGCGAAGCGGTGGCGCGGTGCTGGGCCTCTCTGGACTCTGAGCGGGCCCAAGCGTACCGCCGCCGCCAAGGGATCAGCGACGACCGCCTGGCGATGGCGGTGGTGGTCCAACGGCTGGTGCCCGCGGAGGTTGCCGGCGTGCTGTTCACGCGCGATCCGCTCGATGCCACCGGCCGACGCATGCTGGTCGAAGCCGCGTGGGGGTTGGGGGAGAGCGTGGTCTCCGGCGAGGTGATGCCCGATCGTTATCACCTCGACCGCGACACGGGCAAGGTGATGGAACGCCATCTCGCCGTCAAGACGACGCAACGGACCCTCACCGGCACCGTGGATGTTCCCGCAGATCGGCGGTCCGCGGCCTGCCTCAGTGACACTCAACTGTCCCAACTGGCCGAGTTGGGCCGTCGCGTCGAGGCGGTCTACGGCGAGGCCCGCGACGTGGAGTGGGCGTATGCCGATGGTCGATTCTGGCTGTTGCAGGCCAGGCCGATCACCGCGGGCGGCGCCGCGGAGCGCGAACAGGTCCGCCAAGAGGAAATCACCGCCCTGCGCCGCCGGGCCGAGCCCGGCGGCACCATCTGGGCCCGCTACAACCTCGCCGAGGTGTTGCCCGCCCCCACGCCGATGAGCTGGGCCATCGTCCGCCGGCTGATGTCCGGCCGAGGCGGCTTTGGCCTGATGTACCGCGACCTCGGCTTCGACCCCGATCCCGCCCTGGACGAAGATGGGGTCTTCGACCTGATCTGTGGTCGGCCTTACTGCAACCTCAGCCGCGAGCCACGCCTGCAATTCCATCGGCTGCCGCTTCGCTATCCTTGGGACCCGCTGAAGGCCGAGCCACGGCGAGCGCTGTACCCGACGCAGCTGGTATTCGATTCATCCCGGGCCGGGGCCGGGTTTTGGCTCCGACTTCCCTTCCTCCTGCCGGCAATCCTGGTGAAATCGCTGCGCTGTCAACTGCGGGTGCAGCGCCTCAGGGAGAGTTTCGGGCAGCGTTTCCGTGCCGAAATGGTCCCGGCCCTGGTGGCGGCCCTCGAGGACGAGCAGGCCCGCGACCTGACGACCCTGCCGACGCCGGCTCTCCTGGACCACCTCGAAACCTGGATTCGCCGGACTCTCCACGATTTCGCCCGCGACAGCCTGAAAGCCACGGCGCTGGCCTCCGTCTGCCTGGGAACGGTCGAGCGCGCCCTGCGACGACTCCTTCCTGCCGACCGAGTCAAGGAAGCCCTGGGCCGCATCGCGGCGGCGATGCGGCCTCAATACCCCGATGAGGACCTGGCGTCGGCCATCCGCGCCCTGGCCCACGGTTCTCTGGACCGCGCGACCTTCCTCAAGCGGTTCGGCCATCGCTGTCGCCAAGAGATGGAACTGTCGCAGCCGCGCTGGTCCGAAGATCCGGCGGCGGTGGACCGGTTGATTGCCCAGACCCGAGGCTCCTCGCCGGCGGCCGCCGGCGAGGGCGTTGCCGGCCCGCCGGGGCCGGAACGCCTGGATGACATCCTCGCCGGCACGACCATTTCCCCGTTACAAAGGGCCGCCCTCGACCGAGAAATCGCCCTCCTCCATGCCCACCTCGAACTGCGGGAGTTGGCGAAACACTATCTCATGCGCGGCTACGCGGTGATTCGCCGGATCCTGCTCGAGCTGGATCGGCGCTTCGGCCTTAATGGGGGCATTTTCTTCCTCGTGCCGGAGGAACTGCCGCGGCTGGCTGCGGGCGAGGACTTGGGCCCAACCATTACCCAACGCCGACGGCGGCGAGCCATGGCGTTGAGCCTGGAGGTGCCGCCCGTCGTCTTCAGCGACGACCTGGAGGCGATCGGTCGGCCGCTCGCACTTGATGGCGCCGCCACTTGGCAGGGCACGCCGTTGTCGGCGGGAGTGGCCGAGGGACCAGCCTTGGTGCTCGAGGAGCCGACGGACGCTCCCGCCCTCGACGAGCCTTTTGTCCTCGTCTGCCCTTCGACCGACCCGGCGTGGGTTCCCCTGTTCACCCGGGCTTGCGGCTTGGTGATGGAGACCGGCGGCGTCTTGTCGCACGGGGCGATTGTGGCCCGGGAGTTCGGCCTGCCGGCGATCGCCGGCATTGCCGGCATCCATCGGCAGTTGCGCACCGGTCAGTGGCTGCGCATCGACGGTGGCACGGGGCAGGTTGCCTTGGTGTCCGCGTCCGACGTCAGAATTGGAAGTAGATGAACGCCTTGGTGCTGCCAGGTCCGAAGGCGACCAGCAGGCAAATGGTGGCAGCGTACACCACCGCCCGGGGCAGGGCCGGCCAATGGGCGAAGCCACATCGGACCTCGCGCAGCCCGCTGAAGAGGTGACCGGCCACCACCAGGCCGACCAGCAAGGGCACCCACGTCGGTACCCAGCGGAGCGACGCCCCTCCGGTGGGCCAACCGAGCAACGACCGTTCCATCAACCAGCAGCCGGCAGGGCTTTGGGACCGAACCATGACCAGCCCCACGGCTACCATCAGGAAAGTGGTCAGGATCGCAACGAGCCGATACGCCGGGCTTTGGCGGACCCGGCCCACGGCCGCCAAGCCCTGAAGGAGATGATCGCCGGCGCGGTGCGCGGCCAGGAGGACGCCGTTGTACAAGCCCCACAACACATAATTCCAGCTGGCGCCGTGCCACAGGCCGCACAGCGTCATGGTGGCTAGGAGGTTGACGTAGGTGCGCAGGTTGCCGCGTCGGCTTCCCCCCAGGCTGATGTACAGGTAATCCCGCATCCAGGTGGAGAGGGTCATGTGCCAGCGTTTCCAGAATTCGGTAATGCTCGCCGAGAGGTACGGGAAGTTGAAGTTCTGCGGCAACTCGAAGCCAAACCATTTCGCGGTACCGATGGCCAGGTCGCTGTAGCCGCTGAAGTCGCAGTAGATCTGGGCCGCATAAGCCAGGATCGCCCAGCGATGTGTCACCGCGTCGTACAGTTCCGGCTGGGCGAAAACCGGATCGACGAACTGAGCCAGCCGGTCGGCGATGAACACCTTTTTGAATAGGCCGATCAGGAACCAATGAAGCCCCTCGACCACGTGTTGGGGCGTCACTGGCGGCGGCACCGTCATCTGCGGCAGGAATTCGCTGGCACGGACGATCGGCCCGGCCACCAGCTGCGGGAAGAAAGCCACGAACAGGGCGAAGTCGGTAAAACTCCGCACGGCGGAAATTTTTCCCCGGTACACGTCGAGCGTGTAGCTGAGTCCCTGGAAGGTATGGAAGCTGATGCCCAACGGCAGGATAACGTGCAAGGCGCAATCAGGTACCGGCCAGCCCAGCTGTCGCGCCAGGGCAATGCTGTTGGCGATGAAGAAGTTGGCGTATTTGAAGTAGGCCAGCAATCCGAGATTGCTGACCACGCTGATCCACAGCCACAGGCGTCGGCGCCGCGGGGTGGCCGCGCTCTCGATCCGCACCCCGCAGGCGTAGTCGATGATGCTGGTGACGACGATGACCCAGATGAACCACGGGTTCCACGACATGTAGAAAACCCAGCTGGCCACCAGGAGAAAGCGGTACTTGGAGGTTCGGGTGGGAAGGAGGTGGTAGATCAGCAGCACCACCGGGAGAAAGAGGAAAAAGGCCTTGCTGGCAAAGTTCACGGTGTGGCCCTCGCTTGCAGTCCGTGCGAGCGCGGCTCGGATTCCGCCCGGACCAGCTGTTGCCGAATCCAGGCGCTGAGCCGGGCCGTCCCTCGGGCATTGAGATGAATCAAGTCCGCGAAGTCGGCGTCGCCGATTCCCGTGGCTTCGCGCGTGGCTCGGAGGACCGTCACCGAGCGACCGGCCTCCAATTCCGCTAGCGCCGCCCGGTAGGCGGCGAACTCTCGCCGGAACCTCACTTCCTCCAACTCCGCCGTCACCGGCATATCAACCAGCACCACGCTGACGCCGTGAGAAGCGGCCCACTCAAGGATGAGGTGCAGGCATTTCCAATGGTTGCCCAAGCGGAACTTCCGCAGGAACCCGAACGGGACCGGCGCCCCTCCCGACGCCTTGTAGGCCGCGAAATTACCTCGTTGAAAGTGCGGCTGCGGCGCGAAGCCATGCTCCGCCTGCATGGCGGCATGATAGGCACGCTGCCGCCGCGCCTCCTCGGCCTCGGCCGGAAACGATCCTGGCCAACGTCGCTCGGCCTCGGCCGCCGCCCATAGCCGAATACCATTGCGATACCGGTACAGCTGCCAACATCCGAGCAAACGCCCCTCCACATACTGCCGCATCACCCACTCGCATGACCCCGGCCAACGGACGACCCATTCCCTCAAGTCTTGGATGTCCATCAGGCTGCTGACACCGTGCGGCTCGAGCCGGTCATCGTTCACGTCGCTGGCCGTGATGCCGTAAATGAGCAGCTTCGGTGGCCGCCTCAGAGCGTGCCGGACGGCATGCCAAATGTCGCTGGTCGTCGCCCCGGGGAGTCCCAGGTTGTACGCCTGCTGAAGGACCGTCCCGTGCCAGGGGAGTCCCGCGAGAACCACAGGATCAATACCTTCAGACACCGGCGAGCCACCCACCACCACGGTGTCGGGACGGTGTCGTCGGCAATTGTCGAGCCGCTCCTGGTAGTCATCGGGATCAAACGACTTCCACACCGCCCGGTGCCGCCAGACGACCCAGTCGATGGCCACCAGACCCAAGACCAGGTAAACAACGACCCGCGGCCGCGACCAGCACCCCATGTGCGCTTCCTCCCCGGGGCGGCGTGCTTAGTACGAGGCAGTGATTTTGTCCAGACCGAAAATCGCCCCGCTCATCCCACCTCGGGGACAGGGGTCGCACCGGCGCTCCGAGCCGTGAAGCGGCGAGCGGGATTGAGCCCGTCCGCCGTGTTCCGCGCGCCGCAGCACCTCGGGACACTCGCGCGACCGCGATCGTGAAGTCCCCTGGGGACCGTTTCGTATTTGCTGGATTTTCCGACCATTCGGGTCGATGACTAACCTGGGTTGTCTCTCTGGGTTTTGACGGGGCGACGGTGCCTCGGTAGAGACGCGGGAGTGATCGGTTGGCGCTCGCGCGAGGATGGGAGATCCGTGGTGGGCGCTAAGCGAACGCAAAACGATCCGTGGTGAGCGCGAAACGAGGAATCAGCGGGAGATGGGGAAAACGGCCGCCTGGGGCGCTCCAACCCGCCCCAAACGACAGGTGCACCCCTGACCGGGGCGAATTGTCGGGAAAAAGTTAAATCGCTAAGATGGGCAACGGCAGCGGGCTAGGGTGAATCACGGCCCGAAACTCAATCCCTGTCAGCGAGGTATCTGGCGGTGCCTCCGGGCGGAACCTGTCCCTCCTGTCGCTGTATCTGTCGTCGGGCGATCGCCGGGTCGTGACGCGAGTTTGCGCCACCCCTGCCTGCGGTCGCCCCCCCTGCCTGACAACCCCAGCCTTAGCAGAATGGTCGGCCGGCCCCGTGGTCGGCCGACCGGAGGTGACAAGCCGATGGCCACTGACATCCGCCTGAAGGAAGCCCTGCCGGAAATCGTTGATTCGCTGGTCGCCACCTACACCGAGCAAAGCCCCATCAACCACCTGGGGCACAAACCGCTCCCCAGCCGCGACGCCATTCCGGGAATCATCAGCGATTTGTTCGACGTGCTCTATCCAGGTTTCAGCCGACGGCAAAACCTCCACCTGGGCAACGTCGAATACCACGTCGGCGACCTGATCGACAGCTTGCACGACAAACTCACGGAGCAGGTATCGCGGACGCTGCGGCACGAATACGAGCTCACGGCCCCGCACGAAGACTTCGAGGCCATCGCCCAGCAGCGTGTCGTCGAATTCCTTCGCCGACTGCCGGCCCTCCGCGCCATTCTGGAGAAAGACGTGCAGGCCGCTTATGAAGGCGACCCGGCGGCCAAGAGCTATTACGAGGTCATCTTCTGCTATCCTGGGCTGGAGGCGATCACCATCTACCGGCTGGCGCACGAACTCCTCCTCCTGGACGTGCCGCTGATCCCCCGGATGATGACAGAGTACGCCCACTCCAAGACGGGGATTGACATCCACCCTGGCGCCCGCATTGGGCCGGGGTTTTTCATTGACCACGGCACGGGTGTGGTCATCGGCGAAACGTGCGATATCGGGGCGAACGTCAAGCTTTACCAAGGTGTTACCCTGGGGGCGTTGTCGTTCCCGCGCGACGCCGCCGGCAACATCATTCGCGGCATGAAGCGCCATCCCACCTTGCAGGATGAAGTCGTCGTCTACGCGAATGCCACCATCCTGGGGGGCGACACGGTCATCGGCCACCACGCGGTCATCGGCTCGAACGTCTGGTTGCACCACAGCGTCGAGCCGTACACCGTCGTCACGCTGGAAAAGCCGTCGCTGCGCATCAAGGGCCCGGACACCGTTGACATTGCGCCGGGTTACCAGATTTGAACCCGGCCTTCCGACCAAGCGGGTGGGCGCGTCGCCAGGCATCGTTTAGAATCGCGGTCAGGGAGGTGCCGCATGACCGCGACGACGGCCACGCCCGATCCTGTCCCCATCCTCAGCGGCGGCCGCTGGGAGAACGTTGCCACCCCTCGTTTCGGGCGGGTGTACAATCCGTCCACGGGCGAGATCATTGCCCGGGTGCCGATGTGCACCGCGGCGGAGGTCGATGCCGTGGTGCGGACGGCAGCCGCGGCGTGGCCCGCTTGGGCGGCCACGCCGGTGGTGGGGCGGGCCCGCATCTTCTTCCGCTTCCGCGAGTTGCTGGTGCGCCACGCCGACGCCTTGGCCCGCAGCGTGACCCGTGAGCATGGCAAGACCTTGGCCGAAGCCCGGGCATCGGTCCAGCGCGGCATCGAGATGGTCGAGTTCGCCTGCGGCATTCCTAGCCTCATCATGGGGCAATCCCTCCCCGACATCGCCGCCGGGGTCGATTGCGAAACGGTCCGTCATCCTTTGGGCGTGTGCGTCGGCATCACGCCGTTTAACTTCCCCGTGATGGTGCCGTTGTGGATGTTTCCGGTGGCCCTAGTCTGCGGCAACGCCTTTGTGCTGAAGCCCTCGGAGAAGGTGCCGCTGTCGGCCGTCCGCCTCGGAGAACTTCTCCTCGAAGCCGGGTTACCGCCTGGGGTCTTCGGCATCGTCCACGGCGACAAGGAATGCGTGGATGCCCTGTTGACGCACCCCGAGGTGGCGGCGGTTTCGTTCGTCGGCTCGACCAACGTGGCCCGCCACGTCTACGAGGTGGGCAGCCGACACGGCAAGCGGGTGCAGGCCGCCGGCGGGGCAAAAAACCACCTGATTATCATGCCCGACGCCGACCTGGAGCAGGCCGCCCGGGCGGTGCAGGCGGCGGCCTTCGGCTGTGCCGGCGAACGCTGCATGGCCGGCAGCGTGGCGGTGCCGGTGGGCGCGGCCGCCGATCCGCTGGTGGAACTCCTCTGCGGCCAGGCGCGGAGCATGCGGGTCGGCCCGACCGACGATGGCGGCGACGTCGATATGGGCCCGGTCATCTCGCGGGAGCACCTTGAACGGGTCGTCGGCTACCTGGACATTGGCCGGGGTGAAGGTGCCGTGGTGGCCCTTGACGGCCGAACGCTCGCACCGCCGGGTCCGGGCTTTTTCCTGGGCCCGTGCGTGCTCGATCGGGTCGAGCCGGGCATGCGTGTCGCCCGCGAAGAGATCTTCGGCCCGGTGCTGTCGGTCATTCGCGCTCGGAGCCTGGAAGATGCTTTGACCCTAGGCGCCACTTGCCCTTACGGCAACGGCGCCTCGATTTTCACCCGCAGCGGACACGCCGCCCGGGAGTTCAAACGCCGGTTTCCCGCCGGCATGATCGGCATTAACGTCGGCGTGCCCGCGCCGATGGCCTGGTTCCCGTTCACCGGCTGGAACCAATCATTCTTCGGCGACCTGCACCTTCAGGGAATCGAAGGGATGCACTTCTACACCCGTCAGAAAATGATCATGACGCGCTGGTTCGCCACGGCCCAGGAATCGCACCAAGACCCGGTTTGGAAAAGCAAATCGGAGTGAATGAGAGGTTCGAGCGGCCGTCGGGTCAGGGGATCGGTAACCGTTCGGGGCGAGAGGTTCAACGGCCGTCACGGAGCCGGTCGCCGAGGAAGTTTTCCAACTCGGGGATGGCGTAGATTTTCTTGATGGTTGTTTCGATGTCGTACTCAACCCGTTGGTAGCGGATGGTTTGGCCGTCGAACAGGACGTAGCAGGCGCGCCAGTCGCCGTCGCGCGGTTGGCCGACGGAGCCGACATTGCACAGGGTCTTGCGGCCGTCGAGCTGGTAGACGTAGTCGATCTCGTCGGGGCTGTGGAACTGGAGGTTTTCCGTGAAGATGCCAGGGACGTGGGTGTGCCCCTGGAAACAATAACGCTCAACCAGGGCGAAAATCCGCTCCATCTTCCGCTGGTTGTAAATGTCCTCCGGGAAGACATATTCGTTGAGCGGATTACGGGCGGAACCGTGGACATAAAGGCAACCATTTTCGCGGTGGGAGCGCGGTCGTTCGGCCAAGAACTCCCAACGCCGTTCCCGGACGTGCCGGCTTTCAGCGGAGGATTCGAGCTGGGCCCGGGTCCAGAAGATGGCCCGTTCGGCGGGGGGGTTGAAGCCCTCGGGATCGAAAATGGCACCTTGGTCGTGATTGCCCAAAAGGACGACCTTGCACTTCATCACCAAGTCGATGCACTCGCGTGGGTTCGGTCCATAACCGACGACATCACCCAGGCAGTAAATTTCGTCGACCCCGTGCCGTTCGATGTCTTTCAGGACGGCTTGGAGAGCCTCGAGGTTGCTATGGATGTCGCTGATGATGGCCTTCACGCCGGCACTCCCCCTGGCAGGGCCTCTGTTCCGGTGGGCATTCGTGCGGAACGGAGCAACCGCCCGCCCCGACGAGACCCAGCTCTGTCGCCTCAGCCTCGCACTGGAGGGGCGGAAGCATCGTCACAGTGAATGATCATGCACCGAAAGAGTCTACTCGTCTGCCAGAAAAGCTGTCAAGTGGCGGGGGGTTTAGAATCGGCCCCGGCGCCGTTCCTTGGCCGGCAGGACCTCCAGGCAGGTCGTCCACCAGCCGGTCAAAATGGTCGCCACGAATTCCTCGGGCAGTCCCTCCTGCCGCATCTCGCGCGCCAACCGTTCATGATCGTACACCACGGGGACAAATTCAACCACCAGCCTCGGCTCCGCTCGAAGGAGGGCGTACCAGACGTTGGTCCGGCCATCGTTTTCCGGCCGACCGAGGACGCCAACATTCACGAAGTGTCGATCGCCACGCAGGGACCGGTGCCACTTGATGCCGGTATGGGTGGCGAGGATGACGTCGGCCTCGTAGGCATCGGTCAGGTATTGGAGGAAATGCGTGGGAGTGGTCGATTCCCAGAGGAATTCGTTGGTACGCCTTGGGCTGCCGTGGCATAGCAGGAGGCGATAGCGACCCAGCTGGAGCCGCCGCTGGGCCGGCAGCTGCCGGAGCCACTCCCGATGGGGCGGGGAGGTGTGGGCCAAGGTGTACTCGTAGCTGATGCGGGCGAAATAATTGTCGCGGGGGTCGGTGTAGCCGCACTGGCAGTCGGCCAATTCATGACCGATGGAGTAGTCATAGTTTCCCTGGATGCAGCGCACGCCGAAGGCGTGCAGCCACGGGAAGACGCGGTCGGGATGGGGGCCGAAGGCTCCTAAGTCGCCGAGGCAGTAAATGGCGTCGGCGCCGCGGCGTTGGGCGTCGGCCAAGGCCGACGCCAACGCCAGGTGATTGCTATAAAGGCCGCCGAACACCGCCAGGCGGCTTCCTTCAGGCAGTGCCGCCTCGGGCGGAGGGATTGGCACAGATGGTCCCATACTGGTAACACGTGAAGCAGGCTTGGTGACGTAACATGGCCGGCCCTCGCGCCTCGGCAAGCGTGGAGCCCAGGCGGGCATCGGGCGCGTCGAGCAGGATCGGGCAAACGTACACCCCGCGGTCGGTCACGGTCCGGCTATGGTGGCAGAGAAGCTGTTCCACGGCGAAGCCGGCCATCATGTCCGCCGTCACCCGCTCATCGGGCCGATAGCCTCGGCCACGCTTCGTCTCGGCCCCGATACGCAACAGAGGAAGGACCTTGAGTCGGGGACGTGGGTAGCCGTTCTCGCGGAGCAGGCGGACGAAGCCCTCCACTAACGCGGCGTCGTCGCTGCTGTCCTCGACTTTGGTCACGGTGACGATGGGGAGAAAGCCGTGGCGGACCAGCCGGCGGATGCCGTCGAGGGTGCGGGCGAAGGTGCCGGGACCGCGGATGGGGTCGTTGCTGTCGGCCGTGAAGCCGTCGAGGGAGACGCGGAACTCGAGGCTGTAGGGTGAGGCCGCGTCGGCGTCGCCAAGGCGTTGGAGCCAATCATCTTTCAGGACCGTGCCGTTGGTCAGGACGGTGGCGGGGCCGTAGCGAAGGGTCAGCTCCAGGATTGACACGAGGTCGGGATTGAGGAACGGCTCACCGCCGGTGAAGTAATACTCTTTGAC
>JANWYO010000147.1 GCA_025055215.1 Gemmataceae bacterium
GGGGGCCCCGCCCCCCGGCCGCCCCGGGCGGGCCCCCGCCCCTCCCCCGCGGGGGGCGCGGCCCCCGGCCCCGCCCCGCGGAACTGGCCGCGGCCCAGCGGCTACTCGACGACCTCCGCCCGACCATGCCCGGCGTGCAGGCCGATCTCGACGCCTGGGCCGTGGTTTGCCAAGCCATTTTTGGCTGCTCCGAATTTCGCTTTGTGGAGTGAGCGATGAAAACCCACCTGACGCGCCGGGAATTGCTCCGATCGGCGGCCGCCGGCTTCGGCTGGCTGGCCTGGACCGGATTGGCAACAGAGGCGGCTGCTGAGGCGGCCAATCCCCTGGCCCCGCGGGCTGGCCATCACCCGGCCCGCGCGCAGCGGATCATCTTCTTGTTCATGCACGGCGGCCCGTCCCAGGTCGATACCTTCGACTATAAGCCCACCCTGCAACAGCGGGACGGCCAGGAATTACCGTTCAGTCCCGCAAAACTCGTCAGCCAGGGGACCGGCCGCCGGCTCATGGCCTCGCCGTGGCAGTTTCGGCAGTATGGGGAGAGTGGCGCCTGGGTCTCGGAGCTGTTCCCCGAACTCGCCAAGCACGTGGACGACCTCTGCTTTATCAAAGGGATGCACACCGAGGGCCAAAGCCACGGCCAGGCGGTCCTCCAGCTGCACACCGGCGCTCAGAATTTGACCCGGCCGTCGGTCGGTTCCTGGGTCGTCTACGGCCTGGGGACTGAAAACCAGGATTTGCCCGGGTTCGTGACCATTTGCCCGACGCGCAGTCATGGCGGCGTGCAGAATTATGGCAACGCCTTCCTGCCGGCGGCTTACCAGGGCACGGCCATCGGTAGTGCCAACACCCCGGTCAGCAGTGCCCAGATCCGCAACATCAGCAATCCCAAGTTGACGCTCGCGCAGCAACGTCGGCAGCTCGACTTCCTCCAGGCAATCAATCGCGCCCACAACGACCGCATCGGCGGCGATGACCGCATCGAGGGGATCATTGAGTCTTACGAATTGGCCTTCCGCATGCAGGCGTCGGTGCCACGGCTGACGGACATCTCCCGAGAGTCCAAGGAGACGCTGAAACTGTACGGCATCGACGAAAAGCCCACCGACGACTTCGGCCGGCAATGCCTTCTGGCCCGGCGCTTCGCCGAAGCCGGTGTCCGATACATCCAGGTGTCGCACAGCTTTAAGTGGGACCAGCATAGTGGGTTGAAGGCGGCACACGAGCGGAATGCGCGGGAGGTGGACAAGCCGATCGCCGGCCTGTTGACCGACCTGAAGGCGCGCGGGCTGTTGGACGACACCCTGGTGCTCTGGGGTGGGGAATTTGGCCGAACCCCGGTGGCTCAGGGGCGCGATGGTCGAGACCATAACCCGCAGGGTTTCACCATGTGGCTGGCCGGCGGCGGGGTCAAAGGTGGTTTCTCCTACGGCGCCACGGACGAATTCGGCTACTACGCCGTCCACGACAAAGTCCACATGCACGACCTGCACGCCACGCTGCTGTGGCTCATGGGCCTCGACCACGAGAAACTCACCTATCGCTACGCGGGCCGGGATTTTCGCCTCACCGACGTTTATGGTCGGGTGGTCCACGACATCATGGCCTAAGCGCCGGGGCCAAGGCGCGGCAGCGGGCGGCGTCGGCGGAAGCCGACGCCGCCCCCGCGCCGGTGTCTCCGCCGGTCCACCGGGTCAGCGACCGGTTGGGCGCCTTGGCACCCGCGGGGCCTCAAACTTCTCCCAACGACGATCCTTTCTCCCCTCTTGAAGCCGTCGCTGTCTTGTCGTCGGACCTGCGTGCTGGGCACCCAGCGGGCGCCGAATGACGAATCGGAAGTGCGAAACGTTGAATTAGCGCGCGGCAGGGGGAAACCTCTGCCTGGAGCGATCAACCCCGCTCCAAGACGAGTGTAGGAACACCCCACGGCCGGCTGACATAGCGGCACCCCCCGGAGACTGATAGAATCGGTGCAATCGACACCGATTTCCCAGGGTTTTTAGCGATTTCATTGATGCCGTCCCCTTCCCGTCCGAATCTCCCCGAGCAGATCGTCAGTCGGCCCGAGGAACTGGCCGAAGTGTGCGAACACTTGGCCCAATGCCCCCGCTTTGGATTCGACACCGAGTTCGTCGGCGAAGAAAGCTACCACCCTCACCTCTGCCTGATCCAGGTGGCAACGCCGGAGCGGCTGGTATTGATCGATCCGATGACCGTAGGCCCCTTGGATCAATTCTGGCGGCTGGTCACGGACCCCAATCGACAGGTCGTCGTACATGGCGGGCGGGAAGAGGTCCGGCTATGCAGTTTGTGGACCGGTCATAAACCAGGAAACCTCTTCGACCTTCAGTTAGCCGCCGGCCTCGTGGGTACGACCTATCCCATCGGTCATGCCACCTTGGTCTTACAGGTCACCGGCGTGCAATTGGCCAAAGGCGAGACACTGACCGAGTGGCGCAACCGGCCATTGACCCGGCAGCAGATCCGCTACGCCTTCGACGATGTGCGCTACTTGCTTCCGCTGGCGGATCACCTGACCGAACGCCTCCAGCAGCGAAACCGCTGGCCATGGGCCGAGGAAGAATTCCGCCGCCTCCTTGAGCAGGCCGTGCCCGACGAGCCACCGACCTGCGGCGACGGTGAGCGTTGGCGCAAGCTTCGGGGCGTCGGCTCGCTTGATCGCCGACGTCTGGCACTGGTCCGGGCGTTGTACAGTTGGCGGGAGGAGATGGCGGCCCAATTGAACCGCCCGCCCCGGGCCATTTGCCGCGATGACATTCTGGTCGAGATCGCTCGGCGAAATCCGATGCGGCCTCGAGACTTGCAGGTCGTCCGCGGGCTGCCGCGCCGCATCCACGACGCGGTCCTCGAAGTCTTGGAGCGTACCCGGGCCTTGCCGCTGGAACAATGCCCCCCCTTGGTGGAACGCGAGCACGAACCGCCACAAATGCCCATACTCGTCGGCGTGCTGACGGCTTACCTGGCGGACTGGTGCCAGCGTCAGGAATTGGCCCAAAGTCTGGTGGCCAGTAGCGCCGACCTCCGTGGCCTGGTTCGGGCCCATGTCCGGCGGACACCCCTGCCACCCGGCAACCTGCTGGCCCAGGGTTGGCGACAACGGCACGTCTTACCCGAGTTGGAAGCGATCCTCACCGGCCGACGCAGCCTCCGGATCGCGGACGTCTCCTCGGAGACCCCCTTCGCCTGGGAAGCAGCCGAGGGAAGTTGAGCGGGTGACAATCGACCCGAGGCGGGGCTGCAGCGTCGCCGCCCGCCCCCGCCCGAGGCTTTCGTGCATCATGGCCTCAGAAGCGAAGTTCCAGGCCGAAGCAGAGCCCGTGAATCTGCACGTCGGAATCATTGAAGCGGAACGCCGGCTGCGCCAGGGTCGCGGTGGTGGGCACGCCGTTGATCGTGATGGTGGTGGTACTGCTGGCGAAGCCGATCTGATTGCCGGGCCTGACGACGTTCTGGATTTGGAACCAATCGTAGCCGGCGTAGGCCCAGATCAGGCGTGTGATCTGACAGCCGACCTTGACGCCCAGATCGGGGATGATGGCGACGCGGTTTTGTCGCTGGGTGCCCATGATGCCGGCGGCCGTCAGCAGGCCGCCGGGCCGGACCACGCCGTTGGCGTCAACGTGATAACCCCGAAGGCGAACGGTCTGGAAGTTGCCGCCGAAGGCGAACTTGGCATTGGCGTTGACGAAAAACGGCCCCAGGACCAAGCGATAGGCCAGGCCGAGCTGGGCCCCGGCGAAATTATTGCTGGTGTCGATGCTGTCGTGCGTCCGGGTTTGCAGGATCCTTTCGCTCGCCAGCACGTTGGGCACCGGCAGCAGGACAACGCGGGAGAACTGGTCAATGTCAAGGTCTTCGGAGAGGTTGACGTAGCGGAAGCCGGCGGTCAGGTCGATGCCACTGTTGTTCCAATAGAGGAGCCGAGTTCGGGCCAGGGCTTCGCCGCCGAAGTATTGGCTGGCAGCCAGGCCGCTGAGGACCGTGCGGGAAGTACCGGGGAGCAAGATGGGGTTTTGCACCACCGCGATGTCAACCAGCGACGGCACGATGATGGTCTGCACCGCCACCGGAACAGCGAAGTTGTTTCCTTCCACGTTGCTGGCAAAGGGCGTGCCTCGGCGTTCGAGTACGGTAAAGGAGAGTTCCCCGGCCAGGTTCTCCAGGAACCAGCCGCCGACTAGGAAGCGTCCGCCGGAGTGGGCTCCCATGTCCGCGCTGCTGCCCGTGGGCGAGCCGACGGCGGTGGAGACAAGCACCGGCAAGAGGTTTGGGGGGGATAAGACCGTAACGACTTCGCCCTCGGGCGTGACCACGGTGGTGGGATTGGTCACGGCGACGAAGCCCGCCGCGGCATTGCGGACCAGCGGTGGCAGAGGAGCATCTTTGATGTTCCACAGCAGATACTCGGCACTGGCGTACAAGACGCTGGCCGCCGGGCCGCTCTCCTCAAAGCCGCCGTAAACTGCCGCCGGTTGACTGACCATGCTGCCCGCGGCAATGTCCGGTGACGGCGTCAGGGCCGGGCCAGAGGTTGACATCGGGGGTGAGGATTCGGGCCGCAACGGCGGCTGAGACATTGGCGACGGGGGTTGGGCGATTGCCTCGCCGGCGCTCATGACAATCCAGGCCCACGCCGTCCAGCGGATGGAATGGTTCATACGACACCCCTCGCGGCACGGCGGTCGGTGCCCTGACCAGACGGGCCGCGCACGCCATCACCGGGTTCTGCCTTTGTATTATCGGCAGGATTTGCGGAGCGAATGAATCGTGTCGATTGGCACGTTAATGCGCAACGTGCCGCCGGTGCGCCGCAAGTTAACTCGCAGCGTTGCCGTCCTTGGGCGGAGGCGGGAAAGGAGGCGTGGCGGGGAGACGCTGACAAATGGCGGTGAGCATCTCGTAGATGCGAAAAAGGAGGATGCCGAGTTCGCACGCCAGCCGGAAGGCACACGGGCCGAGCAGGACCAGGGCGGCTCCCAGGCCGATGCGTGTCCAATCGATGGTACTGGCTGCGACCAGCCCACTCACCATGAGGGCCGCGCCCAGGAAAATCGAAATGACCACCCCAAGCCAGAACATGATCTGCAAGAGCAACGGGGTGATCATGCGGTGAAAGAGGAGGTATTGCACGAGCGCCTCGCTCTGGGGGGCTGGAGGCGGCGTGGCGCCATCGGTGGGCGCCTTGGGGGGCATGGGCGGGGCAACCTCGGGGTGTGGCGGGACGGCGGACGGGGCCGCCGGTGGCCCCGCAACAGGCACCTCTCCCGGCGGGGCCGACGCCCCGTCGCGCGGCGGTGCCTCGGGCACCGCCGCAGCGGCAGCATTGGCCGCCGGCTGCTCGGCCACCGGCGCCGGCTCGCCCCCGCTCAAAGTCGCCGTGAACGGATGGGCACACCCCGGACACTTCACGTGCCGACCAATCATGTGCTCGCTCATGCGAATCCGCCGGCGACACGACGGACACTCAATGACGACCGGCATGGTTGCCCCTCATTCCTCGGCCGGAGACGGCAGCAACACCTCGCCCGGCCTGCCGCGGACGCGGTACCAAACGTGAGCCCCGTCGATCAGGTCCACACCCACCTCACGTGGCTGACGATCGAGGGATTCGGACCCCGGTATGACGAAGTGAAAAGTATCTCCCGCGGAGGAAGTGGTGTAAAGCGCCGTGATGCCGTCCAGCAGGACGTACAGTTCGAGCGGCCGCTCGCTGACCCCGGCGATCTCGCCGGCGGCGTGCCACTTCCCCTCTTCCTGCCAGACGCGCACTTGGCGGAGGAACGCTGTTTGCCGAATTTCGAGGGCGACTTCTCCCCACAAGCCGCCGTTGGGCGTCGCGGACACCACCTCCACCGCCAGGAGGTTGCGAGGTCGCAGGCGGTCGGTAATGTTCCATTCTAATCCAGCGGGGCCTTGGGCCGCTTCGCCAAGCGGCTGGTCGTTGAGCATTACGGTGGCGTCACCTTCGACGCCGGCGAACGTCAGCCAGACGCGCTCGTGGCTATCGAGCCGGCTTGGGCAGCCGAAGTGGCGGCGGAAGAGGACTTTGCCGGCGAAGTCGGCCAAGCCTCCGTCGCCCCAACGGCAAGGCAGGTTCATGCGTCGGGGCGGGGGGAGGCGGTCGGAGACCAAGGCCGCTGGGCCGCCGGCCTCGGCAGCCCAACGGGCCAACGGGATGCACTCCCAGGGGCCGCGCAGGCGAATGCGGTGCGGATAGTGCATGATCCATTCACCCTGATGCCTCGCGGTTCAGCCGGCGAAGCAGATAGGAATAATCCTCGTATCCGACGCGATCGGGCGGCCCCTGCGCGTGGCCGAGCCAGCCGCGCGACACCGGTTGCCGCACTACTACGATGGTGCTTGACACCGTGCCGGCCTCGGGGCCGTGGAGGCACATCGCCGGCGAGCCATTGCCCGACTGGGCGCACAACCGTTGCAAGGCGGCGGCACACGTCCCGGCATCGCTCCAGCGCTGGGCGCTTAACCACCGGCGGGCGTGCGCCAGACGGGGATCGTGGGCGTCGTTAACGTCCCCCGCCGCCAGGAGGTGTAACCCGGGCGTCAACGGCCGAACCCGCAACCAATCCCCGGCGTGGACGACATAAGCGCGGTCGGCATCGGCACATAAGAGATTGCAGCCGGCATAGTTTCCCGACGCCAGTTCGCGGACCGCGGCGTCGGCGGCTTCGGCCGCCGACTGCCGCCGCAAGGCAGCGCAGACCAACAAGCCGCGACTGACGGCCCCGGCCGGCACATGGGTCTTGCGGCGATTGGTGACGGCAACGACCACGCCCAGCGCGTTGACCCCCAACCAAGTGCCTCCTGCGACCGGATCGCGCCCCGCCACGAAGGGCACCTCTCCTGCCCACACCTGCGGCGGCTCCCCGCCACGCGCGTACGCCTCCTCTCGATTGGCCGCCAACACAATCGCCGCGTCCGGCACCGCCCGAAAACACAACACCACCAGGCACATTGTTCGTCCTGCATGCTCCTGAAGGCCGACATCAGGCGGGCCAAGGAGTGCCCCCGATGAGCGACCGCCAGCCCCGTCAGCCATCCTTGCCAGGAGCTGACCCGGGCGTCGGGAAGAGTTCGTCCAGCGGTATTTCCCATTGACCCAGGCCGACGCTGACCAACGCCAGATTGCGTTTGTGGTCGACGCGCACGATTCGGCCCGGTTGGTCAAAACGAGCCACATGCACCCAGTCGTTGGGCTGCAAGCGGGCCCGAGCGACCCGCAAGGCGGCCGCCTCTTCCGCTTCCCGCTGCAGCTGAGCGGCTTTAGCCGCGTATTCGTCGCGCTGTCGGGCCGCTTCGTGCTGCACCGCCAGGGCCTCTGCCCGGGCCTGCTCGGCTTCTTGCCGTAGCCGTTGCAACTCCGCCAAGGCCGGCGCCCGGCGCTGCTTGCGCCTCAGATACCGCTGCGCCCGGCGGATCAGGCCCCGGGGCAGTTTTAGGCGGCGGGCGATTTGCAGCGCGTTGCTCATGCCATACTGCCCGATTTGGAGCACATAAGTCGGCCGCAGCGTTTCTGGGTCGAATTGGACGGCGGCATTCTCGGCCCGCGGATTAGTGAAAGCGTAGGTCTTGAGATCCCCCAGATGGGTCGTGACCATGGCTCGGCAGCCGATGCGGTCGAGTTCGTCGAGGATGGCGCGACCCAAGGCGGCGCCTTCCGCGGGGTCGGTGCCGGCCCCTAGCTCGTCCAGCAACACCAGGCTTTGGGCGTCCGCCTGGCGGAGGATGGCGGCAATCCGGGACATATGCGAACTGAAGGTGCTGAGGGATTGCTCCAGGCTTTGCTCGTCGCCAATGTCTGCCAGGATGTGGCGGAAGACGGGGACGCTGCTTCCGTCCGCTGCCGGAATATGCATGCCGGCCTGGGCCATGGCGCAGAGCAGGCCCGTGGTCTTGAGGGTGACGGTCTTGCCGCCGGTGTTTGGGCCGGTGATTATCAGCAGGTTAAATGTGTGCCCCAACCGGACGTCGATCGGCACCACGGCAGCGGGAGCATGGTCGTCGCTGGGCGTGGCGGCCGCCGCCGCCACGCCACTTGGCGGCGGCTCGCCGCGACTCCGTACCAGATGCTCGAGGATCGGATGCCGGGCCTGCCGCAGCCACAGCTGACCCTCGAGGTTCAACTGCGGTTCTGTCATGGCGAAATCCCGGCTGAAGCGCGCCTTGGCAGCGATCACGTCCAGCTGAGCGATGATCTCAACCGCCGTCGTCAAGGGTCGGGCGACCCGCGCCACCTCCGCCGTCAGCCGACGCAGCACCCGCTGAATCTCGCGCTCCTCCTCGCTCTTGAGCAGCGCCCGCTCGGCGCTCAGAGTGGCGACACCGGCCGGTTCGATGAACACCGTTTCCCCCGTGGGGCTGGTGCGGTGAACGACGCCAGGAAGTTTATGGCGATGGTTGACCGCCACCGGCAGGACGTAGTGATCACCGATGACGGTGGCGTTGGGATAGCGCAGGATTTTCCGCAATTCGGGGTCGCGAAGCAATCGCTTGATCTGGTTCTGGACGCGGGTATCGACGTCGGCCAGCCTCTGCCGCACCTGCGCCAACTCCGGGCTGGCCATGTCCAGGACGTGACCACGGGCGTCGATGCTTCCCGAAATGGCTTTGGCCACCGGCCCCAAGTCTTCCACCGGCGCGAGCAGGTCGATGAGTGCGCGGCAGTGCCCGTCCAGCCGCATGCGATAGCGGTAAATGTTGCCGCAGCAGGTCAGGGTCTCGGCCACTTCGAGGAGTTGGTCCGCTGATAACATCGAGCCAATCGCGGCTCGCCGCGCCAAGAGGCGGACATCACGCAGACCGGCCAAGGGCGGCGACGGACCCTTCCCCAAGGCATCGACCATCTGCGTGACCAAGGCGAGGTCGCTGCGAATCCGGTTTGGATCGGTCATTGGCTCGATTTGCCGCGCCAGGTCCTTCCCCAGCGACGACGTGGCATAGCCCGCTAACAACTCACGTACCTTGGGAAACTCGAGAAGTTCGAGCGTATGAGGGTCCATGACCGCAACGACCAAACCACACTCGCCACGCGACCGTCTCGCCCCGGGACGTAGGCTCCCGGCATCGGCGCCTGCCGTGTATCGGCTAATTGTACCTTTCTGGCGCCGCGGCTTCAGCCGCGGCGCCAAGCACAGTCACCGACACAGCGTCACCAATCGCAATCCCAAACAGCGGCTTCGCGTTCGGAGTGGCATGGCCCGCCTCACCCACCCGCTCCCCGTCGCCATCCCCAGCCACAGGAGTCAGCGCGTACCCATCTTTGGGGCAGGGTCGCGCTTCAGGCGGCGATTTTTCCCACTCCCCCCGATTCCGCGTTTCGCATTCCCGATTTATTCACGCCGCCGATTCATCGGTTCGCGTTCGCTGCGTGCCTGGCGAGCGTCTCACATCCTCGCACAAGCGCGAACCGATGAATCTTCTTCCACCCCCCCGCGGTCGGGTTGGTCAATAATCCTCTCGCCTTTGTCCGGGCAGGAGCGTAGACTGCTGAATGCCACGGGCTCTTGACCAGGCACCGGGTCGCCGTTCGGCGACCCGGTGCGACAGGAGTCTATACAGGAGTCTATACGGGGGGCGATCATGCTGACGATTCACGCGACCGACCGACATCGCTACTGCGACGGCCTGAGCCGGCGCAGCTTCCTCCAAGCGGGCATCCTCGGGGCGACGGGTTTGACGTTGGCCGATGGCCTGCGGGCCCAGGCGGCAGCGCAAGACCGCGGCTCACCGACGCGTGAGACGGCGCTGATCCTGATCTGGCTGGACGGCGGCCCGACCCACATGGACACTTACGACCTCAAGCCGAGCGCGCCGGCCGAGTATCGGGGGCCAATGAAAGCCATCCCAACCAATGTGCCGGGGGTGGCCGTGTGCGAGCTTATGCCTCGGCAGGCGCGGATCATGGATCGGTTGACCATCGTCCGCTCGCTGCACCATACCACGGGCGACCACTTCGCCGGCGCCCACTGGATGTTGACCGGCTACTTCGGTTCTAATGTCGCCCGGCTCGACCCGATGTATCCGTCAGCTGGCGCTATTACCGCCAAAGTGCGCGGTGCCAATCGCCCCGGAATGCCCGCTTACGTGGCCGTGCCGGTAGCCGCCAGCGTCGGCTTGGTCCCCGGCTACCACGGGGGGGCGTACCTCGGCACGGCCTACAACCCGTTCCAGACCGGAGGCGACCCGAACACGCCGAACTTCTCCGTCCGCAACCTGACGCTCCCCGGTGGCCTGACGCTCTCACAGCTGGAAGATCGCCGCCGACTTCTGGCGAGTTTTGACTCGCTGCGCCGCGAGATCGACGCCAGCGGCACCGCCGACACCCTCGACCGCTTCCAGCAGGAAGCCTATGAGCTGATTTCCGGCCCCGCTGCCCGCCAAGCCTTCGACATCGGCCGGGAAGACCCACGGGTGCGAGACCGATATGGGAGGCACATCTGGGGGCAAAGCTGCCTGCTGGCTCGGCGCCTGGTGGAGGCGGGCGTCACCTTCGTCACGGTGCATATGGGGGGCTGGGACAACCACGCGGCCATCGAGGCCGCCCTGAAAAACAAGCTGCCGATTTTCGACCGCGCCTTGGCCAGCCTGGTGGAGGACCTGGACGCCCGAGGCTTGTACGAACGGGTGGCTATCTGCGTCTGCGGGGAATTTGGCCGAACGCCGAAGGTCAACGGCAACGCAGGCCGGGATCACTGGGGCGAGGCGGGTTTCGCCGTGGTGGGTGGCGGCGGCCTGCGAACCGGCGGCGTCGTCGGGGCTACCACCGACAAGGGCGAGTATCCCAAAGACTGCCCCGTGCGTCCCGAAGACCTCTGGGCCACTCTGTACGCTGTCCTGGGCATCGACACCCGCCAGACGTTTGTCGATAAGACCGGCCGCCCGCATCCGGTCCTCAACGGCGGCCAACCGATCCCGGGGCTGCTGTGAGCCGTGGCCGGCGTCCGCCCAGCCGCAGGGGCGGCTGGGCGGAGCGCTAGCACTCCTCCGCCACCACCGGATTCCGCAGCACGCCCAGGCCCTCGATCTCGATCTCCACAACGTCCCCCGCCTTCAAGAACACCGGCGGGTTCCGGGCAAAACCGACCCCCGGCGGTGTGCCGGTGAAGACGATGTCCCCCGGCTCCAACGTGAAAATCTGGCCCAGGTAGGCCAGGATTTGGCCGGCGCTGAAGACCATCTGGCTCGTGTTGCTGTGTTGCATGGTCCGACCGTTGAGCCGCAATTGGATCGCCAGCCGGTGAGGGTCCGGTACCTCGTCGGCGGTGACAAGAGTCGGGCCGAGGGGAGCAAAAGTGTCAAACGTCTTGCCGGCCATCCACTGTTTGCCGTCTTTTCTCAGCTGCCAGTCTCGGGCGGACACGTCGTGGCCGATGGTGTAGCCGGCGACAAACCGCCAGCCTTCGTCTTCGGACCGAGGTCGGCCGCGGCGGCCGACGACGACGACCAGCTCAGCCTCGTAATCGACCTCCGCGCTGACCTTCGGCAGAACGATCGGTTGGTCGGGGCCGATGATCGCGGTGGCATATTTGCTGAACAGGACCGGCTCCTTGGGGATGGGGACGCCGCTCTCCTGGGCGTGGTCGCGGTAGTTGAGGCCGACGCAGATGATTTTGGGTGGGTCGATGATCGGCGCGTGCAAGGCGACCTGAGCGGCGTCGTACCTGACCGCACGAGGCTGCCGGGCAGCCTGAGCCGCCCGGGCCAGCGCTTCCGCCCCTTGGCGGAGGAGTTCTCGAACCGAGGTGGGAAGCGTCGGGTCCGAGGCGTGCAGATCGACAAATTGGCCGTCGCTGGCGACGGCGGCACGAGGTCCGGCGGGGGTTTGGATGGTGGCAAGTCGCATGACGATTCCTCGACGTTCGGCGGGATGGACGACCGCGGCCACGACTTTTGCTTCGGGGCGTGTGTGCCGGCCCACGGCCGCGGTGGGCGGCGGGTGGTGGGGCCCCCCCCGGCGGGCCCCCCCCCCCCCCCACCCCCCCCCCCCCCAGAGAAAAAAACCCCACCCCCCCCCCCCCCAGC
>JANWYO010000163.1 GCA_025055215.1 Gemmataceae bacterium
TTTTGGCCGGGGTCGCCGTGTTGGGTGGGGGGTTTTATGTGGGGGTGGTGGGGTGGCTTGTACTGGGCCTGTTGGGCCATGCCGCTGCCGGTGGTGGGGGGCTGGGGGCGCATGGGGGCGGCGGCGTTTTCGCGGAGCCAGCGATCGTAGGCGGTGGTCATCGGCGTCCTCGCAGGGCGGCGGCGTGGCCCGCCCGGAGGCGGGGCCACGCCCGCGGCCACGGCCGGAGGTCAGCAGTCAGGTTCGTTCTACCACCATCGCCACGGCATTGCCCCCGCCCAGGCACAGTGAGGCCAAGCCGCGCTTCATGCCTTGCTGCTGCAAGGCATGAAGCAACGTTACCAGTACCCGTGCCCCCGAGGCGCCAATCGGATGGCCCAAGGCGATGGCCCCGCCACGGACATTCACCCGGGCCTCGTCGAGCGGAAGCTCCCGAGTGCAGGCCAGCATCTGCGCGGCGAAGGCTTCGTTCAGCTCGAACAGGTCGATGTCGTTGAGAGTGAGCTGGGCCCGCTCCAGAACCCGGCGGACGGCATGAACCGGGGCGATGAAGATGTCCTTGGGCGCGACACCGCTGGTGGCATAGGCGACGACGCGCGCCATCGGCCGAGCACCGAGCCGCTCCACGGCCCGCGTGGACGCCACGACCACGGCGGCGGCGCCGTCGCTGAGGGTGGAGGCGTTGCCGGCCGTCACCGTGCCGTCGGACCGAAACGCCGGTTTCAGGCGGGCCAGCGCCTCGGGGGTGGTCTCCGGCCGAATTCCCTCGTCGCGGTTCACCAGCGTGGCTTTGGGCCCGCTGCCGACAGGGACCGGCACCGTCTCCGCCGCGAAGAGCCCCCGCTCCCAAGCGGCGGCGGCACGCTGTTGGCTTCGGGCGCTGAAGCGGTCTTGCTCGGCCCGCGAGACGCCGTAGCAGGCCGCGATGTGCTCCGCCGCTTCACCCATGTGCCAGTGCTCGAAGGCACACCACAGGCCGTCGTGGATCATGGCATCGACGGCCTTCTGGTCGCCATATTTCCAGCCGGCGCGGGCGCCGAACAAGAGATAGGGGGCTTGGCTCATGCTTTCCATGCCACCGGCAACAATCAGGTCAGCGTCGCCGGCGCGGATGGCCTGGGCGGCGAGCATGACGGCTTTCAACCCGGAGCCACAGACCTTGTTCACCGTGACGGCCGCCACGGTCTGCGGCAAGCCGGCCCGGAGGGCGGCTTGCCGCGCCGGGTTCTGGCCGGCCCCAGCCTGGAACACCTGCCCCAGGATGACTTCGTCCACCTGCTCACCGGCTACCCCCGCCCGACGCAGCGCCTCCCGCACCACGATGCTGCCGAGTTCTGTCGCTGGCAGGCTCGAGAGTCCCCCGAGATATTTGCCGATCGGCGTGCGAACCGCCGACAGAAGAAAGGCTTCGGGCATGGACAATTCCTTTTGGCGGAGGTGGTCGCTACCCGGGGGAATTATAAATCCCGCCCCAAGCCGGGCCAAGGCGAGACGATGTCCTCCCAGATTGCCGAGGGGGGCGAGGTGACAGCGGTGGAGGGGGATGGATCGGTTAGCTCTCGCGGTAGGACAGGGGACAAGTGTCAGGCAGGCAGCGAACGTTCACGATTCATCGTTGAGCGCTGGGTGCGTGCCGAGCGAACGCGAACCGATGGAACGTGGGCCGAATCGGCAAGTGCGAAGATGAACCGGCGCCTGGAGCGATCAACCTCGCCCCAACAACGGGGGGCACCCCAGCAAGACGGCGGCTCCCGGCCCACGTGTTCGCGCTCGCCGGCAGCCGGCGAGCGCGAAACCCGTGGCGTTAGGCTCGGAGCATCTCATCGTGACGCATGCCGCTGGGGGGATTGTCCGCCCGGCGGACGTTGGCCAACGCCGTCTTGGCGCCGGCGTGCTGCTCGGCGTCGTTGTCCTCCCATTCGATGTTCACGGCGCCGTCGTAACCCGCCCGGTTCAGTTCGATCAGGATTTCTTCCACGCTGTTGGCGTCTCGAGCCGTGCCGGCGGTCACGAAGTTCCAGCCATTCAATCGATGGCCCATAGGGCGATGGCCGCCCAACAATCCGGCGCGGGTGTGTTCGCGGCTGACCCATACCCCCTTGATGTGGGCACAGTGGATGAAGTCGCCGAACTCGCGGATGAACTGGATCACCGACACGCCTTGCCATTCCATGTGCGAGCCGTCGAGATTGAAGCCGACGACCCCCTCGTAGCCGGCCTTGCACATGAAGTTGATGTAATCACTCGCCGACTCCAGGTCTCCCATCGCCCGTTCACTCGGGTGACACTCGAGGTCGAAGGTGACACCGTATTTCTTGCACGCATCCCACACCGGCCCGAACCGTTCGACCAGAAGCTCCAGACTCACTTGCCGTACATCGGGAATGGGATGGCCACCCAGGTTGGTCGGCAGCGGTGGGAACAGGAAGAAATGGCTCCAACAGTGGGCTGGCGAGCCGACAAAACCCGGGATCGGGACCTTGCGATTTTGCAGCTTCCCGAGGTAATGCGCCAAGCGGACGCAGGCCAGGAGGTCGCGTTGGGCCTTCTGGTGGATCAGTCGGCCGACATCTTCCGGGACGAAATAGGGATCGGTCCGCGGGGGCTGGTTGCCCTTGTCGCGCCAGGCCTTGTAAGCGGCCACGGCCTCGCCGCCGACGAATTGCAGGGTCTTGGCGCTCGGTTCATCCCCCAAGGCTTGACCCTGGAGATGAGCGGCAACGGTGAAAATCTCCAGGCCGTACTTCTGAGCCAGCGCCACCCGTTCCTTCGCATACGCTTCCGCCCCGGCGTCGTCGCCGCAGCGCGCCAGATCAAGTTCCCAGCTGGCTTCCTCCCAGCCGTCGAAGCCGGTCTCCTGGAGGAAGGACAGCCAGCGGTCCATCGGCACGTTGCCGAACTGGCCGCGAACCAGGCCGACCTGGTGATACGAACCTTTACCGAAGCGGTGCGTGGCGGTCTGTTTGTACCCCATGGCGCTTTCCTTTGGTCTGTCATCGCGGGAAGGGAAGGAACATGCGTCTGACTATACTGGGGATTTTGGCGATCGCAAGGAGGGATGGCAGCCTTGGCGCTGGTCGCTGGCCCAAGGCACGCGACACCGGCCATGACACCAAACCCAGGCGATGGCGCCGTGGCGTCACAACCAGCGCCCAGGGACGCGACTGAGGCGACTTCGCTGTTCAGAGGTCCAAGGAGTCCAAGGCGTCGATCAGATTGTCCAGTTCATCCTTGGGCTTTGCGGACTTGTTCGCTTGGCGTTTGGGGATGCCGACGCTCAGGCCAACCGCCTCCCGGCCGGCCGCGATCAGCTCCCGATCGCGTTCCTGCGCGGCGATCTGCAACGCATCGCTGCCGCCGAAGAGTTTGCTGAGGTCGATCTTCAATCCATTGACGCCGCCGATGGCAGCGCCCGCGATCGCAGGGCTTTTGTACTCGGGGAACATGATGGCGTGCTCGGGGCAAACGCGGCTGCACGCCGGGCAGCCGCGTTTGCAATTGTCCGGATTTTCGACGATGATCCGGTCGAGCCGATCCACGCCATAGACGCCGAACAGGCAGAAGTCGATGCACTCCATGCAGTTGGTGCAGCGGCTGTAATCGATCACCGGATACCAGCGGCGCGCGGGCGGGGCGAGGAGGCTTTCCGGCGAAAAGGCGGGCGCCTGCTCAGGGGCCGCCTCGGCGGCACCCGCTTCCGCTCGGCGTGGATACACGCCGAGCGGAACCAGCGTCGGCTCGCCCGAGGCAAGGGACCTCTCCGCCGCCCGACGCTCCCGGCACTCGGCCGCGATGCGGCGCACCTCCTCGACATACGGTTCGTGACTGGGAAAGTCCCGCAGATCGAGGCAATAAATGTACCGGTCCGGGACGTTCACCGATCCGATACCCTTGGCTGGCTCGGGATCGGCCTCCTCTTCCTCGTCGGCGTCCGGGGGCTTGAGTCGGGTTTCGCCCCAATGTCCCTTGATGCCGTCACGGTCGAGGAGCCAGAACGCGGCCCGAGGATACATCCAGCAGAGGACCACCATGTCGCCGCGGATCGATTCCAGGAAGAGCCGGCCGGTGTGCTGGGCATCGAGGTCGTAGAGGTGGGGCACGACCGAGACATCCAGGCCCGGCTCCATGATGAGGGCCGCGGTGAGTGACTCTTCCAACGCCCTCCTGGCCGGGTGCTTGCCCTGGGCCTGCGACACCACCACGGTCAGACGACTCATTGGTTTCAGTCCTCGGCGGTAATTTTTCCCTTGATGAAGCGCTGGGTCTTTTCCCAGTTCTCGTCGAGGTATTGATAGTACTGGTCGACGTCCAGCAGCTCAGCGACCGAGGCGGTCATCTCAAACAGCCAGCCGGCCCCGTACTTATCGACGTTGATGGCCGACGGATCCTTCAGCAGTTCGGGATTGAACCGCACGATGATCCCGCTGGCCGGCGCGAACAGGTCGGCCACCGCCTTCGAAGTTTCGATGTGCCCAATCGGCTGCAAGAAGTTGACGGCGGTGCCGGCATCGACGATCCAATCGAGGAAATAGACGTCCTGCATCAGGCGGACCGCGTACGCACTGAAGCCAAAGCGGAGGCCTCCCTCGACTTCACGGCACCACATGTGGTTGCGCGGGGCGTAGCGCAGGTCCCCCGGCAACAAGGCGGCGAATTTGCCCATCAGGAAGGTGCGGTCAGCCGGCATGGGAGGGACACGTCGGAAGTCGTCTTAAGTATAGCGTGGTCCGCGGAAGTCCGGCTCAAAGAAATTCGGCAGGAGGCGGTCCACCTGGAGCAGCCCCTGCCGAGTCAACTCGATCCGCCCGTTGTGCCGGCGGAGCAGCCCCAGGTCGGCCAGCTCGCGAAAAGCGTTTTCGAAGAGTGCCAGCACGTTTTCCTCGAATTTCTCTTGGAAATAGCCAACATCGATGGCCCCGGTCTTCAGTTGCAAGATCATCTCCCGGATCAGCCGTTGACGCGACTGAACCGGAAGCGCCCGGCCGAAGGGAAACTCGCCGCGCTGAATCCGGGTCAGGTACTCTTCCCAGGTATCGACATTCTGGACATGGACGCCGCGAATGTGGCCGAACGACGCCACGCCGGTGCCGAACATGTCGGCCCCATGCCACAGACTGTCGCGGTAAACGAACCGACCTCGCCGTGGGTCCTTGACGAGGGTGTAAGCACTGGAGAGGGTGTAGCCCGCCTGCCCCAGTTGGTCGAAGGCGTAATCGACCCAGGCCCGTTTCGTCGGCCAATCGGCGATGGGAAACGGGCGCGGCTCCTCCGGGCCGAGCGTCCGCAATTCGCGGGAAAAGACGGTGTTGAACGGCAGTTCCATCTGGTAGATGGTCACGCTGTCGGGGGACAGTTCGATGGTCCGGCGGACCACCTCACGCCAGTTGTCCCACGATTCGCCGACCATGCCGGCGATCAGGTCGATGTTGATCTGCGGGAAGCCGATCTCCTGGGCCCAAGCATACGCGCGGAAAATTTCCGCAGAGAGATGGGCGCGGCCATTGGCTTCAAGAATCTTGTCATTGAAGTTTTCGATGCCGAGGCTGAGGCGGGTGATTCCCAGCTCTTTGAGGGCCTCCAGCTTTGGCCGCTGCAAAGTCCCCGGTTCGCATTCAAAGGTGACTTCCGCGGCGTCGGCCCAGGAGAAGGCGCTCTTAAGCCGGCTTACCAGGCCCCGCAGCTGAGCCACGCTCAGGTACGACGGCGTCCCCCCACCGAAGTAGACGAACTGTAGCGACCGCCCCCCGACGACCGGCTGCTGGCTGTAGAATTCCACTTCGCGGGCCAGGGCGTCGAGGTAGGTTTCGACATCTCGAGCGTTCTTGTCGGTGTAGACCCGGAAGTAGCAGAATTTGCATCGCTTCCGGCAAAAGGGAATGTGCAGGTACAAGCCGAGGGGTGTCCCCGGCTCCGGCGGCTGGGCCAAAGCCGCCCTCGCCGCCGGCACATGCTCCGGCTTCCAGTACGCAAACGGCGGGTAATTGGCGACAAAATAATTACCCAGCCCGGTCTGCTCTTGAACGCTCTGCGTCACGCCAAGTCCTTTTCGTGGGATCGCGGCGACCCGTCGCCCGCTCCAGGAGGGCACCGACTCAGCGCCGCCGTGCCCCGGTCGGTCGTCGAGGCGGGCACCAACGGCGGGCGTCGCCGCCTGCGGGCGGCGACGCCCTGTTATTCTCCCGGCCCCGGGAGCGAAAAGCAAGGCTGCCGCCCGGGTTCACCGATCGATTGGGGTGGGCTTGAGGGCTCCAGGCGGTGGTTATTGCCCTCGCCGATTCCTCGCTTCGCCCCATGATTCATCGGTTCGCGTTCGCTCGACCCACAGCGACCGCTACGATGCATCATGAACGTTCGCTGCCTGCCTGGCACTCGTCTAGCCCCTCACGCCAGCGCGAGCCGATCAATCCCTCTCCGCCAGTGCAGCCTCGATCCGCCGCAATCCAGAGGGACACCCTGGCCCTGCTCGGCACGGCGACACGCCCCGCGGCCAGGGACCGACCAGACCGAGGTATCAATGTTCGTGGCGGGTCACGCGGCACGCAACGGAGAGGGGACCGGCTGGGAGTGGTCTGCCGCTTCCAGTTCACGGAGGGCCGATGCCGGCAGGCGCGGGAAGGCATGGGTGGGCCGACGCACCGGCACCGTCTGCATGGGAGGCGGGCCGGCGTGCAGCTGGAGCGGTCCCTTCCAAAGTCGGATGACGTACGGCAGCGTGCGCACGGCCGTCCACAGAGTGGCGACCAAGCCCGCCGCCTGGTAGCCAAGCCGCATTTTCCACAGCGGCGAACCGTCTCGTTTCAGCGCCCGCAGCAGGTTCAGCGGGTTATAAAAGGTCGCATAGCCCCCCAGGAGCTTGAGCTGCCGCTGCCATGCAGGCTCCTTCCCGGCCACGGTGACGTGGTTGCCATCGATTTTCGCCTCGGGGATCACATACTTCCCCACGGCTCGGATGACTCGACCGGTGTGGTACGTCTTCTCGTATTCGCGGGTGCCAACCGCCGGGGTGTGGACCGTGCATTGCACCGAGATGGCCCCCGCCCGGCGCAGAAACTCAACCTGATTCGCCAGGCCGTAGAGCGAATGTCGGCTGTAGAACGGCTGCCCCTCATGGAACATGATCATCGCCATCGGGGCGATCTTGTGGGCGTGCATCAGACGGAACAGCTCCAGCGTCACTTCAGGCTTCTGCCCCTTGTTTACTAATTCCGCGGTAAGGTCCTCAATGCCGAACCAGATGGCCGCCAAACCGGCGGCCCGGGCCACCGGTAGCAGGTCGCGGTTCTTGTAGGTGTCGAACTGGGTCGCTTCCGTGCCCCAGCGGATTTTCGTGCCCAGGGGATGCCGTCCGGTCTTGGCTCGAGCCAGGGCGGTCAACAACTCCTCGGCCGTCTCGCGGTGGTTGAAGAAGTTATCATCGGTGCCGAAGCCGAACTTGATGCGGAAGCGCTCGAACAGGGTGCGATACTGGTGAACGAGTGATTCCGGACTGCGGTAACGCCATGTCTTCTGGTTCAAGGCCGGGATCGGGCAATAGGGACAGTTGAACTTGCACCCCTGGGTCGTCACCACGCTGACGAATTTGACGTAGTCGCGCACGCGATGCTCCGGGATGGGGCGCGGCGACAGGCCGGTGCCCCGATGAGGGAACTCCATGACGGTCAGGCCCAGGTACTCCGGCGGTAACTCGTCGAAGTGCTGCACCAGGCGTTGCAGCCCGGTGTCCACCAGCACCGGCTCTTCCAGTGTGGCCTGTGGATCGAGGTAGACGAGGCCGGGAACGTCCTCCAGCGCCCCGGTACGCCGGGCGCGCTCGAATGCCAGGCGCAGGCCCTCGCCTCGGCCCCGGTGCTCGAGCAGCACGTTGAGCAAATCGAGCAAGACGTAGACTTCGCCGGTGCAGACCACGTCGGGGCCAATAGGCCCCTGTTTACTCTTGATCGGCCAGAAGTGGTACGGCTCATACACCGCCTTCGGGCCGCCGCAAATGATCAGGGGGCGCTCAGGCCCCATCCGCCACGCATCCCGGATGGCCTCATACGCCTGGCGGGCATGAATCTGCATGCTTGACAGAAGGAGCAGTTCCGGGGGTCGGCCGTCAATCCGCGCCTCGCTCGGGCGGAAATTCGGGTTCCACAGCTGAAACACCGCCCGCGTCCGCGCGAAACCGGCTTGGACGAGGGCACCAGCTACCGACCGCGCGCCCGACGGGAACATCCATTGATCGTAAAGCACAAAAGGCAACAACCGCGTGCTGCGATCGAAGCACGACAAGACGACGGCCGGCATCTCCGCCAACTCGGCCGAGCGCTCCCGCAAGCGTGCTTCCAGCTTCCGATACGACCCCGGGGGAACGAAGCGATCGGCCCCTCGGCGAACGGCGAGTTCCATGCCCTGGCCCCTTCTTGGGTTTCCGCCCAGCGACCCGGAGAGACGGCGGACGAGAAACCAGCACTAGTTCCGACATCGACATGGATGCTCGCCCACGCTGCCGCGCCGGCCCTGTATGTAGACAAAATCGCCACGCCGAACAAGGCGACTTGCCCGGGTACACCTGACGTTTGGGGCTCGGTGGCGCGCTCCAGACGGCGGCTTTCCTCTCTCCCCTCTGATTCCTCGTTTCGCGCCCCGGATTCATCGGTTCGTAGTCGCTCGACGCGCAGGGAGCACGAATCCATGAATCGTCGACGCTTCCTGGGTGCAGAGGACGCGACTCCCATCGTCGCGCAAGCGCGAAGCGATCGATTGCCCTCCGTCCTTGCACCCTCGCCCCACTGAAATTCGGAGGGACGCTCACTTGCCTCACGGGAATGACAGCGCCTGGTCGCGGCCATCGGCCGCGACCAGCCCGTGCCGCCTGGCGCTTCATCGCACCACGCCAGGGGTATCGGCCGGGACCACCATCGGGCACAGGCGCTGCACCTCGGCCAAAAACGCCTCAGCGTGCAACGGTTTCCGCAAGTAGGCATCCACGCCCAGCTCCCGAGCGTGTGCCTCCAGACGCTCTTCCTCACTGGCCGTCACCACCATGATGCGCGGCGGTACGAGAGGGCAGCGGCGCAGTTTCTCGATGAGGTGGAAGCCGCTTTGCAGTGGCAGCATCAAGTCCACGACCAGCAGCGCCGGCGATGCACGCTCCAGAAGAGCCAAGCCGTGGTTGGCGTCCGCGGCCATCACCGCCCGGTAGCCTGCCCGCTCCAGAATCCGCTGCATGAGCGTCAGGCTCACCGGATCGTCATCGATCAGCAAGACCGTCGGAGCCATGAGTCCCCCTTGCGTACTCGCCCCGAGAGATGAAAGGCGAGGATGGCAACAGCCTGCCTCTTCCCCCCATGCTAGCCTGTCGTATCGAGAAGCACAATCCGAGCGGGATGCTCGTTCAGGGCGGGGTGGCGCGCTCATGGCGGCGGTTTTCCCCGCTCTCCGCCGATGACTCTTTTGCCGCTCACGATTGATCGATTCGCGATCCCTGGGTGCCGAGCACGCGGTTCCCATCCTCGAGTGAGCGCAAACCGATCAATCCCTGGTCGCCGCTGCACCCTCGCCCAGCCGAATCCCACACGCAGACCCAAGCCGCCCACGCAGTTGGCCGAACTTCTCGGCGACCGACACAGTTTCGCGCCCCGCGCACTGGCGGCGGCTGCCGCTCGCCGTCGGGTCGAGCCACCCGCAGCACGAAGCCACGGTGGAATTGGCAGATCGGCACCCGGCACGAAACGGAGCGTCTCGCTTGCCGGCGCAGGTTTGGGTAAAGTATGCTCAAAGTTAGAATCGCCGTGATGGTCCACTTTGGGGACTGACATGCTCACCGATCCGTCCCAGCCGACGACAGACACCACCGTGCCCCGAGCCAAGCGGCCATATGTGCCGCCGGAAAAAACAATCTGGCAGCGCTATTCGGCCCATCACGAGCTTCCCATGTCGGCGGCCGGCTCGCTCCTGGTCCACGGTCTGGGACTCGGCCTCCTGGTGGTCTTGGCAGTATTGGGCATCAGGCTCGCCCGCAACACCGATCCTTTGCCGTTGGAGCCCATCGCGATCGGCGGAGGCGGCGGTCTGCCGGGCCTGACCGGTGACGGGCCAGGCACGGGTGAGGCACCCCGGGAAAACGTTCAGGAGCGACCCACTCCCTCAAACGAAACCCCATCGGTCCCGCGGTTTGAGGACCTGCCCCCGGCCAAGGTTGACCCGATCGACTTTCCCGAGTTCAAGAACGACCCCGACGCGATGCGGATGATCGAGGAAAGCCGAGTGGCAGCGGCAGCCTTGGCCAAGGTGAGCAAGGAAGCGCGGCGGCAATTGATGGAGGGGCTGGCCGGCAGCGGTGGCCGCGGCGGCGGTGGCCGCGACGGCGGCAAAGACAGCGGCACCGACCGCGGCACCGGAAGCGGCACCGGCCCAGGCCACGGCAACCTCGATGTCCGCACCCGTCGGGTCATCCGTTGGGTCATGAACTTCGACACCCGCGACGGCAACGATTACGCCCGCCAGCTCCAGGCCCTGGGTGCCATTCTGGGCATCCCGGAGCCTGACGGCCAATACCGCATCATTCGTGATCTGACCCAGCGCCCCGCCACTGGCGAGATCGAAGACCTCCGGAAAATCCAGCGCATGTACTGGGTCGATGACGTGCCCGAGTCGGTCCGCAGCCTGGCGCAGGCCTTGCAGCTGCCGCAAGTCCCGAACCACATCGTCGCTTTCTTCCCGGAACAATTCGAGGCCGACCTCCTCCGCAAGGAGTTGGCCTTCCGCGGTCTGAAGGAACATCAGATCCGCGAAACACGCTTCCGGATCGTCCGCAAGGGGACGGGCTACGAAGCCGTGGTCGTCGATCAGCGCTGAGGAACGCTGCTTTCCCTCAATCTTGAGACCGCCGCTCCGTGTCCTGCCGACTCTCCATGTCCGGCATCGTCAAGCGCTTCGGCCCCACGGAGGCCCTGCGCGGCGTCGACCTGGAGCTGAGGGCTGGCGAAATTCACGCGCTGGTCGGAGAAAACGGTGCCGGCAAATCAACGTTGATGAAGGTCCTCAGCGGCGCGCTCGTTCCGGATGCCGGGAGCATGACCCTGGACGGCCGCCCCTATGCCCCGGCCGATCCCCAGGAGGCTCGGCGCCACGGCGTGGCGATGGTCTACCAGGAGTTGACCCTCGCCCCGCATCTCTCCGTCGAGGCCAATGTCCTGCTAGGCTTGGAGGAGACACGCTGGGGTTTCCTCCGGCGCCGCGCCCAGCGCCGCCGTGTCGAAGAGGCCTTGGCCGTCTTGCAACATCCCGAAATCCACCCCGACAGCCCAGTGGCCCGACTCAGCCCCGGCGCCCGGCAGCTGGTGGAAATCGCCCGTGCTCTCCTCCTCGACGTTCGCCTCCTCGTCCTCGACGAACCCACCAGTTCCTTATCGCAGGCCGACGCCCAGCGGCTGTTCGGCCTGGTTCGGCGATTGCGCGACCGCGGGGTCACGGTCGTTTACATCAGCCATTTCCTGGAAGAGGTACGCCAACTAGCGGATCGCTTCACCGTGCTGCGCGACGGTCAAAGTGTGGGCACCGGCGCGGTGGCGGACTTCACCGCGGAGCAAATCGTGGAGCGGATGGTCGGCCGGCAGCTTGGCGAGCAATACCCGCGGGTGCCGCACGCGATCGGCGAGCCAATCCTGAGAGTCAGCGATCTGGCCGGCATCGAGCTGCCGCGTGGCGTGGACCTCGTCGTGCACCGCGGCGAGATTTTGGGCATCGCCGGGATCGTGGGCGCCGGGCGAACCGAACTCCTCCGCGCCATCTTCGGCCTCGAGCCGGTTCGCCGTGGCGACATCGTCGTCCGCGCTCTGGCGGGCACGCGCTTTGAGCCGTGGCAACGAATCAACCACGGCCTGGGACTCCTGAGCGAAGATCGCAAGAGCGAGGGCTTGGCCCTGCCGCAAAGCATCGCCGACAACCTTACCTACAGCTGGCTGCGACCGTATAGCCGGTTCGGCTGGCTCGACCTGAGCCGGCGGCGCCGCGATGTGGCCACTTGGCTCGAACGCCTTCAGGTGCGTCATCGCGATCCCGAGCAGCCGGTCGGCGAACTTTCGGGTGGCAACCAGCAGAAGGTAGCCTTGGGCCGACTCCTCCACCAGCAGGCCGACCTCCTCCTCCTCGACGAACCGACCCGGGGCATCGACGTCGCCAGCAAGGCCGAGATTTACCGCCTGGTGGGCGAGTTGGCGGCCCAAGGGCGGGGCATCGTGTTTGTCAGCAGCTATTTGCCGGAGCTACTCGGCGTCTGCGACACCTTGGCGGTGATGGTGCGCGGCCGGCTGTCGGCCATTCGGCCAGTGGCGGACTGGACGCCGGAGCAGGTGATGGCTGAAGCGACGGCCAGCGGGGTGACGTAAATTGGCGGGCCCGGCTTGGGCCGGGTCCGCCAACCCCGCCCCGTGCCGACGCCATCCCCCCGCCTATTCCTTCGTCAGCGTCTCGTCGAGGTTGAGAATGACGCTGGTCATCGCGGTGTAGGCCGCCAATTCCACGACATCCAGCTGCGGATTCGGCCGCGAATCGCCGACGCCGACGAGCTGAGCCGCGGCGATCCGGTCCTGCTCGTAACGTTGGCGATGATACCGCCAGCCTTCGACCAGGATCCGCCGCTCGGCCTCGGTCGGCACCCGGGCCGTCGCTCGGAGGAACGCGCGGCTCAAGCGCTCGGCTGGCCCCGGCCCCGACTCGCTCATGACGCGCTCGGCCAGGGCGCGGGCCGCTTCTACGAAGGTCACGTCGTTCATCAGGTTAAGCGCTTGCAGTGGCGTGTTGGTCCGCGACTCCCGCACGGTGCAGGTCTCGCGGTTGGCAGCGTCGAACGTCGTCATCATCGGCGGGGGTGCCGTTCGTTTCCAGAAGGTGTATAGGCTTCGGCGGTAGAGGTTCGGGCCTCGGTCCGCCTGGTAGTCAACACCTCCAGTCAACTCCCGCCACAAGCCCGCCGGCTGGTACGGCTTGACCGACGGCCCACCCAGACGCTCAACCAGCAAGCCGCTGACTGCCAACGCCTGATCGCGGACCATGTCGGCCGACAGGCGATAGCGGGGGCCTCGAGCCAACAGGCGATTTTCGGGATCTTTCTGGAGCAAGGCCGGGGTGGCCTTCGACGATTGACGGTAGGTGGCGCTGGTGACGATCAAGCGGTGCAGGGCCTTGACGTCCCAGCCGAGGCGGATGAATTCGGTGGCCAGCCAGTCGAGCAACTCGGGATGGCTGGGCCAGTCGCCCTGGCTGCCGAAGTCATCGACGGTCTTGACGATGCCCGTGCCGAAGTGCAGCTGCCACATGCGATTGACGGCGACGCGCGCCGTCAGGGGATGGTCGGGCTGCACCAGCCAGCGGGCGAGGTCGAGCCGATTGACCGCTCCCCGGCGCGACAAAGGCGGCAGGCAGGCGGGCACGTCTGCGACCACCTTCGCCCCCGGCCTATCGTAAACGCCCCGGACCAGGATGAACGTGTCCCGGGGCGTCGGCAACTCTTCCATGACCATCGTCGTCGGCAAGCTTTCGACAAAGCGCTGCCGCTTCTCCTCCAGTTCGACGCGTCGTGCGGCCAGTGTGCGGATCGGCTCCGGGGCGGCCCGCTCTAAAAAGCAGAATCGCAAGGCAAGTTGCTGGCCCAGGCTGCGTCGTTCGGGAGCAATGTGGCCGATTTCTTCGACCGACTCCAGCGTCGCCAGCGTCCGGACTTCCTCGGCGGAAAGGGCCTGGTTGTAGACGCGAACCTCGGCGATGGCTCCGCGGAAACGGTGCTCGGTGCCCCCATCTGAGCCGACGCGGAAAGGCTCCGAGCTGTGGAAGGACTGATTGAGGTCGTCGAGCAGGACCCTAACCTCGGCCGGCTGGCCATCGACATAAACGCGCACTCCTCGGGCTAGCCGGCTGCCGTCGTAGCTGACACAGACATGCTGCCACCGATCAGGCACCAGGGCCGTGACCGTCTCCAGGCGGATGGCGTCGTCGAGCCAGCGCTTGACGAGGTTGACCTGGAGTTTGCCGGCCTTCAGCTGCACGGCGTAGCCCTCGGCCCGGGCGGTGTCGGTCATTCGGGAGAGGATGGTCCCGCGCTCGAGGCTGGCGGGCTTGACCCAGGCACTGAGGGTGAACTTGTCGTAGAAGCCGAACTCGGCGACATCACCCAGGTCGAGGAAGCATCGGCCGTCGAAGTTTGTTGCCGGGCCGCGCGGCCCGGCAACGGAGGCCGGCGGACCGTCGACGAATCGCCCCTGGGTCGGGCCAGCCAGCGGTTCGTGCAGCAGCAGGCCGCGGCGGACAGACCAATCGATCGATCCCGCCTTCGCCAGCGACTTCTCCCATTCCCGTTGTCGGGCCGCAATCTCCGCTTCGCGCCGGGTCAACTCGTCGGCGACCGACTGAAGCTGCGCGTCGAGTCGGGCCAACTCCTCCTGTTGCGCCGGCGTCGGCGACAGGATGTACGGCGGCGAATTGCCGAACTTGACCGCCTTGCCGCGCTCCGGCACGTTGTTGAAGAAGGCGAAGAGCTGATAGTAATCCTTCTGCGTGAGCGGGTCGTACTTGTGGTCGTGGCAGCGGGCGCAGGTCAGGGTCAGGCCCAGCCACACCGTCCCAGTGGTTTCGACGCGGTCAGCGACGTACTCGACGGCGAACTCCTCGGGAATGATACCTCCCTCGGAATTGCCGCGGTGATTGCGATTGAAGCCCGTGGCGATGCGCTGCTCCAGGGTGGGATTGGGGAGCAGGTCGCCGGCTAACTGCTCGATGGTGAACTGGTCGAAAGGGAGGTTGCGGTTACAGGCGTCGATGACCCAATCCCGCCACCGCCACATGGTCCGCTCACCGTCGGTCTGGTAGCCGTTGGTATCGGCGTAGCGTGCGGCCTCGAGCCAGCGGAGGGCGAGGCGTTCGCCGAAGCGTGGCGAGGCGAGCAGGCGATCAACTTGCTTTTCATACCAGTCGGGGGACGAGTCGGCGAGGGCGACAGCGATCTCGTCGGGGGTTGGCGGCAAGCCGGTGAGGTCAAGCGTGACGCGCCGCAGCAGGGTGGGGCGGTCGGCCTCGGGGGCCGGGGTCAGGCCCTCTTGCTCGAGGCGGGCGAGGATGAAGGTGTCGATCGGGTTACGGGGCCAGCGAGGATCACGAACGGGCGGAGGGCTGGGCCGCCGAGGCGGCAGAAACGACCAATGGGCCTGATAGGTGGCGCCCTGCTCGATCCAGCGGCGGAGCAGTGCCATTTGCCGTTCGTTGAGGTTTCGCCCCGTGCTGGCCGGCGGCATCCGTTCGCTCGGATCAGCAGCGGTGATCCGGCGATAGAGTTCGCTCCGCTCCGGCCAGCCGGCGACAAGCGCCGGCCGGCCGCCGCGCGGCGCCAGGGCCTCGGCCGCCGTGTCCAATCGCAGCCCCGCCCGTCGTTGCCGCTCGTCCGGTCCGTGACACTGATAACAATGGTCCGACAAGATCGGGCGGATGTCCCGGTTAAACTCCACCACTGCCGGCAACGGCTCCGACCCGACACTCAGCAATCCGATGACCATGCTGACGACGGAGATCATGGCACGCTCGTAGCTCGCAGTGGGTAGGTGGGTCGGTCGCCGAACAGCGGGCACGGTGGGCTGAGAATCCGTAGCCGTCGGTATTGTCGCCTCTCATTCTACATGTGCCACGGCAAGTTCCCAGATGAGCCCAACCTCACCGCGACTCCTCATTTTGTGCTTCCGATTCATCATTCCGCGCCGATTCATCGTTTCGCGCTCGCTGCGTGCCCCACAAGCGTTCGACAGCCTCGCGCAGGCGCGAACCCAAGGATCCACCACCGCCGTTACACCGTTGCAGCGCCGAAATCCACAAGGACGCCCCGCCGGCGGGCCGCCTTGCCGCCCGCCGGCGCCCTGTGGTATCCTGCCACCGTCCATCCTCTCCGATCGGAGGTTCCCGTGGTAGTCCCCTTATTCGACGACAACACCGATCGCCGCTCGTGGCCGTACGTCACCTATCTCCTCATCGCGGCCAACCTCGTCGTGTTCGTTCTCGCCGAAGACATGGGCCGCAATGCGACCATCGTGTATGCGCTGGCCACCGTACCGCGCGAAATCGTCACCGGCCGCGATGTCATCACCGAAACTCACGTCGTCCCCGACCCGGTCACCGGCGGCTACCTGACCATCCCCGGGCTGGCCAAGACCCCCGGCCCCGTCTATCTCACGCTCCTCACGTCGATGTTCTTGCACGCCGGCTGGCTGCATCTGTTGGGCAACATGCTGTTTTTGTGGATTTTCGGCGATAACGTCGAAGATGCCCTGGGGCACGTCCGCTTCTTGATCTTTTACCTGGTTTGCGGGGTGCTGGCGGCACTCGCCCAGGTGTTCGACACGGTGGCGCGTTTTGGTCTAGGGAGCCAGGAGGCCCTAACGCCTTGCGTGGGAGCTTCCGGGGCGATTTCTGGTGTCTTGGGCAGTTACCTGCTCCTTTTCCCGCACAAGCGCGTCGTGGTCATTCTCTTCCGCATCCTGACCGAGGTCCCCGCCTGGGTAGCCATCGGTACTTGGTTCGCCTTCCAAATCTTCTCGAGCTGGGTGGAGGGTTTCCAAAGCGGCGTGGCCTATGCGGCCCACTTGGGCGGCTTCGTCGTCGGGCTGGCATTGGTCAAGCTGTTTGCCTTAGGCCGGCGGCCGACGCCGGCCCACGCCGT
>JANWYO010000211.1 GCA_025055215.1 Gemmataceae bacterium
TCGCTTAAAAAATCTTGGGCTGGTTTGGTTTTTGGGGCTATGTGTACTTTATTGCCGCTTAACGGGGGGGCGGGGTGGCCCCCGCCGGGGCCCCACGCCGCGTCGAAGACCACGGTCACTTCCGATGCTTCGTCGCCCAGCGCGCCCCAGAGCACGCCCAGCAGGTTCCGCCGGGCTTTCTCCAGGCCCCACGGCCCGGCCCGGCCGCGGATCAGTCCCATGGCGTGGATCAGGTTGTAGCCGTCGATCAGATAGCGCATCACCGCCGTCAGTGTCGTTGCCGCAGGAGTTTCACGTATTCGCGCATCCAGGCATGGTTGTCATGCCACGTCCGGGCCGTCACCAGATTGCCGCTGATGACCACCTCCTGGTCAATATACCGTCCGCCGCAGACCTCCGCATCGAAGCGGCACTTGCGGACGGTGGTCACTTCCTTGCCGCGGATGACGTCTGCGGCCGCCACGATCTCGATGCCGTGGCAGATGGAGGCCACGGGGAGCCGGCGGTCGAAAAAGTACCGGACCACCCGCAACAGGTCGGCGTCGTAGCGAAGGTACTCCGGGGCCCGGCCACCTGTCAGCACCAGGCCCAGGTATTCCTCCGGCTTGATGTCGCGGAAGGCGATGTCGGCCGCCAGTCGATACCCCGGCGACTCCACCGTGATGTCCCAATCGGGGTGCGTGTCGTGCATCACCAGGTGATAGGTTCGCTTTTCCGGGGCGGCGACCAGCACCTGGTAGCCTTCCTCCCGCAGCCGATACAGTGGGTACATCGTGTCCAAGACCTCGGCGGCGTCGCCGATGACGAGGAGGACCTTTCTCATGTGGGGGACTCCGGCGGTTGCTGCCGGCGGCGACGGGGGGTGAGGGAAGGCCTCCGGCTCGCCGTCAGGCACAAATGAATCGGTAAAGGATTTCACTCGCCTGCTCGACTTCGTCGAGCGGCACCCATTCGTCGCAGGTGTGGGCCTGGGCGATGTCGCCCGGCCCAAAGACGACCGAGGGGGTGCCCCCTCGGGCCAAGGTCGAGGCGTCGGTGCCGTAAGGGACGGCGATGACCGCGTGTTGGCCCACGACGCTGTCAATCGCCTCGCCGAGCTGCCGAACCAGTTCTTCGGACCCGACCGGGCTGAGGGCCTCTTTCGCCATCCACGGCGGATTGCACGAGAACGGGAAGTCGATCCCTGCCTGTTGGTTCAGGAAGTCGGCCAACTGGCCGGGCGCGGCCTGCGGGTCTTCCCCGGGGATCAGCCGACGATCAACTTCCACCCGGCAAAAGTCAGGCACGGTGTTGACGCTGGTGCCGCCTTCGATCCGGCCGACGCTCAGCGTCGGCGGCCCGAGTACCGGGTCGGCACGCGAGGCCCGGAGGTGCTCGGCATACTGCTCCACGCCGACCAGCAATCGGGCCATGCGATAGATGGCATTCACACCCCGCTCCGGCGCCGAACTGTGGCACGCTCGGCCCGTCGTCGAGAGATGCCAACGGACGACCCCCTTATGAGCGTTAACGATGTTCAGCCGGGTGGGCTCGGCTACGATGGCGGCATCCGCGCGCAGCCCTCCCTGCACCATCCGCTGCACCCCGAGAAACGTATGCTCCTCGTCCACGCTACAGGCCATGACGACGTTCGCCGCCCCGCGCGGCCGATCGCGCACCACCCGGGCAAACGCTGCCAGCATCGCTGCCAGCCCCCCCTTGATGTCGCACGCACCCCGACCATACAGCCGACCCCCCTCGATGCGGGCGGCGAACGGCTCGATGGTCATCTGGTCGGTCGGCACCGTGTCCTGGTGGGCTTCCAGGATGATCGTCCGCCGCGCCCCCGGCATTGGCCAGCGGGCGATGACGTTCTCCCGGAGCGGTGCCACGGTCTGCTTTTCATAAGGGACCCCCAGGCCGCGGAAAAAATCCTCGAGATAAGCGGTGACGCGGTGTTCGTAGGTCAGCTCAGGATCCATCATCGGCCGGCCCATCGGGTTGACGCTGGGCCGAGCCACGAGGTCGCGCAGCAGGCGAACGGCTTCATGCATGGGAGACGCCCCTCAACGTTTTCGGTCAGTATACGAAACCCGGAAGCCGGTCGGCGCAGACAGGGCGGGACGAATCTGTTAGGCTGGCGGGCCTTACGAGAGTGGTTGAAAGGTCGTTCGTCATGGAGGAGCGTAGAACATGGACTGGAAAGGACGCTGGCTGATCACCGCTGCGTTGGCCGCGGTGATGGCGGGTTTTGGCATCTGGGCGCGCGGGAAGCTGAACGGCGGCGAGACGGCCCCGCCCAAGCAAGGAACGGGGACGGGTATGCGCGTCGCGGGCGAGCCGCCGCCGGCGGTGCCGGCGGCGGAAATGCCGGGGCGGGCCACGCCGCCCCCACCGCTGGCCGACCCCCTGCCAGGCACCGACGTGTCGCCAAGCACCACGGCGCCGACCGTGGTGTCGTCACCGCCCGCCGCAGAGCCAGTGCCGGCCCCAGCCTCCGGTGGCCAAGTGGTGCCGGCCGGGTTTCCGACGCCCGCCCCCCCACCCGCTCCGGATGCCCCATCGCCCACCCCCGCGGCCGTGGCGCCCGCCGCTGCACCGCCCGCCCCGGCGGCTGCACCGCCCGCTGCCCCACCGGCCCCCCTCACTCCCGTGCCGCCCCCAGCGCCCGCCCCGGTCGAGTGTCCGTGGACACTCCGGGTGCAGATCATCGACGGTAAGACCCACCTCGAAGCCCGCACCGACAAAGAAGTCCACTTCCGAATTGTCTGCGACCGACTCAACCTCCAGGCTCCCGACGGCGCCATCGAGGCCCACGGCACGGTGAAGGTGACTGCGAACCATCTCGACGGCCTGTGCGACCGCCTGACCATCTCCTGGCTTAATGATCGCATCGACCTGACTGGGCAAGTCCGCGTCACCTGCCGACGGGAAGGACAGGAAGTTGAAATGACCGGCGAGCGGCTGAGCCTGAAACTGACGGCGACCACGCAGGTCCGAACCGGCGGCCGCGTCGTCCCCACCGGCTTCGCTTCGCCGGAGACCACGTCGCGCAAGCCGGCGCAGGAGACGTCGCCACGCGGCGCCGCCGGGCTGGCTCGGCCCGACCTGGAAGTCGATCCGCCGGCCGCGGTCGATCCGTTCGACGGTCGGCCGGACTGACCGGCCGACCGCCCCAGATCGGCGGTTTCAGGCGACATACGGCAGGACGTACGGCCCCTTGGGGATGACGGCGATGCGTGCCCCGGGGCCGTACTCCGCCAGGCTCTCCGCGACGGCTTGCTCCACGCTGGGGGCCGGCTCGACGTGGCAGCGGCGCAGCACCTCCGGCGGCACGCCATCGCTGACCACCTTCACCCGACAGCGCGATCGGACCTTGGCCAACTCTTCCAGCTGCCACTGGTCCATCACGAAGTAATCGCTCCCCAGGATCCGCTGCCGGAATACTTCGAGGTCCGGATTGTCGGCTAACAGGTGCTGGAACTCCGGACTCCCCAAGCCCTCGCTCAGGCTGGCGGCCAGAATGATCGTGCCCCCTGGCTTGACGATCGGTAGCGCGCCGGTCATCCCTTTGACCGCTTGATAAAAGGTGGTGTCGAGGGGATACCCGGCACTGCTGGTGACGACGATGTCCAGCGGCTCGGGGACCGGCGCCTTGACTACTTGTTCGATGAAGGCCACACCCGCTTCCCAGGCGCGGATCATGTCTCCGGCTCCGACCCAGGTCAGGCGCCGCTCCCCATCCAGGCAGACGTTGACGATGAAATCGCAGCCGGCCATCTGGGCGATGCGCGTGTTCTCCTCGTGCACCGGGTTGCCGGCAACGCAGCCGCAGTCGGCCTTGGGGTGCTCCAGGAAGCGCGGGCCGTGCCAGACCTTGACAGTTTCCAAGGCGGCCAAGCCAGGACAGATGACCTTGCGGCCGCCGCTGTAGCCGGCCATCAGGTGTGGTTCGATCAGGCCGGTGGTAATCTTCAGGTCGGCCCGGACGTAACGGCGATCAATCCAGGCCGGCACGCCGTTGGGAGTGGTGCCGAGGAAATCGTGCTCCTCGAGAATTTTGCCGTGGTGGTTTTCCACGCGATACTGGGCGACAATCTCCGGGCCCAGCATTTCG
>JANWYO010000221.1 GCA_025055215.1 Gemmataceae bacterium
CGCCGGCGGCATCGCCGCCGGCGGCCAACCCAACACCGCCCGCAACGGCAGCCCCCGCACCGCCAGCAGCGGAAAACCCAACCCCGCCGCCGACACCTTGGCCGACCGACCCTTCCGGGGTCGTGCCGCCGTCGAGTTCACCGCCTCCCGCCGAGTCGCGGGGTTCTCCGCCGCCAACCCCGCCGCCGCAGGCCCCGCCGCCGGCGACGGAGCCGTCCCCCAACCAGCCCCCGACGCCGCCCAAGCCGACTCCGCCGCGCGTCTCGCCCCGCGCCGAGCTTCCCCCGCCTGCCGGCACCCCCTGCCCCAAAGACCCGATTACTCCCGTGGTGTCGATCAAGGTACGGGCCCCGGCCTGCGTCGCTCAGGGCCAGCCCGTCACCTACAAAATCTGCGTCGAAAACCACGCCCGGGCACCCGCCCATCACGTCACCGTCCGCAACCCCTTGCCGACCAACGCCCGCTTCGTCCGGGCCACGCCCGAGCCGTCAGCCCGCGATCCCGAGCTGGTCTGGCACTTCGGCACCCTCGAGCCGTGCGCCTGCCGGGAAATCACCCTCGTCCTCGAGCCCACCGGCAGCGGCGACGTCCGCAACTGTGCCCGGGTGCAGTTCGAGCATGGCCAATGCGTCACCACGCGGATCGCCCGACCGACGATCCGCGTCCGAAAGTGCGGCCCCAGCCAAGCCATCCTCTACGACGCCCTGACATACCAGATCGAGGTAACCAATACCGGCGCTTCCCCGATCAAGGACATCGTCGTTACCGACACCTTGCCCGAAGGACTCCAGGACAAAGATGGCCGACTCCACCTCCGCTGGACCATCGACAGCCTGGCGCCGGGGCAATGCCGTTGCATCGAGTACCAAGTGCTGGCCGTCAAGGTCGGCCGACACTGCAATCGCGCCGAGGTCCGGGCCGGTGACCTCCTTGAGCGGGCGGAGTGTTGCGTCACTGTCACCGAGCCAAAACTGGAGCTGAAAAAAACCGGCCCAGCTTACTGCTACTCCAACCAGGCGGCCCTGTATCGACTGACCGTCAGTAACCCGGGAACGGCAGCGCTGACCAACGTGGTGGTCAGCGATCCGTTGCCGCCGAAGACGACGCTGGTGCGCGCCAGCCACGGCGGGCAGCTGCAAGGGGACCAGGTGCGTTGGAAGATCGGCACGCTGGCGGCCGGCGCCAGCCGTACCGTGGAGTTACTCCTGAAGCCGGAGGGGGCAGGGAAGGTGTGCAACCGGGCGACCGCGACCGCCGACCGCGGCTTGACAGCCTCCAGCGAAGTGTGCACTGAGTTTGCCGGCACGGCGGCGTTCCTCCTGCAGATCGACGACACCGGTTCCGACCCGTTGGAGGTGGGAGCGGAAGGGCGGTACGTCATCACGGTGCGAAACACCGGGCACGAGCCGGCCGCCGGGGTGCAGATCACCGCCATCCTGCCGGAGCAAATGCCGTTCACTGCGGCCAAGGGGCCGACGCAGTTCGTGCAGCAGGGTCAGCGCGTGATCTTTGAGCCGATGACGATCGCGGCGGGAAGCCAAGCCACCTTCGAGGTGCGGGGAAAGGCGGTCAAGCCGGCCGATGCGCGCTTTCGGGTCGAGCTGCGGGCCGCGCAACTCGACCCCGAGCGGCCTGTGATTTCGGAAGAGAGCACGACCATTTACGCCGACCTGCCGCCAAACACCCGGCTCCAACCGCCCCAGGACTTACCGCCATGACGAAAAGCGCTCGCGGAGATGACGAGAGAGCAGGGGCTCGAATAAACGGCGGTCTGTAAAACAGGCGACTTCAAAGAAGCGCGCCCCGATTCATCGCTTCGCGCTCCCCCCAACCCGGCAGCGCTGCGATGGGGCCGCGGTCTTTCCACGGCCCCTGGCGCCCGCGCTTACTTCTCCATCGCCGGCGGCTTCGGGGCCTCGTTCGGCATCATTTCTTTGTTGTTCGGCGCGGCCCCGCCTTCCGCTGGAGGCTTGGCGGCCGGCGGCTTGGCCGGCGCCCCGCCGCCAGTGGCCGCGGGCTGCGGCGCGGCCACCGTCACGCCCCCCGGCAGGGATCCCCGTCGCGGCAACCGATAGCCAATCAACGCCAGAAACCGCCGCGCCGTCACCTGCGTGACGCCCAACTCCGTCGCCTGGTCCACCAGTTCTTTCATCCGGCTCGGATGAATTGTCTCGCCGAGGATCAGGTAGTTGGTCTGCCGGCTAATTCCCGGCCCGTGCACCGTGCCGTCGCGCGGGTCAAGATAGGCATCCACGATGATCCCCTGGGCCTCCAGATCCCGCTTGAGGACGTCGCTGTTGTCCAGACCGTCGCCCGTCAGGTCTATCAACCCGGCGATGGCGACATGTTCCCGCAGCGTCGGGCTCCAGGCGGCGTTATACAGCAGGTCGCCGCTGATGATCGGCGTGCGCCGTTGATTCACCTGGACATTCTCCAGGTTCTCGATGACCCGGTCGGCGGCCTTGGGATCCACGCCGCCGTGCTTTTTCAACAACTCCATCGCGGCCCGGAGCGACCCCAGGTCGAGGTTGTAGTTGTCGGTGATCCGGGCCAGCGACAGGTGTTGGCCCAACACCTGCACCACCTCCAGCGCGCCTTTACGCACCGAACCGGGCTTCCCCGGAGCGCTTCCGAAAATGCTGAAGGTCAGCTTCGGCTTGACGTTGTCCGCCGACCCCAGGTCGATGTACGCCATCGTGCCGTCGCGATCGACGCTGAGGATCTTACCCTTCGGCTGGTCGTAATCGAGGAGGTCGATCTTGCCAATGTTGGCTTCCAGCTTCTGGGCCTTGGCCTCGAGGTCTTTCTTTTCCTTAACCAACTGCTCCCGCTCCTTGGCGGCCTTGGCCTTGAACTCCTCGAACTCCCGCGTGAGGGCCTCCAACCGCTCCTCGGCCGCCTTGGCATCGGCTACGGCCTTTTCAAAGGCTTTCGACCGCTCGGCCAGGACTTTTTTCAACTCCTCGGTCTTCTCATCGACCTTCTTCTCGAAATCGACCTTGTCGTCGAGGGCCTTCTTTTCCGCCGCTTGCCTGGCGGCATCGGATTCGCGGGCCCGCTTCTCGGCATCCTCCAGCGACTTCTTCAAGCGAACGACGTCGGCCTCCAGCTTGGCGATCCGGTCCAGGTGCGTCAGCATCGGCCGGTCCTCGGCGTCGTTCCAGGCCATGTCCTTGAGCTTCTGTTTGACCTTGTCGATTTCGGTGTCCAGTTCCTTCTTGAACTGGGTCTTGCGGGTGCTGACGATCTTGCTGTCGTCGTTGAGGATGTTGTCTTTGTCGATTTCGCCATGCCCGGCCAGCAGCTTGTAAAAGGCCAGCAGGAAGCGCTGCCGGTCGCGGTCGGTGGTCATGGTCTTGTTGTCGGTTTCCACCTTGGTCACGCGAGCTAGGAGGTCAGCCTGTTCGGCGTAGCCGAAATACGCCATCACGCCAAACAGCACACTCAGGAGAACGAAGATGACCAGGGCGATGGTGACGCCCTTGGCTTCGCTGGTGCGGGCACGCGGCATGGGAGCTACCTCCTGGCAGTCAACCGGCTCGCCGACCGCCTTTCCCCTGGTCGCCCAACACGGGGCGGCCCGTCGGCGAGGGCATCGGATATGCCCCTATAAGTCTAAAGCACAAGGCAGCGGTGTCAACGAAATTGCCGACCCCGGCCGGTCAGGCTTGCCGACCACCGCCGGCGACGGACCTTGACCCGCGAACAATCCCGGCCAACGGCGCAACCGTCGCAGGCCATTCCCGGGCCAGGGGCGGCATGGCCGGTCATTTCTCGCTGATGGCGGGCCGACCGCGCGCGATGTTGACGTAGTACTGCTCCACCAAGCTGGCGATCTCCGGCGGCAAGCGGTCTTGCAGCGCCTGCCGAATCCGCTCCCGTTGCCGGGGGGGCAGCTGGATGAAGGTGCCATCGCCGACGACGTCGTTAAGAGATGATGCGGCGCTGTTCCCCGGGCCCCCGAAAGCGCGGTTGCCGTTGCCTTGGGCCTGGTTGTTCTCCCGCGAGGGAGCGGTTTGGGCAGCCTGAGCGTTGGCTGAGCCCGGCGGCACGTTGGGACTCGGCAACGGCTGTTGCCCTGGCTGGGCGGCGGCTGTCTGCGTCGGCGGCGGCTGTTGCCCTGGCTGGGCCGAGGCCTGACCTAATGCTTGGGCCAAGCGGTTGAGCTGCCCCAAAGCACGGCCCAGCGTCTCCGCAGCGGCCATCTGCTGTTGCCGGGCCTGGGCGGGCTGCGAGTCAGCCAATTGTCGGCGTGCCTGCTCCAATTGCTGCTGGGCCGAGCCTAGCGCGGGCTGCACCGCCCGCGGCGCTTGGGCCTGAGCCTGCGCCAAGGCCGACAAGGCCGCCTGGGTCTGCTCGCCGGACCGCGCCAGGGCTTGTTTCTGGTCCCTGGCCTCGGCGGCTTCGCCGGCTTGCTTGGCCGCTTCCAAGGCCTGCTCCAAGGCTTTGGCGACCTGCCGGGCTGCCTCCGCCGGCATGACGTCGGGCTGGGTGGCGGTCCGATCGGCGAGTTCCCGCAGGGCGTGCTCGGCGGCGGCCTTGGCCGCCGTTTCCTGGGCCCGGCGGAGCGCTTGGGCGGCGGCGTCCGCCGACGCCGCCGCCTCGGTTGGCTTCCGCTCCCCGAGCCGGCCTTCAGCCTGCGCCATCTGCCGAACGGCTTCCGCCACTTGGGCCGACACGGCCGGCTCGATCGCCCCAAGCGGTTGAGCCAGCCGCTGGGCTTCGCCCCGAAGTTGCTGTTGTTCTTGGGCCAACGCTTTGGCCGTTGCCGCGGTCGCCGGGGCCTTCTCGGCCTCCGGTGTCTGGGCCATGTCCCGGGCGCGTGCCGCGACCCGGCCTTCCAAGTCGGCCAACTCGCCGAGTCGCCGGGCGGCCTCCTCCAGCGAGGCCATGGCGTCGCGACGTTGTTCGATGGCCGCGGCCTGGTCCGCTAACTCTTGCTGCGCCTGCCTTAGGGCCTGGATCGCTTCCTGTTGCCCCTCTTGGGCCTCGGCGCCGTGTTGCTGCCGCAGCTGCTCGGTGGCCCGCTCCATCGCTTGGGCCGCCCGCTCCAAGGCGGCCCGGACCTGAGCCCGGGCCGGCAGCGGCCGTTCCGCCAACTCCTGCGCCCGGGCTGCGAGCTGTTGCTCCTCCCGGCTCAGGCCCGCCAACCGCTCCGTCGCCTTCTGCTCGGTCGCGGCGCGCGTTCGTTGCTGCGTGTCGGCCTGGTCCCGCAGCAGCCGTTCGACGTCGGCCTGCGCCCGGCGCACAGACGCCAGCGGATCGCTTCGTTCCTGCTCCGCCTCTGCCAGCCGACGGTCCAGCGTTTTGGCAAGTTGCTCGAGACGCTGCAACGCCTCGTCCTGCTGCCGCAAGGCGGGGGCGGGCTCATGTCGGCGCAAGGCATCCTGCGCTTGCCGCATGGCCTGAGCGGCCTGGGTCAGCTGGTCGGCCAAGTCCGCGTCGCGCCCCAGGGCACCGGCCAGGTCTCGGCCAGCAAACTCAACCCGTGCCTGCTCGTTCGCCAGGCGCGTGGTCGCCGTCTCCTCGGGGGTGGGGGCGTCGGCCTGGGCCTGGGTGTCGGCCCGGAGGGCGGCTTGGCGGGAGCGGACCTGTTGCAGCTGATCGCGCGCCGCCCGCAGGGCGGCGACGCGATCCATCGGCGACCGCAGCTGGCGGGCCAGCTCAGCCAGTTCCCGGGCCGCTTCCATCTGAAGGTCGAGCGCCTCTCGATAAGCGGCGTGGCGCGCCTTGGGCGCGCCCGTGGTCCGCAACTTCTTCCCGGCCTGGGTCATGCGCTCGGCCAGTTTCTCTGCCCTGGCCCGCGCCTGGAGCTGGTCCAGCCGTGACCGCTGCTCCGGTGTCAGCTGAACGCGCATCCCCTCGACCTGCTTCAGAAGCTCCGTTAAGTCCCGGACCAGGTCGAGTTGATGATCACCCTGTTCCGCCAACTCCAGAAATTGAGCGTGCAGCGCCTCGCGCAGGGCGGCATTCCGCGGCTGAGTGTCGGCCTGGGCTTGCAGGCTGATGGTGTGTTGGACCGTTTCGCTGCTTTGCACGTGCAACTCGAGCTGGGTGCGGGCCAGCCGCTCCAGCCGGTCGGCGGCCTGGTCCAGGCCGCGGAGGGCATCGTAACGTGCCAAGAGGCTCCGCAGCTGCCGCAGGATCTCGCGGTGCCGCAGGTGGGCCTCGTCCACCTCGGCCTGTGCCTGGCTCGGTTCCCGTGCCCGGGCCGCCGCCTCGAGCCGAGCCAGCACCTCGGCCATTTGCTCGCGGCTGAGGCCGGACAGGGTCCCGGCAATGTCGTGCAGCATCCGTTGCTCCGCGGCCGCCGGGACCTGGTGATAAGCCAGGACCCGGAGCATGGTCTGCAGCCGGCGAACGAGCTGATCGGTGTCGGCGCGGACGTGCTCTTGGCGGGCACGGGCCTCCGACAACTCCGCCGGCCCCAGCGGGCCTTCGGCGGCCGCCACCGGCCCGACCGACAAGACGGCTAGGGTACCGAAAACGGCACAGATTCCTCGACCGGCCGACATTGTCTTCTCCCGATTGGGCGACAGGCAGGGGTTGGGGGCGAGCATGCCTGGAGTGTACCGCTGAGTTGCGGGCGAAGTCCAGTAATTTGGCGAAAAATTTCGCCGACGGGCAGGCCCACGCTCAAGGCCGAGCCTGGGCCAACAAGGCGAGCGAGAGCCTGGGCCGGGAGGTGCCATCCGGCGGTGGGCCAGCGTGGAAGTCGGGGTTGGTGAGACTTGAGAGCGTGACCTGGATGCCGTACTCAGCGGCGAGGGCCATCAGGCCGGCGTAGCCGCGCTGCCGCCGGGCCTTCGGGAGGTAGCGGGCAGCGGCGACGGTGGCGGAGCGCAGGAGGGGACCGGCATCGTATGACGCGAGGATGTTGGCCTCGTCGCCGAGGACGGGGGCGAGGTGGTCGCGGATGCCCGACCGGAGAAAGAGGTAGCCGGCGGTGACGTGGCGGACTCCAGCCTCGGCCAAGGCCTGGAGCAAGGGGGCGAGGTTGCGGCGGGTATCGGTGAGGTCGGGGATCAGGGGTTCGAGGGCGGCCCGGACAGCCACACCGCAGCGATGGAGGGACTTCAGCTGCCGCAGCCGCAGCCGCGGCGGGGCCGCCCACGGCTCCAGCCGGTGTTGCAGTCGCCGGTCGAGCGTCGTCATGGCCACCGTGACCTGCACCCAGCGCCGGTGCCGCTCCAGTACGCGTTGGATGCTCGGTCGGATGAACCCTCGGGTCACGAGGCAGGCCGTCACCTGCCAACGAGCGAGCACCTCGACGACACGAGCGGTTTCGTCCTGGACTTCAGCCAGCGGCGGGAAAGGATCGGTGGCCGGGCTGATGTACACCTGGCGGGGTCGGCGGCGCCGGCCTGCCAGTTCACGGTCCAGCTGCTCGGCCGTCCGCTCGTAGAGCACGAGCCGGTCATCGCCGGGATAGGCGGCCGAGCCCCGGGCGCAGCAGAAGGCACAACGGTGGAAGCAGCCGGCGGTGAGGTTCAGGCTGAGCACGTCGTCCCATTCGGAAGGGCCACGGTGGAGGACCGGGCCGCAGCGGGCCCGCCGTTCCACCAACGGCGGACGGCAACGGGTTGACTCCCGCGGAAACAGCGGCATTTCCGGCCGCTGCCACGACGCTAGCAGAGGTGCACCGGACGCCCTAGGCACGGTGGGTGCACCAGCTGACTGACTCTGCCAACGCCCGACCATATGCTCGCTCCCACCGAAAGGGTTCATTTATTCACATGTGTTCATCTGAATACTATCGGCGGGGGTTGAGGAATTCAAGGGTCTTGGGGCATTTTGTGACAAAAGAGTGTGCGTAGCAGAGACTTGAACGCAGTGCGTCCCGGACCAAGTTGCGTCGGAGTCGCTCGTTTAAGTGTCGATTTTGGGAAGGTTGACGAATTCAGGCAAAGAATGATTGAAAAGCTTGGCAAGATGGATAAATTTGGAACCGGCACCCTTGCTAGCCCCTTGTCGTCGAGCGGGCAGTGCCGTCAAGCCATCTTAGGGAGAACTTCCATGTCGAAGGGCTCGTGGGCAGTTCCAGTCCTTGCGGGCACGCTGTTGGTGGTTTCCGATGTGCATGGGTTCGGCGGGCGGAATCGTGGCTGCCCGCCGCCGTGCTGTGCCTGCGGTTGCGATATCGGTTGTGGCGGCGTCGCCTATGTGGAGCAGGTGGTCACGGCTTATCGGCCGCAATACGTCACCAAAGACGTGGAGGTGACGGTCCACAAGCTGGTCACCAAGGAGGTTGAAGAAACCGTCAAGTACGTCGAAATGGTTCACGAGACGACCCCACAGAAGCAGATGGTGACGAGCTATACCACGGTCGCCAAACAGGTGCCGTACACCTACCATGTCTGCGTCCCCGTCACCACTCCGCAGAAGCAGATGGTGACCAGTTACACCACGGTCGCCAAACAGGTGCCGTACACCTACACCGTCTACACTCCTGTGGTCACCCAGGAAAAACGCCTGATCACCGAGAGTGTCTGCGTGCCCCGGGAGGTCGTGCAGAATGTGACCGTCTGCCGAATGGTTCCGGTGGAAGGCTACGGCTGCGGGTCTTCCGGCGGTTGCCGGCCCTGCGGCGGTTGCGGGTCCTACGGCGGCTGCGGGCCCTGCGGCGGCTGCGGCGTCTGCTACGCTCCGGTCTACGAAGTCAGACAGGTTAAGTGCGTGGTCATGGAACCGCAGACCCGCACGCGGGAAGTGGTCGTCAATGTTTGTCACTACAAGACTGAGCAGAGGCAGGGGGTGCGGACGGTGTACGAGTGCGTCCCCGTCACCCAGGAAGTCACCGTCAACGTGACCACTTACAAGATGGAGCAGCGGCAAGGAACCCGAACGGTGTACGAGTGCGTCCCCGTCACCCAGGAAGTCACCGTCAACGTGACCACTTGCAAGCCGGTGGAAAAGATTGCCAAGGTGAAGCGGCTGGTTTGCGAAGTGGTGCCGGAGAAGGTGATGCAAAAAGTGACGGAGTGCCAGCTGGTGCCTTACCAGCACACCGTCCGAGTGCCCGTCTGCGCCCCAACTCCCTGCTGCCACTAAAAGCCGTTGGAGTCCCGCAACCCCAAGAACCGCGATCAAGCCGGGAGCGACGCACGTCGCTCCCGGCTCCTCTTGCGGCTTAAGCCGCCTTCTGACCGGCCGGCACGTCCGCGAGCACGGCCCGGACATAGGCGGCGATCTCGGCCTCGAAGCGGGGGCGGGCGAAGCGCAGCGCCTGCCGCCGGGCCGTGGCCGGAACAAACGCCTCGCGCTCGGCCTCGAAGCGGCGGATGGCCACCTGGGGGGCCACCCCCCCGTCGGGGCCGCGCGCGAGGCGGTTGGTACGGCCCCCGCCCGGCGGCCGGCGCGGCCCGTCGCCCCCCCCCCCGTCGAGGCCCAGATCGCCGCCGATGTCCCG
>JANWYO010000330.1 GCA_025055215.1 Gemmataceae bacterium
ATCCGCAAGCGGCGAACGTCGTCTTGTCCGGGGATGCCGATTTTTACCTTCAGGTGACAAAATCCGTAGACCCGTTGCCGCAGGGCCGAAAAGCGAATCTTGAACGCCCCGTTGGCTGAGGTGATGGCGCCGCTGTAGCGCACCGAATTCCGCGGCCGATAGAGTTCCGGCGCCACGAGGGCCGTCACCGCCGACAACGGTCGTCCGAAGCGCTGTCCCCAGGCATCCAGCAGGGCCAACTCGAGGGCACACCGGGCGGCATTTCCGCGGCAGCCGCGTCGGTCCCCGGGGACCGGCTCCAGGCGGAGTCCCTCGGCCAGACGCACGGCGGCGGTAAAATCCCGACAAGGTCGCAGCTGCTCCGCCAGCTGACTCCGCCGCAACAGGTCCAGGGCCAGATCGATCGATTCTCCGGTGACGTATTCCCGCGGTACGCCCTCCCCGTAACCGACAGTCCCGTCGTCCAGGCGACAGCGAACAATTAGGTTGTCCGTGGCATTCCGGGTGCATGAAGCATGTTGAACCCTTTTGCGTAGCGGGATGTGGACGTGCAGCGCCGTCAATTCCACCACCCGCGAATCATTCGCGGGTAGACGACCGACGGGGGTTGCATGATCCGGCAACCCCAAATGGTCCACCAGCTTTGCGGCGGCACTTCCGCGGGACACTCAGCAACCTCCCGGGAGACGGGCGCTTACGATCGGCGGAATCCCAAGTACGATCGCCTCAATTGTGCGGCACCGGGCCCCCGAAAGCAAGCCTCCCACCCGCCAAAGGGACGGACCCCGGGCGAGTTGCGTTCCTTTTTCCGCGGATGCGCGCGAACAATGGCCTGCGAACCAAATGCGCCGGGCTGACTCGCCCCAAACGGTGACACTCATCGATTGCGGGTCGAGGGTGGTGTTAGGCAAAGTAGTCAACGGCGTTCCGGAACAGTCGCATGCCGTCGCCCTCTTCCTTCCAATCCGTCCGCGTCCAGCGGGGATGCTGCGTGTGGAACAGGTGGCGCTCTGGGTGCGGCATCAGGCCGAGGACTCGGCCGGTGATGTCGCAAAGGCCGGCCACATCGCCCTGGGAGCCGTTGGGATTGATCGGAAAAGGCCCTGGTCGCCCTTGGGCATCGACGTAGCGCAACACCAGCTGGCCGGTTTGCTCTAGCCCCTGGAGCAGCCACGGCTCCCGACAAAGGAATTTCCCCTCCCCGTGGGCGACCGGCAGGTAAAGGAGGTCGATCCCCTGCAAGAAAGGGGAAAGGTCGGACTGAACTTTCAGGTAAACCCAGCGATCGACAAACCGGCCGATGTCGTTGTGCGTCAAGGTGGCGATCGGGCCGTCTTCGTCGGGCGGGACGATTAGACCTGCTTTGAGGAGCACCTGGAAGCCGTTGCAGATGCCCAGGATAAGCTTTTCCTGGCTGCGGAATTCATGCAGGGCGTCGCGGAGGAAATGGGCCAACTGGACGGCCAGGAGTTTGCCGGCGGCCACGTCGTCGCCGTAGGTGAAGCCTCCGGGAATGGCGAGGATCTGGTAGCGGCGCAAGCGATGGGGCTCTTCCCGAAGCCGATTCACATGAACGCGTTCGGCGACCGCACCGGCCTGATTGAAGGCGAACTCGGTCTCGAGGTCGCAGTTGGCCCCGGGCGCCCGCAGGATCAGGACACGTGGCTTGGCCATAGCATCACAAGGTAGTGGCCGACGGTGAAACCTTCCTTGACGAAAGCCGCTCGGTCTGCCGATAATGTTCTAGCGAGGAGATACACCTGCCGGCAGCGGCTCAGGCGCGGCGCAGGCCCGCTGGCCGCCGGCTGGTGCGGTGGGTCTGTTTCTTCCGATTTTTTTCACGGAAGACTTGACACGCCGGGTTTCCTCAACCTATATTTATCAATGCCCCGGTCAAACCGGGGCAACCCGCACGGTCAACCTTTTCTGCGAACCCTTTTTGCTGGTTCATCGTAATAAAGGTTGGGGGCCGATGGGTAACGCCGTAGGCCTGGGCTGTGCGTTTCGATCTGATCTTTGACAATTCGGTAGCACCTACGAGCCAAAGCGAGGATGTGTCACGCCGGGAGGCGCGGCACAGGACTCGCACCGCGATGGCGTAAGCTATTGAGGTTCGGATCTTTGAGTCGTGCCGAAAGGCGACCTCAAACTCTCAAAATGCTGATGGTTGCCGGAGCGGACCCGCTTCGGGACCGGGCCGGTGGCCGGAAGCAGGGTTAGTTTTCGGACGGCGGCATCCGCGGCTGGGGCCGGCGCAAGCTGGTCAGGGGATGTCGCCGAAGAAAGCTAATAACTTTTTGAAGGGTTTGATCCTGGCTCAGAACGAACGTTGGCGGCGTGGATTAGGCATGCAAGTCGAACGAATCCCGTGGGGGCAACCCTGCGGGGGAAGTGGCGAAAGGGGCAGTAATGCGTGGGTAACCTACCCCGGGGATGGGGATAGCCGTTCTAACGAGCGGGTAATACCCAGCGATGTCGCGGGGCCGCATGGTCTTGCGACGAAAGGAATTTCGCCTCGGGAGGGGCCCACGTGGTATTAGCTAGTTGGTGGGGTAACGGCCCACCAAGGCGAAGATGCCTAGCGGGTGTGAGAGCACGACCCGCGCCACTGGCACTGAGACACTGGCCAGACACCTACGGGTGGCTGCAGTCGAGGATCTTCGGCAATGGGCGAAAGCCTGACCGAGCGACGCCGCGTGCGCGATGAAGGCCTTCGGGTTGTAAAGCGCTGTCGAGGGGGAGGAAGCCGCAAGGTTGACCTATCCCTGGAGGAAGCACGGGCTAAGTTCGTGCCAGCAGCCGCGGTAAGACGAACCGTGCAAACGTTGTTCGGAATCACTGGGCTTAAAGGGCGCGTAGGCGGGTCATCAAGTCCGGGGTGAAATCTTTCGGCTCAACCGGAAAAGTGCCTCGGATACTGGTGGCCTTGAGGGAGGTAGGGGCAGCTGGAACTTCCGGTGGAGCGGTGAAATGTGTTGATATCGGAAGGAACTCCGGTGGCGAAGGCGAGCTGCTGGGCCTCTTCTGACGCTGAGGCGCGAAAGCTAGGGGAGCAAACGGGATTAGATACCCCGGTAGTCCTAGCCCTAAACGATGGGTACTAGGTTGTGGACTAATCATGGGTTCACAGCCGAAGCAAAAGTGTTAAGTACCCCGCCTGGGGAGTATGGTCGCAAGGCTGAAACTCAAAGGAATTGACGGGGGCTCACACAAGCGGTGGAGCATGTGGCTTAATTCGAGGCTACGCGAAGAACCTTATCCTGGGCTTGACATGTGCGAAAGCGGTAGGAAGTAGCCGCCGGAAACGGCCGGCGAACGGTATCCAGCCCGGAACCTACCACAGGTGCTGCATGGCTGTCGTCAGCTCGTGTCGTGAGATGTCGGGTTAAGTCCCATAACGAGCGAAACCCTTGCCTCTAGTTGCCAGCGGGTCATGCCGGGGACTCTAGAGGGACTGCCGGTGTTAAACCGGAGGAAGGTGGGGATGACGTCAAGTCCTCATGGCCTTTATGCCCAGGGCTGCACACGTGCTACAATGGCGTGAACAAAGGGACGCAAACCCGCGAGGGGGAGCCAATCCCAAAAAACACGCCCCAGTTCAGATCGAAGGCTGCAACTCGCCTTCGTGAAGTCGGAATCGCTAGTAATCGCAGGTCAGCAACACTGCGGTGAATGTGTTCCTGAGCCTTGTACACACCGCCCGTCAAGCCACGAAAGGGAGGGGCATCCGAAGTCGCTGTGCCAACCCGCAAGGGAGGCAGGTGCCGAAGATGAAACTCCTGATTGGGACTAAGTCGTAACAAGGTAACCGTAGGGGAACCTGCGGTTGGATCACCTCCTTTCTAAGGATGAATCCTCCCGCTAGCCGGCCGCAGCAGCGACTGGTGACGCGGGACACCCAAACATGATCGCATCCTCCTTTGGCGGTGCTGCCGAACCAAAGATAAGACCCGCCGGCCTCCAGGAGGCCGGCGGGTTCTTTTTTTCGCCCGCCTCCCCCAACGTTCCCGCACCCAAGTCGGCCGCGCCGCCCGTAGCGAAAATGCCGACCCTCAGGCCTTTGTCGTCAATTCCGCCCCGCCCGCGTGCCGAAGAAAGTCATCGGAGTCCGATCGCTCATCGGCAGGAGACGAAAGGAGACCACGGATGGGCAAGGCACGGATCGGCGCAGGGTGGATCGCGGGCTGGCTCCTGTTCGGAGGCAGCGTCTCCTCCGCCTCGGCTGCCCCTACCCCCGCGCAGATTCTCGGCTTCAAACCCCGGCAGGAAGGCGTCGTCATCAGCACCCCTTCGGTCCAGGAGCACGATTCCTGCAAGGTCGAACTGGTCAAAGGCGCCAGTCGCGGCAGCGGCTGGCTGCTCCGCGACCCCCGCGGCCAGCCCCTACGCCGCTTCTTTGACAGCAACGCCGACAACCAGATCGACATCTGGTCGTACTACCTCAACGGCGTCGAGGTCTATCGCGAGATCGACTCCAACTTCAACGGTAAGCCCGATCAGTACCGCTGGCTCAACGCCGGCGGCATGAAATGGGGCGTGGACCTCAACGAAGACGGCCGAATCGACGCCTGGAAAATGATCTCGGTCGAAGAAGTCAGCCAGGAACTCCTCCTGGCCTTGACGCGCAACGACCTCGCCCGCTTCCAGGCCCTGCTGCTGACTGAGACGGAACTCAAGGCCCTCGACCTGCCCGCGGCCGAGGCCAACCGCATCCGCGAGTCCCTCAGCCAAGCGCCGGCGAAGTTTCAAAGCGCGGCCGCGGCCCTGGCCGGTGCCCGCGACAAGGCCCGCTGGGTCCACCTGGACACCGTCTCGCCCATCTGCGTCCCCGCGGAGACGAGCGGGGCCCGACAGGATTACGTCAAGCACCAGCAGGCCACGGTCTTGTACGAACTCAACGGCAAGACCGAGGGGATCCAAACGGGCCAGATCCTTCAGTACGGCATGGCCTGGCGGTTAATCGAAGGTCCGGTCCCCGGCCAGCCCGAGATCTCTCCCCATCCGATGGACACCGTCTCGGGGACGAACGTGGTGGCGGAACTCCAGCCGCTGCTTGAAGAGCTGCGGAAGGTGGACGAGGCCCAGCCGCGCGGCGGCGACCTTTTTGGCCCGAACCGGGAAGTGGCGACTTACAACCTCAAGCGCGCCGACGTCCTGGAAAAAATCGCCGCCAAGGTCAAGCCGGAAGAGCGCGAACAGTGGATCCGCCAGATCGCCGATTGCCTCAGCGCCGCCGCTCAGGCCAGCCTGCCCACCGAGGGGGCAGCTTACGATCGCCTGGTGCAGTATGTGGAAACGGTCGTCAAGTCGCACCCCGGCACCAACCTGGCGGCTTATGTGACATTCCGCGAGATGTCCGCCGACTATTCCCGCAAGCTGTCGGGGGCGCGGGACGGCGGTGATTTCAACAAGATCCAAGAGGGCTGGCTCGACCGTCTCAAGAAGTTCGTCCAGGACTATCCGAAGGCGGAAGACACGCCGGACGCCCTCTTGCAAATCGGCATGGTGAGCGAGTTCATCGGCAAGGAAGCGGAGGCCAAGAAGTGGTACGACCACTTGGCGAGCAATTTCCCGAGCCATCCGCTGGCCGCCAAGGCCAAGGGGGCAATCCGTCGGCTCGACATCGAAGGCAAGCCGCTGGAGTTGGCCTCTCCAGTGCTCGGCTCGGGAACGGCGTTCGACATCGGCCAGCTTAAGGGGAAAGTGGTGGTCGTCTATTACTGGGCCAGCTGGAACCAGCAATGCGTCGGCGACTTCGCCAAGCTCAAACTGCTGCTGAACACCTATGGCTCGAAGGGGCTGGAAGTCGTCTGCGTCAACCTGGACGGCAGTGCCGCCGAGGCGCTGTCCTTCCTCCAGCGCTCCCCTGCCCCGGGAGTGCAGCTGTTCAAGGAAGGCGGCCTCGACAGTCCCCTGGCCCGCGACTATGGCATCATGGTCCTGCCGAATCTCTTCCTGGTAGGCCGTGACGGCAAGGTCGTCAGCAACAAGGTGCAGATGGGGAACCTGGAAGAGGAGATCAAGAAATTGCTGCAATGAGCCGATCGTCAGCCGGCCCTGTCAATTGGGTCGGAGCGTGCCCGGGCCGCCCGGTTTCCAGAGGAAACCGGGCGGCCTGTGGGTGCCGGACTCATCGCGAGTCAGCCACCGTCGTCGTCCCGCCGAAGGAGCAGCGGCGCCGCGGCGCGGAGCCTTTCGAGCAGGACGTAAAACACTGGAACCAGCAGGAGCGTCACCAGGGTGGAGAGAACGATGCCGCCGATGATCGCCCGGGCCATCGGCGCCCGCGTCTCAGCGCCAGGCCCCAGCCCCAACGCCGCCGGCACGGCCCCGGCCACCGTGGCCACCGACGTCATCAGGATCGGTCGCAACCGCACCGGACACGCCGCCAACACCGCTTCCCGCACCTCCCTCCCCTCCGCCCGCAGCTGGTTGGTGTAATCCACCAGGATGATCGAATTCTTCTTCACCAGCCCCATCAGCAGAACCAGGCCGATCATGCTCATCATGTTGAGCGTGTCGCCCGTCAGCCAGAGTGTTACCAGTGCCCCCGTGATGGCAAAGGGCATCGCCATCAGCACCGTCAGCGGGTGAAGAAACGAGTTGAATTGCACCCCCAAAATCATGTAGGCAACCACCACCCCCAGCACCAGGGCGAAGACCAGGCTCTGCATGGTCTCGTGCATCGCCTGGGCATTGCCCATCTCGATCAGCTGGAACCCCTCTTCGGGCAAGACCGCGGCGGCAATCGCCCGGCAGGCGGCAATGGCTTCGCCCTGCGACACGCCCGGCGCCGGACTGGCGGTGATCTCGATCTTCCGTTGGTGGTTGTAACGGTTGATGATCGGCAGGGTCGCGCGGGTGACATAGCTGGCCACGTCGCTCAATGGCACCAGCCGTCCATCCTGGGTGCGCAGGTTCAGCGGTGAGAGATCGTCCGGGCTGGAGCGCTGCTGAAGGCGGAGCCGAACCCGGATGTCGTAGCGGCGGCCGCGGTCGGTGTACTTGCCCACGCGCTGGCCCCCCACCAGCAGCGCCATACTGTCCGCCAGCCGTCCCACCGGCACGCCCACCAGCGCCAGCTTCTCGCGATGAGGGATGATCTGCACCTCGGGCATCCCGGGTCGATAGTCGGAATCGACATCGAGCACCAGCCCGCTGGCCCGCATCCGCTTCATGATCTCGTCCGCCAGTGCCGGCAGCCGTTGCCAATCACCCTGAATCGCAAAATCCACCGGATCGCCCCGCTGGGCCGTGAAGCCCTCCGTGGACTGGTCTCGTACCACCACCCGGATGTCCCGGATCTCTTCGAGCTCGGCCCGTACCTGCTGCATGATCTGCTGTTGCTTGAGCGGTCGCTGCCGCTGCGGTACCAGATGCACAAAGATGTCGGCCTCGTTCATCAACTGCCCCGATTCGGTGGCCACCGTGCTCAGGATGCCGGCCACGTCCGGCCGCCGAACCAGAACGTCTTCACATTCCTGGAGCAACTGGTCCATCTGATCGATGCTCGAACCGACCGGCCCGACGACGTGGATGACAAACCGGCTCTGGTCCTCGCTGGGGACCAGCTCGCGGCCGAGGACATCGAAGGCCAACATCCCGGCCGCCACGGCGATCAGGGCCGCCCCTCCGGCCAGGACGGTGACCCAATGCCGCAGCGACCACGCCAGCAAACGCCCGTAGCCATTGGTCAGCCGTTGCAGCACCCACTCGGTGGGTCGAATGAGAAACGGTTCCAGGACGAAGCGATCCGCAGCCCACCAGCCGATCGGGCCGTAGCGGACCAGGACGAGGGCGGCGGCCGCCTCCGTCAGCGATTCGCTGAGCCAGCGGACGAGAGGCTGGCCGACGGCCTGCGGGCCGCCGGCCAGGCTGAGGACCGGCCACGCCCACGGCCCCAGCGCCGGGTACGCCCACGCCGCCAGGCGTAACCCGGACAGCAGCACAAGCAGCGCCGCCGCGACGACGCCCGCCAAGGCCCACCGGAATGGGGCCGGCCGCGGCGGCTTCTCATGCAACACGACGCCCGCCTCCGCCACCGTCACCAGGCGCACATTGAGGAAATAGCTGCACAGCATCGGCGTCAATGTCAACGCACACAGCAGCGACAGAAAAACCGCCACACTGACGGTGACACCGAATTGGAAAAAGAAGCGGCCGATGGTCCCGGTCATGAACGCCACGGGCACGAAGATCGCCATGATCGACAAGGTGGCCGCCAGGGCAGCGAAGGTGATCTCGCGTGCTCCCCGGAGCGCGGCCTGCCGCCGGTCCTCTCCCGCTTCCCGATGCCGGTAGATGTTCTCCAACACCAGAATGGCGTCGTCCACCACCACGCCCACAGACAACGACAAGCCCAAGAGCGTCATCAGATTGATAGTGAACGGCGGCAGGCCCAAGAGCTTCATGCCGTAGTTGGTGACGAAGAAGGTCCCAATCAACGAAGTCGGTATCGACAGGCAGATGTTGATCGTCGTGCCGATGGAGCCGAGGAACAGGTAGCAGACCAGGGCCGTCAGGACGATGCCGAGGAACAAGGTCAGCTTCAGTTCCTCGACGTTTTCCCGGACAAACAGCGAGTAATCGACCGGCACGTGCAGCTCGATGCCGGGAGGCAGGCGACGGCGCAACTCAGGCAGCTTGGCCTTGACCGCTTCGCAAACGGCCACCAGGTTGCCTCCCACGGCTTTCCGCACGCCGACGGCCACCGCCGGCAGCCGGTTGTACCGCGCCAGGCTGCGGCGATCCTCCAAACCGTCTTCGATGACTGCCACGTCTTCCAGATGGATCGGCTGGCCGTTCCGCTGAGCCACGATGAGCTTGCGGAACTCGGGCAAGGAGTATGCCTCGCCCATGATCCGCAGGTTGAACTCGATCAGGTCGCTCTTGATGTACCCCGCCGGCAGTTCGGCATGTTGCTTCTGGATCGTGGCGAGGACATCTTCGGCCCCCAGGTTGTAGGCCGTCAGCTTCTCGGCATCGACCCAGATGCGGATGTTCCGCGATTGCAGGCCAGCAAACTGCACTCCGCCGATGTCGTTGGAGATCGACACAATCTGTTGCTTGAACTCCTTCTCGGCGTAGTCGCTGATCTTGTTCAGCGGCACCGAGCCGGAAAGCGTCAGCCACATCACCGGCAGATTGTTCGGATTAACCTTGGAGATGACCGGCGGATCGATGTCGATCGGCAAGCGCCGGCGGGCCGCGGCGACGGCGTTCTGCACGTCCTGCATGGCCACGTCAATGTTCCGCGAGAGGTGGAAGTAGACCGTGACGATGCTGGTCCCTTCCAGGCTGTGCGACATGATGTAATCGACGCCCTCGACGCCGGCGATGGCGTCTTCCACCACGTCGCTCACGTCCCCGTCCATGACCTCGGGCGACGCCGCCTCCCGCGTGATGACGACACTCACCACCGGAAAGTCGATCTCCGGGAATTGGCTGACACCCATGTCGCGGTAACCGAGCCAGCCGAAGACGATCATCGCCGCCGAGAGCATGACGGCGAAGACCGGGTTCTTGATCGACAGGTCGGACAGGGACCATCGGGCGTCGTCGGCTCGCACTCCGGACACTCCTCACCTGACGCGGCCAGTTTCACGTGGGGGCGGCGACGAAGGCCTCGTCCCGGGGGCCAGCCGCGCCCGCTGGCCGCGGCGGCACCTTCGGGCCCCGATGCCGCGAGGGCAGCGTCGGCTCGGGTCGCCCCGTCAACCCGCGCAGCCAGTCCGCGAAGCGGTCGAGCAGCACATACAGCACCGGCACCAGAACCAAGGTCACCAAAGTGGAAAGGAAAATGCCCCCGATGATGCTCCGCGCCAGCGGCGCCCGCGTCTCCGCCCCAGGCCCATAACCGAACGCCAACGGCACGGCGGCGGCAATCGTCGCCAGTGACGTCATCAGGATCGGCCGCAAGCGCACCGGGCATGCCGCCAGCACCGCTTGCCGCGATCCCTGGCCCTCGGCCCGCAACTGGTTCGCGTAATCCACGAGGATGATCGAATTCTTTTTCACCAGTCCCGCCAACAGAACCAGGCCGATCATGCTCATCATGTTCAAGGTGTCGCCCGTCAGCCACAGCGTCGCTAATGCCCCGGTCACGCCAAACGGGACCGCCACCAGCACCGTCAGCGGGTGCACGAAAGAGTTGAACTGGACGCCGAGGATCATCCACGCCACCACGAAGCCGAGGGCCAGTGCCCAGGTGAGGCTGGCAAGGACGTCTTGCATCGCCTGAGCGTTCCCCAGCTGCACGAAATGATACGACGGCGGAAGGCCCATCTCCTCCCGAACGGCCTGCGCCAGTTCCAGGCACCGGCTGATCGCCTCGCCCTGCGAAACTCCCGGGACCACGTTGGCCGTCAGTTCGATTTTCCGCGCGTGGTTGTAGCGGTTGATGACCGGCAGGGTCGAAACCGTTTCCCAGCGAACGACGTCGCGCAGCGGCACTAGGGCTCCCTTCTCGGTCTTGACGCACACCTTCTCCAACTGGTCGGGAGAAGACCGCTGCCCCTCGAGGAAGCGAACGCGGACGTCGTAGCGCCGGCCCTCGTCCGTGAAGCGCCCCGCCCTAACGCCGCCAAAGGCGGCGTTCAGGGTCAGCGCGATCCGCTGAATCGAGACCCCGACTTCCGCGGCCTTCACCGGATCGGGAACCACCTGCACCTCGGGCATTCCCGGCCGATAGTCGGTGTTGACGTCCGTGACCACGCCGCTGTCGATCATCCGCTGCCGCACCCGTTCGGCCAGAACGATCGTCTTCCGCCAGTCCGGCCCCTGCACGGCAAAGTCCACCGGATAGCCCCGGGCTGCCGTGAACCCTTGCGTGGACAGGTCCAGGACGATGGCTCGCATGCCGGGAACCTGAGCGAACTTCTGCCGCGCCATGGTCATCACCTGCGCCTGCGTGACGCTGCGTTCGTGCAAGGGGATCAAGCGCACGAACAGGATCCCCTCACTGATCAGCGCCCCGGGCCGAATCGAGATGGCGGTGAACAGGCCGGCCACCAGGTCGCGGCCGGTCGTCGGGTCGCGCAGCCCAATCAGGATGTCCTCGCCTCGCTGGAGCATGCGATCAACGTAGTCGATGCTACTGCCGACGGGACAAATGACTTGGACGACGAACCGGTTCTGGTCTTCGCTCGGGACCAGTTCCCGACCCACCGGCTTGACCGACAGCTTCGGTCGGCCCACGACACCGGCCACGGCATCGGGCACCGGCACGTCCAGGCCGAAGGCGAAGATATACGCCGAAGCCGCCAACAGGCTGCTGGTCGAGATCACCACCGCGGGATGGCGCAGGGCCAGGCGCAGCACACGCTCGTAGGCGCGGCCCAGCCAGGCGAGGAACCGGTCGAGCGGGTTGAGCAGGCACGGTTCCAAAAGCCAACGATCGACGAGCCAGTGCAGCCGCGTCACCAGGGTCGCGGCTGGACCGAGCCAGCCGCGATAGGGCCGCGGGCAGGGACGACCTCGGGGTCGCACCTGCAAAAACACCGAACACAGCATCGGCGTGACGGTCAGGGAAATCACCAACGACAGCAGCACGGCAAAGGCGACGCTGATGCCGAATTGTAAGAAAAAGCGCCCGATGGCGCCTTTCATGAAGGCCACGGGCACGAAGATCGCCACCACGGATAAGGTGGCGGCGAGGGCGGCGAAGCTGATTTCGCGGGCCCCGCGCTGAGCGGCGTCCACTCGCCCCTCGCCATGTTCCCGCCGGCGATAGATGTTCTCCAGCACCAGAATGGCGTCGTCGACGACGACACCGACGGCCAACGACAGGGCCAGCAGCGTCATGAAGTTCAGGGTGAAGCCAAAATAGCGCATCACCATGAACGTGCCGATCAACGATGTCGGAATGGAGACGCAGACGTTCAGCGTCGTCCCCAGGGAGCCGAGGAAGACGAACGTCACCAGGGCCGTGAGGAGGATGCCCAGAAGAAGCGACTGTTTGACTTCCTCGATGTCGTCCTTGATGAAGAGGGAATAATCGGAGCCGATGCCGATCTCCATGCCCGGGGGAAGGAGGCGGCGCAGCTCAGGAAGGCGGCGTTTGACCTCGTCGCAAAGCTGCACAATATTGGCCCCGTTGGCGCGGAGCACCCCGATGCCGATGTTGGGCTGCCGGTTGAAACGGGCGAAACCCCGGTAATCTTCCAGACCGTCCTCCACCACGGCCACGTCGCCCAGCCGGACCAGGGCGGCACCCCGTCCCGCGATCGGCATGGCCGCGAATTCCGCGGCCGTGCGGGCCTCGCCCAGGGTGCGGACATTCAGTTCCCGCCGCTCTCCTTGGAGGTAGCCCGCAGGCTTTTCCACATGCTCCCGCCGCAGCGCCTGCACCACGTCGACAGCGTCGAGTTGGTGCGCGTGCAGCCGATCGCCGTCGAGCCAGATGCGCATACTCCGCCGCCGCAGCCCGCCATAAATAAACCCGCCACAACCCGGAATGCTCTCCAGATGCTGCTTGAAATGCTCGTCCACGAAACGCGAAACCTCGGCCATCGGCTGTCGGCCATAGATGCTCAACCAGATGACCGGGTACTTGTTGTAATTGACCTTGGAAACAATCGGCGGGTCGATGGGCGGATCGACGCCGGTGGGGAGGTTACGGGCCGCGGCGCTGACGGCGTTCTGCACGTCCTGCATGGCCACGTCGATGTCCCGGTCGAGGTGGAAGTAGACCGTTACCACGCTCACCCCCTCCAGGCTTTGCGACTGGATGTAATCGATCCCCTCGACGCCGGCGACCGCATCCTCAATAACATCGGTGACGTCGTGATCGATGGTCTCGGGAGAGGCGGCTTCCCAATAGGTGGTGATGTTGACCACCGGGAAGTCGATCTCAGGAAACTGGCTGACGCCGAGGTCGCGGTAGCCCAGGTAGCCGAAAATGACCATGCCGGCCGAGAGCATGACCGGAAAGACCGGATTACGGATGCTGACGTCGGATAGTGTCATGGTCGTGACATCGCGGGGCCGGGGCCGTTGGCTGGCGGGAACTCACCGGAGTGTGGGGTCCTCGGGGAAGCGGATGGGCGTGCCGTCCTCCAGCGCCTCGGCGCCGCGGCGGACGATCCACTGCCCCGGGGTCAAGCCGCGGCGGACCTCGACCCAGCCCGGGGCGCGATAGCCGAGGTCGAGCGGGACGGCCCGGGCGACCCAGTCGCTGCCGCCATCGCGACCGGGGCGAAGCACCGGCTCGAAGGCCACGAAGCCGCGCTCCGTGGCCCGGACGGCTTCCTCCGGCACCACGCAGGCCCGGTCGTTGCTCCGGAGGGGGAAACGGATGCGGGCCGTGTAACCCGGCTGCAACGCCGCTTCCACGAAGCGGCGGTCAATCTCCGCCTTGCACTCAAACATGTGCGTGGAAGGATCGGCCACCTTGCTGAGAAAAAAAATCCGCGCCCGGAAGGTCTGGTCGGGCAACGCGGGCACGGTAAACTCCGGGTCGAACCCTGAGGGGACATCGTTCGCTTGGACGAGCACCGGCCCGGCCAAGGCGGCCCATGGAGTCCCAAGGCCGATCACGCCGAGCACCAAGCCCACGGCGTTACCGTGAATCCGCTTTTCCTGCGCGGCTTTCAACTCCCGGACCAGCGGGGCGGCCGTCTCCGGCACCCAGCCGACCAACCGGAGCCGGCTCAAGTCGGCCATGGTGGCGATGACGGTCTTGTCTTCGAGGTAGGTCCCCGGGGTGACGCGCCGCTGATCGATCTGGCCCGCGTAGGGGGCGCGAACCTGGGATTTCTCGAAGTTATTCCGTGCCAGCTCCAGCGCTGCCTGGGCGGAGAGCAGTTCGGCCTCGGCGACACTGAGGGCCAGGGCGGTCTTGGCTTTTTCTTCCACCGACGCACCGGCGCCAGCACGCTGGGCCCGCAACGCCAGGTCGCGGGCCAAGGCCAGATTGGCCTGGGCCCGCTGCTCGTTGGCCTCGGCTACCCGCAGGGCCGCCCGGTACCGCCGTTGGTCTACCTTGACCAGGATCGTGTTCTGATCCACGAGGTCCCCCTCGCGAAAGAGCACCTCGTCCACGACCCCGGAGACGCCGGCGGCAATCTCGGTTTCCCCCTCCGCCTGAAGCACGCCGACGGTCTCCACGTAGTAGACCAGGGGCCGCTGCTCGACCCGCGCCAGTTCGACGTTGCGTTTCAGGTCCACCATGCGGGGCGTGCGGGGATCGCCGCCCACCGGGGCATCCGTGCCCTGTCGGCCGCATCCCGTCAGCAGCGGGCTCAGCGTGACCAGCCCCGACAGAACCACGGAGAGGACGCGCCGGGAATAACTCGATGGCTCGCGCGGGCAGCGACGGTCAATGGGAACGCACGGTGCACTCATCGGCGTCGCCTCGGCGAAAGAGCTTGGCGGAGTGCCGGCGGAGGGTATAATCGGGACTGACCAGTCGGTTCCACAATAAACCCACCGGGGCCGCGGGTCAACAACCCCCGGGAACATTTCTCCGTGCGGACCAAGACGCCCCAACAAGCCGAAAAGATGCTCGCCGCGGCCGCGCGCTTGTTCGCCGGTCAGCGCTTCCATGAGGTGCGCATGGAGGACATCGCCGCCGAGGCGGCCGTCGGCAAGGGGACGCTTTACCGCTACTTCGCCGACAAGGAGGAACTCTTTCTCGCCCTGCTGGATCGGGCCTCGGCCCAGCTGCACGACCGGCTTCAGCAACAGGTCGTGCCCGTCGCCGAGCCACGGCGTCGGCTGGTAGCGGTCGTGGCCACCATCATCGGCTTTTTCGACGAGCAGCCCCACCTTCTGGACCTGATTCAACGGGAGGAAGTGCTGCTGGGGCCGGACTTTCCTTGGAGGAAGACGCGAGACGAGCTGCTGCGGCTGGTGCTGGAGACGTTCGCGGAGGCACGAGCGCGGAAGGAGTTCGTGATCGACGACCCGGAGACCGCCGCCCTGATGCTGCTGGCGGGGCTCCGGGGTGTCATCCGCTTTGGGCGCAAGCCACGCCCGCGGCACTTGGCCGAGCGGATCGTCAGGGCCTTTCTCGGCGGCCACGACACGTTGGGCGGTAGTCGTTGACCCGTTCGACCGCCTGTGTCTGGGGGGACGACGCGGGCTAGGCCTGGGGCGGCCGCGGCCGTGGGGTGGGGCGGGCGGCGCCAAGCAAACGCACGGGGCCGGCGGCCCCCGCCGCCGGCCCCCGCAAATCACCCGTGCTCCGCCCGTCCTCGTCCGCGCTCAACGCAAAGCCGCCACCAGACGCACCACCGGCTGACGGGGCCGCGGTGGACGTTTCTCCGGAGGCTCGTGACAACAGAGCGTGTAGGCTCCGCACCGCGGACAGGGACAAGACTCTACCGCCTGCTGTTCGTATACCGAGAAGGTGTTTTGCACCGTCCAGGAATGACGGCAGCTCCGACAGGAAATGGTCAACCGGTTCACACGGACCTCACCACCAGCCGCTGCCTCGGGGCGAGGTGCCCCCTGCCGGTGTCCGCCGGCAGCGCAGCAATCAACATTAGTTGCTCTGATCGGCATCCGAGGGGGAAAACTTGAATGGCCGCCGCCAAGACTTACCTTTTCACGTTCGGCCCGTGGAACATCAGCACCGGAGCCGACCCGTTCGGGCCGCCGGTGCGGAAGGAAGTGACCTTTGCCGCGAAAATCCGCGAATACAAGAAGCTCGGCTTCGACGGGGTGCAGTTCCACGACGACGACGTCGTGCCGGCCGACCTGTCATGGGCCGAGACCGAACGAGGGGCGGCCAAGGTCAAGAAAGTCCTCGATGGCGAAGGGCTGTTCTGCGAGATCATCGCGCCCCGGCTGTGGGAGCATCCGAAAACCATTGACGGGGCCTTTACCTCCAACAACGCCGCCGAGCGTCGCTACGCCCTGGAGCGCTCCAAGCGGTGTATTGACATCGGCAACATCCTCGGTTGCCGAAATGTCGTGCTTTGGCTGGCCCGCGAAGGAACCTACATCCGCGAGGCCAAGGACCCCATAACGTCCATCGGCCGGATTGTCGAGGCGATCAATGCCCTCCTCGAGTACGATGCGAACATCCGCATTCTGGGCGAGATGAAGCCTAACGAGCCGATGGACCAGTCGTATCTTCCGACCCCGGGGCATTTCCTTGGTATCGCTTACCGCACTTCCCAGCCCGACCGGGTGGGCACGCTTATCGAATCGGCCCATTCCATCCTGGCCGGCCTCGACCCCTCGGATGACATGGCCTACGCCCTTTGGCACAAGAAGCTCTGGAGCGTGCACCTCAACGACCAGAACGGGCTGAAGTATGACCAGGACAAGACGTTTGGCTCGGTCGATCTGCGGCGGGCGTTCAACATCGTCTGGGTCCTCGAACGGGGCGGCTACGAAGGCTGCATCGGCCTGGATGTCAAGGCCATGCGCACGACCAAGCCGGCGCACCAGACCCGGCATCTGGCCAACAGCCGGGAAATGTTCCTCCGATTGCTGGAAGTGGTTCGCAGCGTTGATGCCGCGAAGGTTGAGGCGTTTCGGGCCGAGCGGGACTACGAAGGACTGGAGATGTATGTCTTGAGCAAGCTCATGGGCCGATGAGGGGCCTTCGGCCGCGGCGGGGCCGCGGCCGAAGGCGCGGGCTACGTCCCCTGTGCCAATTGGGCGACGGCGCCCTCAAGGCGCCGCAGGGCTTCCTCCACGTCGGTCAGCGTCATGGCAGCACAGAAGCCATGATGACACGCCGAGCCACCGTAATCGTGAAAATAAACACCCTGTTCGATCGCCAGCCGGATGAAGCGAAGCATCTGGTCGCGGTGATGGCGGACGGCGTCGCGGTAGTTGCGGATCGGGCCACTCACGCCGAAGTAAATGCCGAAGCGGGCGCCCAGGCCCTGGACCCGAGCCGCCACGCCGTGCCGGTCAAAGATCGCCTGAAGACCGTCGTACAGCCGCTTGGCCACGGCGAAGATGTGATCGTAAAAGCCCGGCTGGCGGTAGGCTCGCACCGCCGCCAGACCGGCGGCCACGCAGACGACGTGGCCGTTGTAGGTGCCGCTGTGTTGGCAGTCGCCTTGGGGCATGAGCCGGTCCATGATCTCCTTCCGGCCGCCGAAGACGCTCAGGGGGAAACCGCCGCCCACCGCCTTTCCCAGCGTGCAGAGATCCGGCGTCACGCCGAGGTACTCCTGAGCACCTCCCGGGGCCATGCGGAATGCCGACAAGACTTCGTCAAAAATCAGCACGGCCCCGTGAGCGCGGGGTAGCCGCTGAAGGGCGTCGAGAAACTCCCGCGTCGGCTGGATGCACCCGGCGTTGTAGTAGATCGGCTCACCGATGACGGCCGCAATTTCCGCACCATGCCGCTGAAACGCTGCCTCCAAGAGGTCGGGTCGGTTGTATGGCACGATCACCAGATTGCGATCCAGGCCGGCGGCTAAGCCGGTCGAGCCTGGATAAGGTGCCGGCGATTCCTCGGGACCAAGGCGGTCAGCCGGGGTGCCGATGGCGAACATTACCTGGTCGTGGTAGCCGTGAAAATTTCCCTCGAACTTGAGGATTTTCGGCCGGCCGGTGAAGGCTCGCGCCAAGCGGAGGCAGTGCATGGTGGCTTCGGTGCCGGAGCTGGTGAAACGGACGCGCTCCAGGCAGGGAACCGTCTGGCACAGCAGTTCGGCCAACTCGGCGTGCCAGGTGTTCTCGTAGGAGCAGGGAAATCCCCGGGCCAAAGCCGCCTCCACCGCCGCTCGCACCCGGGCATCGCCGTGGCCCAACAGCGTCGCCCCGTGGCTACAACACAGGTCGATGTAGTCACGGCCATCCAGGTCCCAGACGCGGCAGCCTTCCCCCCGGTCGAAGAGCATGGCGTGCCCCAGCGCTTTATTGACCCGGGTTGACGAGGAGACACCTCCGGCCAGATAGCGGCAGGCACGCTCATATTGCTCGCGGACTCGGTTCATGATGCTTGCTCAAAACTTCACTAGTTCACCGGGGCGGCGCGGCGCCGAAGGTCCGGCTCCGCCGCGGCGCGGCGGGGCCGGCTAGTTGTGATTTCCGCCGCTGCACTATAAAATAAGGCCGACCTCGCAGCAATCCTCCCTCAAAGGACGACGATGTATCTGAAGCTGGCCAAGCGGCTGTTGTCGGAGCCGGACAAACGGGCGTTATGGAAGCTTGCCTGGAACATGGGCTGGAAGGGGATTCTCTCCGTCCGGAAGCACAAGCGTCGGCTCCGCCGGGGAGAGTTTTTCCCGCCCTTCCTCTACGTGTCAATCATCAATAGCTGCAATCTCCGCTGCCAGGGCTGCTGGGTGGACGTGGCCGCGAAGCAACAGACGATTTCGCTCGAGGCCATGAACCGGCTGATCGCCGAAGCCAAGGCGATGGGGAACGTCTTTTTCGGCATCGTCGGGGGGGAGCCGTTCCTGCACCCGCAGCTCTTCGACATCCTGGCGGCCCATCCCGACTGCTATTTCCAGGTGTTCACCAACGGACAGTTCATCACGGAAGAGCGAGCGAAGCGGCTGCGAGACTTGGCCAACGTCACGCCGCTGATCAGCGTCGAGGGGAACGAGATCATCAGCGACGAGCGGCGTGGCCGCCGCGGCGTCCTCAGCAAGACCCTCCAGGGGGTGGAGAACTGTGTCAAACACCGCGTCGTCACCGGCGTCTGCACCAGCCTTTGCCAGAGCAACTTCACCGACCTGCTGACCGAAAAGTGGCTCGACCGACTGATCGACCTGGGGGTGATGTACACTTGGTACCATGTCTATCGGCCGATGGGGCCGGACCCCCATCCCGAACTCTGTCTGACGCCGGAGCAGCAGCTGGAGGTCCGGCGGTTCGTGGTGGAGATGCGTGCCTGTAAGCCGATTATCATCATTGATGCTTACTACGACGGCGAAGGCCGGGCCCTATGCCCGGCGGCCACGGGGATCAGCCACCACATCAACCCCTGGGGCGGCATCGAGCCGTGCCCCATCGTCCAATTCACGAAGGAATCGATCCATCCCGAGGACGATCCCCGGCCCCTGCGGGACAAGTTCCTTCAGTCGGAGTTCCTTCGGGATTTCCGCGCCTTGGCCCGGGCGACGACCCGGGGTTGCATCGTGTTGGAGCGACCCGACTTGCTCAAGGCCCTGGTGGAAAAGCACGCGGCCCGCGATGCCACGGCCCGCGGCACCGCCTTGCAAGAACTGGCGGCCATGACGCCGCGGACGTCCCAATTCAACCCCGGCCGGGAAATCCCCGAGAAGAGCTGGGCCTACCGACTGGCCAAGCGGTATTGGTTTTCGGATTTCGGCCTGTATGCCGGCCATGACCACCGCCACTTGGCGGCTTCTCACCTGCCGGGGCGGCAGGGCGCCCCGGCAGTGGCCCGGCAAGGCTAATCCCCAGGCCCGATCATCCTCTCCGGACGAACGATCTGGTCGAACTGCTCGCCGCTGAGAAAGCCCAGCGCCAGGCACGCCTCGCGCAGGGTTGTCCCCTCGGCGTGGGCTTTCTTGGCCACTTGGGCCGCCTTGTCGTAGCCGATGTACGGGTTGAGGGCCGTGACGAGCATCAGCGAGCTGCGCAGGTGCCGCTCGATTTGCGCCCGGTTGGCCTGGATGCCGACCACGCAATGGTCGGTGAACGAGACACAGGCATCGGACAAGAGGCGGACCGAGTGGAGGAAGTTGTGGATGATGACCGGCTTGAAGACGTTCAGCTCGAAATTGCCCTGGGAGCCGGCGATGGTGATGGCGGTGTCATTGCCGAAGACTTGAACGCAGACCATCGTCATCGCCTCGGATTGGGTGGGATTGACCTTGCCGGGCATGATCGACGAGCCCGGCTCGTTTTCCGGGAGCGAGAGTTCTTGCAAGCCGCAGCGCGGCCCGGAGGCGAGCCAGCGGATGTCGTTGGCGATCTTCATGAGGGCGGCGGCCAGGCTCTTGAGGACGCCGCTGGCCATCACCAGGCTGTCGTGGGCCGCGAGGGCGGCGAACTTGTTCGGGGCGGAGACAAAGGGAAGCCCGGTCAGCTCGGCGATGCGGGCTGCCACCCGCTCGGCGAAGCCCGGTGGGGCGTTCAACCCAGTCCCCACGGCCGTGCCGCCCAGCGCCAGCTCGCACAGCTCGGGCAGCATGCCGCGAATCCGCCGCAAGGCGGCGTCGAGCTGCGCCACATAGCCGGAGAATTCCTGTCCCAACGTCAGCGGCACGGCGTCCATCAGGTGCGTTCGGCCGATTTTGACAATATCGCGGAACTCCTCCGCCTTGGCGTGCAGTGCCTCGCGGAGTTTGGTCAGGGCAGGGATGAGCCGATGATGCAGCTGCTCCACCGCCGCGATGTGCATCGCCGTCGGGAACGTGTCGTTGGACGACTGCGACATGTTGACGTCGTCGTTGGGATGGATTGGCTTTTTGCTCCCTAAGACGCCACCCGCCAACTCGATCGCCCGATTGGCGATGACCTCGTTGGCGTTCATGTTCGTCTGCGTGCCGCTGCCCGTTTGCCAGATGCGGAGCGGGAAATGGCTATCAAGCTGCCCGGCAATGACTTCGTCGGCGGCGCGGATGATGAGCTGCGCCTTGGCTTCGGGGAGTCTGCCTAAGTCGCGGTTGACCTCGGCGGCTGCCTTCTTGAGGATGCCGAAGGCGCGGATGATCTCTCGGGGCATGGTGTCATGCCCGATGGCGAAGTGGACCAACGAACGAGCCGTCTGGGCGCCGTAGTAACGGTCCGCGGGCACCTCGATGGCGCCCATAGTGTCGGTCTCGATGCGGGTGGCGGCTTTCGGAGCCGTGGTCGCATGGATCATGGTCTTCGGTCCTTCGTCAAGGTTTGGCCGCGCGGCTTCGCGGGCCTCGGCCCGGTCGGCGGGCCGAGGCTTGGCCTGGGCGTGCGCTGTTTTATGGAACTCTTCCGCCTACTGCGAGGGCGTGCGGACGAGGGGCCAGCCGATCAACTCGCCGGCTGCTTGGGCGGAGCGGCGGGAGCGGCGTCGGACCAGACCCACCGTTCCATGTTGATGCCGAGGGAGCGAATCTTGCTCCGCAGGCTGTTGCGTGCGATGCCGAGAAGACGCGCCGCCTGCACTTGGTTGCCTTGCGTGAAGCGGAGCACCCGCAGCAACAGGTGCCGTTCGGTCAGGGCAAGCCACTCGGCGTAAAGGTCCGTGGTGCCGAAGTGCAGGCGGTCGTCGATGAACTGGTCCCAGGAGGCCGTTGGGGAAGCCGTCGGCTCCGGGAGAGGCTTGTCCGGCTGCCGCAGGTAGGCGGGCAGAAACTCGGGCAGCAGCACGGGACCGGCTGCCTGGAGCATGGCTTGTTTGAGGACGCTTTGCAGCTCGCGGAGGTTGCCTGGCCAGCTGTGGCGCTGGAGCAGGGCCATCGTCTCCGGCGCTACCTGGAAGACGTCCTTACCGAGTTCCGGTTGGAACCGCTGGACGAAATGCTCGACCAGCAACGGCAAGTCGTCACCGCGCTCCCGCAACGGTGGCAGGGAAATCGTGAAGACGCTCAGCCGATAGTAAAGGTCGCTGCGGAACTGCCCCAAGGCCACCAACCGCTCCAGGTTGCGGTTGGTGGCGGCGATCAGGCGGACGTTGGTCTGGATGGTTTCGTTGCCGCCGACGCGCTCGAAGCGCTGCTCCTGCAAGACGCGGAGGATTTTGGTCTGCGTCAGCGGCGTCATGTCGCCGATCTCGTCGAGGAAGAGCGTGCCCCCGCTGCACTGCTCGAACTTGCCGATGCGACGGCGATCGGCCCCGGTAAAGGCACCTTTCTCGTGCCCGAACAACTCGCTCTCCAGCAGTGTCTCGGGAATGGCCGCGCAGTTGATGGGCAGGAATGGGCCGGAAGCCCGCCGACTATGCTGGTAGATCGCCCGGGCCACGAGTTCCTTGCCGGTGCCGCTTTCGCCCAGGATGAGCACGGTCACGTCCTGGGGAGCAACCCGGCCGATGGCCTTGTAGACTTCTTGCATGGCGGGGCAATGGCCGATCAACACGTCTGTGGAGGTCGGCACCCGGTCGGCATCCTTGGGGAGGGCCGGATCCCGCATCAGACGGCTGACCTCAACGGCCCGGCCCACCAGCTGCCGCAGCCGGGCGGTCTGGGCGGGCTCGAACAAGTGGTCCTTCAGCAGATAGTCGTAGGCCCCCAGTTTCATGGCCTCGATGGCCCGCTCGGTGGTGCCGTGACCGGTGACGAAAATAATCGGAATCCGGGCGTCGTATTGCTGGATGCGCCGGCAAGCCTCCAAGCCTGAAAGATCGGGGAGGATGATGTCGAGGAGGACAGCATCCGGCCGCTGCTCGGCCAGCTGCTCCAGGCCGGCAGCCGCCGACGTCGCCAAGCGTAACGTGTACGCCGGCTCGGGGAAGATGCGCCGGTAAGCCGCCAGGATCATCGGATCGTCGTCGATGGCGAGAAGAATCGACATGATGAACTCCCGGGGACACCCGCGGCTGCTGGCGTCGGTGGGGAGGGAGCTTGGTCTTCGGCTGTTCGGTCGGTTTGCGGGCCTGGAAACGGAACTTCGCCCAACCTTGGACGCCCCTTCCCTCGTTCCGTCATTTTAGCTCATGGCGGGCGTCGTGACAGATACACGGCTGAACCCTTTGATCATTTTTCGATCAGGGTGCTCACAAAATGGCCAGAGCGGGGAGAAAAGCGGGATGACGGATGCCACGAGGCCACACAAAGAGAGAGGAAATCGGCTTCGCTGGCTGATGTGGTCGGGGTATTTGACGTTGTTGACCGCAGCCCTGGTCACACCGCAACCGACGCAGGCAGCTCGCCAAGTGTTAACGGAGACGCCGGCCTTCGTGACGGCCAAAATCGTCCACGTGGCGGCGTACGCCGTCCTGGCGATGCTTACCGGCTGGCTCAGGCCAAGCCGCCATCGCTGGTTGTTCATGGCGGCCTTGGTGCTGCATGCTCTGGGCACCGAGTACGTCCAACAATTTGTGCCGCTACGCACTGGCTCGTGGCGGGATGTCGGCCTCGATCTTTTGGGTATCGCCTTGGGCACGCTCTTGACGTGGAACTGGTGGCGAGAGGCACGGCCGCCGGCGTCCGAGCCAGCCGCTCCGGCTGGCTCGGACGCAGATGGGGCGACGGCAGCGGGGGAGACAGGACGCCTCAATAGTTAAATGCCGCATCGGTCAGGCCGACGTTCAGCTTGAGGTCCACATAGCTGTAGCACTCCAGCAGATCGCCGTTGGGGTCGCCGCCGGGCTTGGGCCAATCGTAGGCCTCGAAGCGGATGGGAAGGTGGTTTTCCTGGTCGTAGTAAACCAGGCAGCGATACGCATACGCGCTCCCCGGCTGGGGCGCAATCGCTTCCACCCGGGTACACCGGCGCTTGTTGTATTCGTATTCGCCGATGTTGAGGGTGTAGCCCGGCGGCCGAGGCCCCTCCGAGCGGCGGGCGATCCTCTCGATCAGATTGCCGATCCCTGCCTGGGTAATGTCGTGGCGGTTCATACGCATGGCTCGAGGATCACGCGGGTCGATGGACACCCAGCCGACGGCGGCCAGCAGGCCGTTGGAGTGGACGCGCATCTGGCCGTTGTTCTTGCCGGCCACGTAGCATGCCTCTTGGCCCACGAGTTGCTTAGGCGCCAGCCAACGCAAGTAGACGCTAAATGGCTGGCTGCGGACGCGCATGGCGATGACGTTTTCCGGCTGAAGCTCATTGCCGACTCGTTCCCGCTTGATGAATATGGCCGTGTAGTCCCGCACGTTCTGATAACTTTGCCGCGCCTTGGCAATGAGCTGGGCCGAAACCTGGGCCGGATCCGTGACCGGTGGCGTCGGCTCGCCCCGGACCCGCCCGGCTCCCCAGCCGCCGAACGCCCAGCTCACAAGGCCGGCAGCCACCAGGGCAATCAGCACCCGCCACGGCTTCGAGTTTCGGGTTGGTTGCATGTCGGACCTCCTTGCCCACGTCGGTCGTTCGTCCCGCGGACAGGGGTGCAAATATCGTTCCGCCGGGGTGTCCGCCACCTCGGGGAGCGCAAGCGACGTGCCGGCAGCAAATTAGACTGCCGGCCGGCGTCGCCAAGCGCCGGCCGGCGTGTAAAATCTGCCAAGCCAGCCTGCAAGCGGCCTACATTCGGAGGATGCATGTCTGCCCCACCGCAGATCCACACGATCGTCTCGATGCCGTTTACCGAGAATACCTACGTCCTCTGGCACACGGGCCGCGAGGAGGCGTTGATTATCGACCCGGGGTTGGAGCCGGAGTTGATCCTCGACTTCCTCCGGGACCATGCCTTGGTGCCGGCGGCGCTGCTCTGCACGCATGGACACGGCGACCACATCGGCGGTAACGCGGCCCTGAAAGAGGCGTTTCCCGCGGTGCCTCTTTTCATTGGCGTCAACGACGTTCCGCTCCTGAACGATCCGGAGTTGAACATGAGCGCGCCGTTTGGTCTGCCGATCACCAGCCCGCCCGCCGACCAAACCCTCCGCGAGGGCGACGTACTCGATCTGGCCGGCATCCGGTTAGAAGTGCTCGACCTTCCCGGGCATTCGCCCGGCCACATCGTCTTCCTGTTGCGGCGGCAGCCCCCGATCGTCTTTGCCGGCGACACGCTGTTTCGCGGCAGTGTCGGGCGATGGGACTTCCCCGGCAGCGACGGCAACCTGCTCTTGACCGGCATCCGGGAGAAGCTCTTCCGCCTGCCGCCGGAGACCGTGGTCTACCCCGGGCACGGGCCGGCGACGACCATCGGCCATGAACGCGCCACGAACCCTTTCGTCGGCCTGGGGCGGTGACGTGCCGGAGCCAACCCACCATTCGGCCGGGTGCTTCCGTCAGTCTTTCGACGTGGGGGGCATGATCGGCTTGGTGGCGTCGATCCAGATCCAGCAGACGCCGGCCAGGGCGATCAGCACGGCACAGGCGAGCAACGAGGCGTTCCAATCGAACCGCTGAGCGAGAAAACCCAGCAGGGGCGGGCTGATGGCCGACCCCAGGTTGCCGAACATGTTCGCCCAGGCGAGGAAGGTCGAGACGTAGCTGCCGCCCGTGTCCTGGAAATACGCCCAAGTAGCTCCCAGACCGAGATCGACGAGAAAGGCGGCGAGGGTGAGCCAGGCAATCGTTTCGCCCGGAGCTTGGGTATACGGGCAGACGGCAATGGCCCCGGCGGCCAGGAACTTGGTCACGGTCGGGACCAGGCTTCGCCCCCAGCGTAAGCCGAGCCGGCGCGTCAACCGATCGGTCAACCAGCCCCCGAGCAGACAGCCGACCATCCCGCCCAGCAAGGGGACGCAGGCCCAGTATCCCGCCGCCGTCGGGTCGATGTGGTACTGCTCTCGGAGATAGGTCGGTAGCCAGGTGATGAGAAAGACCCAACTCATGTTGCCTAACAGCTGCCACAGGCATTGCATCCACAAGCTCAGGCTTTGCAACATGGGCCACCACGGGATCTGCCAAGCCGGGGCGTCCCGGGCCGTAGGGCGGCCCGCCTCAATCAGGTTGATCTCGGCGGCGTTGCAGCGAGGATGTTGCGCGGGCGTGTCGCGGAACCAGTCCCAGAAAAGGACCGTCCAGACCAGGCCCAAAAGCCCAAACAGGATGAACGCCGGCCGCCAGTCATCAAACCAATGGATCAAAAGCGCCGTCAACGCTGGGGCAAGGACGCCGCCGAGCCGGCCGCCCATGGTGATAACGCCGTTGGCAAAAGCCCGGTCGCTCAAGGGGAACCAGCGGCCGCCGATCCGCGCGGCCACGGGGTAGGCGGCCGCCTCCGTGATGCCGAACAGAAACCGGATGACCAGAAGCGAGTACAGCCCGACGGCCAGGGCGGTGCCGGCCGTCAGCAGCGACCACGCCAGGACCGCCGCCGACAGCATCCAACGCGTGCCGAACTGGTCGCCTAACCAACCCGCCGGCACCTGGAGCATCGAATACGCCAGGAAAAAAGCGCCGAGGACATAGCCCATCTGGGTCTTGTCCAGGCAGAACGTCTCGCGGATGGCCGGCACCGCCACGGAAATGCAGATGCGGTCCAGGTACAGCAGCACCGACATCAGCGTCAAGAAGACCAACACGCCGTGCCGGACCCCGCTGGGCCGCGCGACCCCGCATTCGTCCGTCAGCGCCCGATCGTGCATGTTGCCACTGGCCCCCCACCGTGGATCTGACGAGTTATTGGTGCCGCCTTCGCCGCGGGCACAGGCGATGGGGCCCGAGCCCGCGCCGGCGGCCATGCCGCCGGCTTGGACGCCGCAGACCAGCGGCTCGCTTGTCCCATGCCCGTGGTCGCGCAGCCAACGCTGGCGATAGCACGGGAAGCTGTGTAAAGTACCATTTCTTGATGACGGCACAAAGGGGGATTCCCATGACGCAAGCCCTGCTGATTTCCGGACACGGCAGCCGCGATCCCGAAGGGGTGGCCGAGTTCCTTGATATGGCCCGACATTTTCGCGCCTACCGGCCGGACTTGCCGCCGGTGGAGATTTCCTTTCTGGAGTTCGCCCGCCCGACGATCCAGGAAGGTATCGACCGCCTGGTCGCCCGGGGCGCGAGCAGCATTGTGGTCTTGCCTGGGGTGCTGATGGCGGCGGGCCATGCCAAGAACGACATGGCCAGCGAGGTTCGCCACGCGCGTCTGCGGTATCCGCACGTGCCCATTCACATGGGCCGCAGCCTTGATCTCGACCATCGTCTTCTCCAACTGTGCCGCTTGCGCTACGAGGAAGCGCTGGCCGACCGCCCCCCGATCCCGGCGTCGGAAACCCTGCTGTTGGTTGTCGGCCGCGGCAGCAGCGACCCCGATGCCAACTCCAACATCGCCAAAGTCGCCGCCTTCCTCCGCGAAGGCTACCCCACTGGTTGGGCCGCCTGGGCTTATAGCGGGGTCGCCCGTCCCCTGGTCGAGGAGGCCTTGCCGGTCTGTGCCCGGGCCGGCTTCCGCCGCATCGTCGTCCAGCCTTACTTCCTCTTCACCGGCATCCTCCTGAAACGGATCTACGCCCAGGTCGAGGAACTCCGGCAGGCTCGTCGCGACCTCGACGTGGTCGCCACCCCCCACTTGCAAAGCCATCCGCTGCTGTTGGAAACATTTCTCGATCGTGCCCGGGAGGCGGTTGAAGGGACCGGCCATATGAACTGTTCATTGTGCCAATATCGTGTCCCGATCGTGGGCCACGAACACCGCGTCGGTGAGCCACAACAACCGCATCACCATCACGTCCAGGGCTTGTACGCGCACGTCCATCACCTGGACGACGCACCACACGCCCATCGCCCGCACCATCACCACCACGCCCATGCCAGCCGCTCGACCCTGGCGGACATCGAATGGACCGACCCCCATCCCTGGAGCGAGGCGCTCCGCGAACAGTTGCAGTTCTGATTGACACGGCCCGCAAGTCGGGCTAAAAATGGGTGCAAAGGCCCCCATCGTCTAGCGGCCTAGGACGTAGCCCTCTCACGGCTAAGACAGGGGTTCGAGTCCCCTTGGGGGTATCCGTAAAAGGAATGTCAGTGCCACGGCATGCAGAAACCGACTGCTCACGGCAGCCGGTTTCTGTTGTTCTGGGGGGGCGCAGATCTCCGACAACCGCCACTTCCCGCCTGGCCGCCACCGCGCACGCCACCGATGGCCGGCGCCTGCGCGTTTGGACTTCTTCCCCAGCCACCTGGACGGTTCACATACCCCGAGTGTTGAAGCCGGAATCCCGACCACTCCCAGTAAAGACCTCAACCTTGCGACCTGAGCGTGGCAGGTTCACCGCAACGCTGAGCTTGGCGACGTGCGGGGTGGCACGTCTTGCGGCGCCGGGTGCCCACCCTGCCCGTCAGACGTCACACGATATAATCCCGACGTCGGTTGCTGGACGCTATGGTTTGGCTACCAAGGTCCAGCATCCAAAGTGACTCTCTCCCCTGCCGATGTCGAGGAAGCGTGGTATGAAGCTATTTTCCCTCCTCGTGCTGGCCCTATCTACAGGGGCAGCTGTCGCAGCGGACAACCCTTTTGCCAAGCACGGACGTCTACGCGTGGCCAAGAGCGGCACCTATTTGGAACATGCTGATGGCACTCCGTTTTTCTTCCTCGCCGATACCTGCTGGGCCGGTCCGGCACTGAGCACCGAGGAGGATTGGCACAAATACCTGCATGACCGTGTCAAGAAAGGGTTCACGGCCATCCAGTTTAATGTCGTCTCACCCTGGCGCGTTGCGCCGACCGATGCGCAGGGAAACATTTCCTACATCTTGAAAGGTGGCCAGCTCACGCTCCACGAGAAGTTCTACCAAAGGTTGGACGCTCGGTTAAAAGCAATCAACGATGCCGGTTTGCTAGCGGTGCCGGTGCTGTGCTGGTCCCATAAGAGGACCGACGCCGGAAACCTCCTGACTGAAGAGCAGATTATCACGCTGTGCAAGTTACAGGTGGCGCGTTACAAGGAAGCGCACGTCATGTGGATCCTGGCCGGAGACAATCCCTATCGAGGAGCCGATGCCGATAAATGGAAGCGGATTGGGCGCGCCGTGTTCGGTGATAAGACATCGGCCCTTGTTACGACCCACCCGACCGGCGAGAATTGGCCTTGGAACGATTGGGAGGACGAAAAGTGGCTGTCCGTCCTGGGCTACCAGTCTGGCCACGGTGACAGCGATCAAACCTGGAAGTGGTTACACAGCGGGCCGCCGGCCGAGTACGGCAAACGGAAAGCATTCGCTCGTCCCGTCATCAATCTCGAGCCGCCCTACGAGGGCCACAACGGCTATAGCAGCAGGAAGCCGCACTCCGATTACAGCACCCGCCGAGCAATTTACTGGAGCCTGTTGGTTCATCCTCCGGCCGGCGTGACGTACGGCGCACATGGCGTGTGGAGCTGGCACACTAAGCCGGGCGAGGAACCGACCGACCACCCAGGGAGCGGAGTCGCAAAGGTGTGGAGCGAGGCGATCGACTTGCCGGGGGCCGGGCAACTGAAGCACTTGCGTGCCTTGATGAACGAGGTGAAGTGGCATACTCTACGGCCCGCTCAGGAGGTAGTGCACCAAAACGACGCGCCCGCTGACCAGTACACGGTTTGTGCACGAGCTGCCGACGGGACTTACGTTGTCTACTTCCCGGCAAAAACACCTGCCAGGTTATCTCCGCACCTGAGTGCAACGGTTGCCGATGTTTCTCTTCGCTGGTTCAACCCGCGAACCGGGGAGTGGGGCCGACCGGCCAACGCCGACCCCACGCGAGACAAGCTTTCTCCACCCGACGACAACGATTGGGTCCTGGTGATGAAGCCATGACCGTGGGCTGCTTGGTCAGCGGGTTCCTGTCCCATTTGGGCCCCACATGGTCAAGGAGCGATGGGGCAGGTTACTGGCATGCTGATGTCAGAGGCCACTTCGCAGGCGAGCGCACGCAGCTTGGCCCAAAGCGCATCGGGAACCTCACGCCCAGCCGGCCGACCAGCATCCTCGTGACCCGCGGCGCGATCGGCGGCCATCGAAAGGCACTTAGGCCGTTTGTCTCAGTTGAGCGAAGACAGGGAGAGGGACACCGTACCCCCTTTGACAGGCGGTGACGGGATCAATCGCCCCAGCCGAGTCACGATTTTTCGCCCCCCGGCACGTCGACGTTCCCGCAGGCGCTATCGGCAAGAGCCATCCACCGCGGTTCAAGCCGGCAGAAATGCCGTCACAGCTGGCGATGGACGCTACGCCAATTCGCCGACAATCGCGATAGTGCACTTGCCACTGGTACGTCAATGAAGGCGGCGGGATTCGAACCCGCGACCTACGGATTAAAAGTCCGTTGCTCTACCGGCTGAGCTACGCCTTCGCCGCGTTGCGGCCCAGCCTGAGAGGCTGGGCCGCGGACCACGTTTGTCCCATTCTATCTCGCCAGGGGCACCGGAACAGGTCGGCGTTGGCGGCATCGACTGGCCAAGGCAGCGCCGTAGCGCGATGCTCCGCAGCCCAGGGCCGCTTGGGACCAGACGACTGGCTAACCGCCGGTCATGGCGACGGCGAAATCACGCCCTTCCCAACGATCAACCTCAGGCCAGTAAAAAGTAAAGCGCACGGGGGCCCTCTGGCTTACTGACACCGGAATGTCCACGTAGTACACCCGCAGGCCGGAATCTAGCGAGACTGTTTGGTGGACGGTGGCCCAGTCGTCGGCGGACCAGGTGAGGCGGAAGGGGGCCCGGGCCAGGATGCGCAAGACGTGGCCCGGCCGTACCTCGCGCACTTGTCGATGAAACTTCCAGATTTCCAGGGGTGGCTTGTCGGGGCGGCGGCCGAGGTAGCGGTCCGCGACGATCGCGAGACGGTCGAAGACGTACCCCTCAGCGTAAGAGCGGACCAGTTTGACGTATTCGGCATGGGCCCACAGCAGCGGGATGGCGCTGCCGGTCGGCCGGCCGAAATAAAGGAACGCTTCGGGGCGGTCGGGCTGGGACCAGACCTGTTCGGGAAGGAGGGCGGAGGCGGTGGCGAAGCGTTCCATCGTCTGGATATACGGGAGGACGGCGCGGCCGGCGGCCAGCTCGTAGTGGCCGCGCTCCCCGGTAAGCAGCGGCCAAAGGTGGCCGTGGCCCGAGCCATTGAAGGGCGAGCCGTCGAGGTGCTCGCCGTAGCCGTCATGGTTGTAGCGATGCCAGCCGGGGCCGTAGGGCGTGTCCTTTTTCAGCACGGCATCAACGACGCGGAGGGAATCTTCCACGAGCGGGTCGCCGGCCTTGCGAATGCCATAGCGGACAAGTTCGAGGAACCCCGCATCAACGATTTCCTTGGCGGGAAAGTTGGCGGGCATCCCCGGCGGGCGATTGCGAATCGTAACGACGCCATGGTTGGGGTCTTCGTCCGGCTGGGGATCGTCCACGTCCACGGGATGAATGCGGATGTAGTGGCGGGGAATTTCGCGGACCAGCGTCCCCTGGGTGGTGACGGTCCAGCTTTCGATCCGGCTTTCGAGAAAATCGGCATAATCTTCGATGAAGCGCGCCGTGTCGGGCCGGCCGACCCGGCGAGCCAAATCTGCGGCACAAATCAGGCCGGCGATCTGGGCCGCGAGTGTCGAGGGGGAGTAACCGCTGTTTTCCTCCCAGCGTTCCTGGGGGGTGGCGGGGCCCTGCTGGATCAGGTATCCGGCGGCGCGCTGGACCATGGGCCAGGGGTTGAAATCGCCGAGGGCGTCGGCCTGGAGAAGTCGCCAGGCGAGCATGACGGGGAAGGCGGTTTCGTCGAGCTGGATGCCGCGCCAGTAGGCCTCGCCGTTGATCCAGAAGTTCTGGTAGAAGCCACCGTCGTCGCGTTGCGTGCAGGCGAGGTAGATCAGCGCCCGGCGGGGAGTGGCGGTGTTGCCGGCCGCCAATAGTCCTGTGGCGCTCTGACACATGTCGCGTGTCCAGACGAGGTGATAGCCTCCGAGGTCATCATCGCCTTTGATTTCGCCCCACGGAATACTGAGCGAGGCGATCATGGCGCCTTCGAAATGCTTGTCTTCGTGGGCGAGCAAAATGCTGACACTTTTGCGGAAGAGCCGTCCCTGGTCGCCGGTCAACGCCCCGGTGGCGGGCGGAGAGATGCCCAGTTCCTGTTGGCGACGGGTGAGGAAGTCGTCGCAGCGGTTGGCGGCCCGCGTCCATTGTTCGATGTAGCGCTCCCGATGTTGACGGAAGGGGACAAACAACGATTGGGCCAACTGCACGAGGGCCGCGTGCAGAGATTCGCCGAAGGCCAAGGCCAAGACAAACTCATTCCCCCGACGCAGATCGAGTTCGGCGGTCAGGGCGATATTGCCATTCAGGGCGTGGTCATAGTCGTGGTCCATGTCGAAGTTATGGGCCAGGTCTTGCCAACCGTCATTGACGCCCACGTAACCGCAGGAACAGCGTCGGAAGGGAATGGAGGCGGCCATGATCAGCCAGGTGCCATCCTTGTGGGCGGCCAGGATGTCGCCCCAGTCAGTGCGGAGGACGTGGCCATTGTTGCCCCAACCGCTGCCGCCCAGGTGGGGAGCCAACAGACCGAAAAGCCGCAGCCGCTCGCGCCATTCCGGCTCCACCTCGAAACGGGTGTGGACCAGCAGGCAGGGCCGATGCGGGTCGGTAATGGTCTCCTTGATAAGGCGATATCGGCCCTGGGGGTCGGAGCTGATGACCCGGAAGCCGAGCGTGTGCGGCGCGAGGTAGTCTTGTTCGTGGCGCAGGTGGCGGCGGCTGTCTTGGAAGAAGGTGCGACCATCGCTGACCAAATACTGGAAATCGCGGACTTGCGGCCGATCGATGGTGGGGTAATAGATCTCGTTGATGACGCCCCGGGAAATGGTGAACCAGACACGACTGAGGGCGGAATACGCCGTGCCTACGCCGTCTTTGTCGCTGCGAGTCCAGCGAGGTTCAATCCCGGGTCCGCCGGGGGCCGGTTTGTCACACAAGAGGACCGCCATCGTTTGTCCGGAAAGGGGAACGGGGACGCGGTGTCGTTCCCGGCGAGCGATCCCGACCTCGAACGAGCCACTGCTGCCAGGCATAAAGCCCGATCGGCAGCACCGGCCAAGTCAGCCAAAGCGACAGGTCGGCCCAGCGCGGCGGGGCCTCGGCCACCTCGACGTTGCAACTGATCCGGGCCGGTCCTCTCGGCCCCTCCACGGCCACGTCGATTTGCCAGGCGCCGGCCGTGCCAGCGTCCAGGGTCGCTGCTCGCAGCAGTTTATTGCTCGCCGCTTCCGTGGTCGCCAATTTTTCCTGCGTCATTGACAGCTGCCGCTCCGCTGTCAAACGGATGGTCACGGTTCCATCGAGGATCGGTCGCCCCGTGTGGCGGTCCTGAAGCAGCACGCTGACATCGATCGGCCCTGCCCGCAGCGGGGTCGGCGTCGTAAACACGGTCAACCGATAAGGGCCAGCATCGCCGGACCACTGCACCATGCCTCCGTCGGCATACGCTGCGGCCGGCCGCAGCAGCAACACCATCCCGACCGCCAGGCTGGCCCGCGCCATCACATCATCCCCCGCATCTCCATCGGCTGAAAGACGATCCACAGACCCACGGCGAACAATAGCAAGACGAGGCCGGCCCATGGGAGAAACGCGTGCACGGCCCGACGCCAGACCGGGTGCAGTTCCAAGGAGATACGATACGCCAGGTACAACGAACCGAGTAGCCCCGCTTGAAGACATAAGATTTCCGCCTGGAGCAGCCACTCGGCCACCGGCGAATTACACCGGCACACCCAGCGAAGCTCAGCCGTGCTCTCAAACCCCAGGGCTTGGGCGACCCGTAAGGTCACCGGAAAAATCGCTTCCCAGCTAGTGACCAAATGAAACCCGTAATGAGCCATCCACATACCAAAGCCGAGGGGCACGAAAGCGAGAGCGTAGCGCTTGACCAGGCCCCAGGGCGACAAGAGCGATCCACTCCCAAGTCGGCTCAGGAGTGCCACGCTGCCGACCAGCGCGACCGGCACCAGGCCCAGGGCGAAGATGCAGTTGAGGGTGACGACGGCCCAGAACGGCCAGCCGAGCCGCTCCGCCAGCCGGTCTTGACAGGCCAGCACCGGGGCGGTCATGCCAGCGGCATTGACGAAGGCGACAAAAACAAGGAGCAGGACCAACAAGGCCACGTCGGCACGCCGGCCCAATCGACCGACTCCCGAACGCTGCGGGTCGGTGAGCAGCTCCTGGCCCGGGATCCGGGCCAGGATGCCGACGTTGTCGTGCGGACAGGCGTGAATGCAATCCAGACAGAATATGCAGTCCCAGTTGCCGACCTTCCGCGGGATGAACAGGTGAAGCTCGCACCCCGGGACGGGACCACGGCCACGAATGCAATCCTTCGTGTCACACCGCTGACACACCTCGGCGGAGCGCGCTCGGACCTCCCAGGGGGAGACGAGCGATTGCACGAAGTTGAATTGACCGATGGGACAGAGGTATTTGCAGAAAGCGGCGCCGCGAAACCAGCTATCGACGACGAAAGCGGCGAGAAAATACGCCGCCGCCAGCGAAGCGGTGGCCCACGGGTCGGCCCAGAGGGCGAACGTTTCGTACGCCCAGAAAAAGACAACGAGAAAGGCAACGGCTAGCCACTTCGAGCGGAGCCAGCTTGGCCAGGAACGCCGCGCCGGCTGCCAGCGCCGGGCCCAGGTTCGCGGCAGGAGAAAGGGACACGCCAAGCAAAAGACGTTGCCCAGGGCCAACAACCCGAGCACGACCAAGCCGCGCCAATGAATCCAAGGGACGATCCCGGCCAGATTCATTCCCTCGACGGGAGGTCCTAGCCAACCGTCGAGGATGATCGCCCCGGCAAGGACGAGCATCAGCCCTTGGAGCAGCGTTCGGGCATGCCGCCAGCGCAGGAAGCGACCCAGCAGCGGCAGGCGGAGGAGGTCGGGGGTCGCCGGATTCGTGGGGCCCGCGAGGGGCAGGCCGATGCGTCCACCAACTAGCCGCGGCACCGCCGCGGGACGGCGAGTTGACGCCGGTGCCGACCCAAACAACAGGCCGCAGCCGATCCACCCCAGCGGCAGCAGAAAGGCCATCGACCCCGGGACCCACATGATGACACCGGCAATCGCCTGATCTTCCAGCGCCGAGAGGTCCCACAACCGTGGCACCCTTTCGTAATGCGGGTAAATGACGCTGTCGGAGAACGCCAACAGAGCGGAAAGGACCGTGTTCTGCACGTCGGCGAAGAGGAGGTACGGCAAGATCAACCACCGCGGGCCTGGGGACTGGGCCGGATAAGGGAGGACCACCGGCCACCAGAAAACCAGCGCCGACCCGAAAAAGCACAGGTGTTCGACATAGTGTAACCCCGGTGACACCAGGGCGGCGTCGAACAGCGCGGGCACATGCCAGAGCCAGGTCAAGCCGACAAAGAGCAACCAGGCAACGCGCAAATCGCTCAAGGCGGCCCCGAGGCTCCGCGCCAAGCCATCGCGCAGGAATGGGCCGATCGCGTGTCGGCGGACCGATGCCGGCAGGCCACGCAGCAGCGGCCACAGTGGGGCCCCCAGCCAGATGAGGGGCGGGGCGACCATCATCAGCAGGAGGTGCTGCACCATGTGCACCTGCAGCAGGAGGGCCGACAGAGGTTCGACGGGCGACGCCAGGGCCAGGAGGACAACGACCAAGCCGCCGACAAACGCCGCAGCTTGGCACCCGCCCCAGCGCGCGGGCGCCCGCCGCCGCAACACGGACCAGCCTCGCAGGTACAGCCCCGCCGCAAGAGCTAGTCCCAGGCAGAGCCACGGGTCCCACACCCAGGAGCGAAGCAGGGCCGTTTCGATGCGATCGCCGTCCATACCGCGTTGTCTCGTTGGCCCGGTTGGTGGGATGTGGTAGGTTATCCCCGGAGGTAATGTAGCGAAGGTCGCGGGGCTGGGCGGCCGGCCGATGCCGGCCGCCCAACCCTCCGGCCCCGAGCGACCCCGCCTGGGCTCTCCCCTGGCCTCAATGACGCAAGCCATGAACGTGCCCGACGCCACTTCCACACCTGTCCAGGACGATCCTTTCGCGGCCAAGCGGGCGGCGATGCGGGAAGAGTTTTTTGGCCGATTCTTCCTCCTGGGCGGTTGGCTGGGAGCGACCGACACTTACAAGCGGACCATGTGGGCCGCCGTCCCCGAAATCGCGGTGGCGCGGGCCGGCTATACCCTCACCATGCGCAAGGGCCTTCCCGAGGAAGGCGCCAACGGCCAGCTCATCATGGCCGGCCACGAGGCCATGCTCGCTCAGTGGTTTCATCGCCCGCTGCGCCGCAGTGACATCGAGCTGGCACGCCGCTGGTTTAGCGCTCACGCCCACGTCAAGGCCTTTCCCCATGCAGTCTGGGACGCCATCCTGCAAAGCCAGAGTGGCGAGGACATTTACCTGCCGGTCGATGTCTGGGGCTTCCCCGGTGGCCAGACCTTTCTCGCCGGTATGCCGTGCCTGTCGTTTGAGGGAATGGGCGGCGCCCTCTCTTACCTTGAGCCGGCCATGTGCCGCTACTTCGCCCCCATCATCCAGGCCACTAAGGCCCGCCTGATGAAGCAGGTCACGCCGCAGGATGCCGAGTTCGGCCTGCGCTCCGCGGTCAACGAGCTGGCCCACATCGTCCTCCTGCTGGCCCGTTACGTCGGCGGCGGCGGGCGGCTGACGTCCAATGACACGGCCGAATTCCTCTTCCCCGAGCTGTTCCGCAGCGCCGGGACCATCGGCCACGAAATGGTCTGTGCCGCCCAGAGCTTCGACCGCACACTGGCGGAGGCCGAGTATGAGATGATGGACCGCTTCGTCACCGCCATGGGCGAGGCATCGCTGCTGTGCGACCTGGTGGACGCCGAATCGGTCGGGCTGGAAAACGCCCTCCGGGTGATGAAGGCCCATCCGGACAACCCCCGCGTCGGCATTCGCGTCGACTCCGGCGACTTGGCAGAGCAATGCGTTCTGTACGACCGCATGATCCGTGACAGCGGCCTGTCACCCAGGCGGATCGTCTTCGAGGACCAAGTCACTCCCGATGTAATCCGCCGGGTGTACGGGCACTACCGGCGAGCCACCGGCCGCGAGCCGGACAATCTCTTCCCAGGCGCCGGCGGCTATTGGTGGTGGCTGGTCCACCGCGACACCGTGGCGGCGGCGTTCAAGCGTTCCGCCACCGGGGACCACCCGAACGTCAAGTTTTCCAACTCGCCGGGCAAGGAATCGCTCGGGGGCTATCTGCGGGTGTATGGGCGCGGCGACGTGCTGGTGATTGCCGACGCCTCCGAGCCGCCCCCTGGAGAGCCGCTCTTTGTCCGTCTGGTCGAAAATGGTCGGATCGTGTATCAGGAAAGCTTTGAAACGCAGGCGGCTCGGGCGGAGCGAACCTGGGGGCGCTACCGCCGCTTCGAGCTATCGGAGCAAGTGCAGGCGGTCATGGACCGCTTTCGCCGGATGCGCTGCGAGGAAGTGGCCAAGGCGCGCGAGCGGCTCCAGGGTCGCTCGACTTCACCATGAGACCGCTCGGTGTCCCGCACGCGAGCAGCGGGCGGTCAGCGTTCCGAGCCGACGATTCGATCGACTTGCGCCTTAAGCCTCTGATGCGCTGCTGTCCGTCCCTTGGCCAAGGTCATCGCCTCGCCCACACTGAGATTCGGGTCTGGGAACGGCAAGCGGAGGATGATATTGTTGACCGGCCCCGGGAGGCCATAGCGGCGGTCGTGGCAGGTAAGATGGATTCCGGCGGCGCGCAGGCATCCCAGGTCACGGTAAAAGGTGCGGACGTTCAAGCGCAGCTTCCGCAGGATCGAGTCGCGGGTCATGGGCCCATCGGCGAGGAGCTTGACCAGCCGATACAAGCGGGCCGCCCGTTCGGCCGTGATGGCCGAATGGCTCACCTCAACACGCACCGAGCGCTTGGTCGCCATGGAATCCTCGTGGGTGAAACCATCGAGATCATCCCAGGAAGGACAGCGCCTCCGTGCCGGGCGGAAATCCCAAGCCCTGGCGGGGGCCCGCCCCGCCCCCGCCGGCCGCCTCAAGCGGGCTTCTATGATAACGGCCACCCAAAGGAAGGGGCAAATGGAGAGCAACGGAAGAATCATTGCCCCGGCAACCGTTCCTGTCTCCCGCCTCCTTTCCGACTGTCTGGCACGAAGGCCCCGCGAGGCCGCCCGAGCTTGAAGGGATGCCGTCATGCCCAAACTGCCCTGCAATGGTTTCGAGCTGCATTATGCCATCAGCGGCGTCGGCGTGCCCTTGGTGTTCCTCAACGGCCTGGCCGGCGACCACCTCTATTGGGCAGGGCAGGTCCGCACTTTCAGCAAAGAGTTTTTGTGCCTGGCGCTGGACAATCGAGATGCCGGGCAATCGAGCTATGCCGAGTCAGCCTACAGCATTTCCGACCTCGCCGACGATGTTTTCCACCTCCTCGGTTCGTTGGGCCTGCCGCCGGCCCATGTGGTGGGCTTATCGTTGGGGGGAATGATCGCCCAGGAATTGGCCCTGCGTCATCCCCAAGCCGTCCGCAGCCTCGCCTTGATCGGCACCCTGGCGCGACCCGACGCCTGGTTCCTCGACCTTTTAGACGCCTTCGGCATCATTCGCCGCCACGTGGCCGACAGCGGGGCCTTTTTCGAGGCCGTCCTCCCGTGGCTGGTGAGCCATCGCTTCTATCAGGAGTCGGGACGCGCCGAGTGGCTGAAGGCCCTGCTGCGACAAAGCCCCTATCCCCAGCGGATCGACGGATTCTTCCGCCAATTCGACGCCATCCGCAGGCACGACGCCCTCGATCGGCTCGGCAACGTCCGCTGTCGGGTGCTGGTGGCCGTTGGTGAGCACGACGCCATCATCCCGCCTCGATACTCGCACGAATTAGCCGCGCGCCTGCCCCACGCCCAACTGCGCGTCCTGCCCGGGGTGGGGCATGCCCCGCCGCTCGAGGCCCCGCGGGAATTCAATCGCATGCTCCTGGAATTCTTGCGCGACGAGCCTTGACCTGTCCCCTCGGCCGATGGAGGAACAATCATGCTCGATTACCTCGTCATCGCGCCGCACCCGGACGACGCCGAACTGGGCGTCGGCGGGACGATCCTGTTGCTTAAGGCCCAGGGAGCGCGCGTCGGCGTCCTCGACCTGACCGACGGCGAGCCCACGCCACACGGTAGCCCGGAGCTTCGGCGGCGCGAGACGGAGGCGGCCACGGCGGTTTTGGGGTTGGACTGGCGTGGCAACCTCGGACTTCCGAACCGGGCCTTGGTCCACGACTTGGCCGCGCGCAAGGCCCTGGCCTCGGTCATCCGCGAACTGCGGCCGCGCGTCCTCTTCGCCCCCTACTGGGAGGACGCCCATCCCGATCATGTGCAGGCAAGTTCCCTGGCGGACGCGGCCCGCTTCTGGGCCAAGCTGACGAAAACCGACATGCCTGGCGAGCCACACTACCCCCAACGCATGTTCTACTACTTCTCGATCCACCTCCGGGTGCATCCCAAGCCATCGTTCGTTATGGACATCTCGCCGTACCTGGAGGGCAAGATGCGGGCCGTGAGCTGTTATGAGTCGCAATTCCTCAGCGGCCGATCGCCTCAGTGGCCAACCATCCTGGATGACTTGCGCGATCGGGCAAGGTATTGGGGTTGGGCCATCGGCAGCGCCTACGGCGAGCCGCTTGTCTCTCGCGAGGAAATCGGTTTGCGCGGCTTGCGCGACCTGGTGTGACGGATTCGGGGATGAAAATCGTGAAGAGCGGGATGACAGAAGCGGCACGCCGCCCTGTTTTTCCCTTTCTCCTTTTCTCATGAAGAAAGGTTCCCGTCGGTGCTGGTCGATATTCAACTGCGGCGGCAAGCGCACTGAGGCATCGGCAGGCCGCGTTTGAGGAGCGACCCGTGCGACGGGAGTTTAACGTCCTGGCGTTGATCAAAGGGGTAGAACGCTACGTGTATGTCTATGACGACGACAGCCAAAGCGAGCTGATTGACGCCTTTCGCGATCACGCGGCCGACCCGCGCCTGAGCTTTACCTGGTTTGACGCCAGCGTGTTGACGGACAAGGCCCGCGAGCAGGCCCGAGGAGCGCCCGCGGTGCCGAGGTCTCGGCCCCGCGTTTAGAGGGAGCCGTCCATGGATGAAGCCGTGGCCGATTTCCTGCGTCATTTGGCCCTGGAGAAGAATGCCTCGGCGCACACCGTCAAGTCGTACCGCGAGGACTTGATGCAGGCAGTGGCGTTTTTCCGCTCGCGGACGGGCGGGAGCGACTTGAAGCCCGCGCAAGTGACCTCGCGGATGCTGCGGGCCTACCTGGCGTGGCTGCACGAGCAGGGATACGCCAAGGCGACCATCGCCCGGCGCATCGCCGCCGTGCGCTCTTGGTGTCGGTTCTTGTGTCGCCAGGGAGTGCTGGAGGCCAATCCCGCGGATGGCCTGCGCGGCCCGCGGCAAGACAAGAAGTTGCCGCTATTTCTCGCTGTCGCCGAGTTGGCCCGGCTGCTCGAGACCCCGCCCGCGACGACGCCCTTGGGACTGCGCGACCGAGCCATCCTGGAAACGCTCTACTCCGCGGGGCTCCGCGTCAGCGAACTGACCGGTCTGGACCTGGATGACATCGACCTGGACAGCGGCATGATCACCGTCCGCGGCAAAGGGAAGCGGGAGCGGTTGGCGCCGATTGGTCGACCGGCCTTGCAGGCAGTGCGAGCTTGGCTCGAAGTGCGGCCGACCCTGCTGGTCGGCCGCCGGCATCCTCCGGCTGCCCTGTTCCTGAACAAAAACGGCACGCGCCTGACGTCCCGCAGTGTCGGGCGATTGCTGCAAAAGTATCTCGCTCAGGCCGACGTGGACTCGCGCGCCAGCCCTCACACCTTGCGGCACAGCTTCGCCACCCACCTGCTCGACCGCGGGGCCGACATCCGCAGCGTGCAGGAATTGCTCGGGCACCGCAGCCTGGCCACGACCCAGATTTACACCCACGTGACCACCAACCGACTGCGGGACAGCTACCACAAGGCCCACCCGCGGGCCTGACCCGCCCGGCGGCGGGAAGCACTTCCCGAGCCGGGCTTGCAGCAATTACGGAGAACGACAAGAGGCTGTCTGATCATGTCCCGAACTGCGTATCCTGTCCTGGTGATCGCCCTTGGCGCGCTGGGCGGCCCCCTTTTCGTCAGCCCCGCGGCCGCCGAGGAGGTCCAATGGCGTGCCAACTATGCCGCCGCCCGCCGCGAAGCCCAGGAGAAGAATCGGCCGCTCCTTGTCGATTTCGGGACCCGTGATTGCTTCTTCTGCAAGAAGCTGGACGCGATCACCTTCCGAGACCCCGCCGTCCTGAGCGTCGTCAATCAGCAGTACATCCCGGTGAAGGTCGATGCTGACGCGGAGCCTCATTTGGCCCAGGCGCTGAGGATCCAAAGCTATCCCACGGTGATCCTGGCCGCGCCGGACGGGCGGATCATCGGCACGCTGGAAGGGTATCTTGAACCGGCTCAGTTCCACCACAACCTGCTGCTGGCCCTCAAGGCCCTGCCCAAGACGGAGGTCGCCTCGCGACCGGCGGAGCCGCCGGCCACCACCGTCAGCGCCCCGGCCCCCAGCGGCCTGGAAACCTCCCTGATTCGCTGGCGGCACGACTACAACGCCGCTCGGGCCGAGGCCCAGGAGAAGGCCAAACCCTTGGCCCTGGACTTCGGCACGGCCGACTGTCTGCACTGTAAGCGGCTCGAGGCGAGCACGTTCCGCGATCCCAGCATCGTCCAGCTCCTCAACGAACACTTCATTCCTCTCCGCATCGACGCCGACAAAGACGCCCAGCTCGTGCAGTTCCTGCGGGTGCAGAAATTCCCTACCATCATCCTGGCCGCCCCGGATGGCCGTATCCTGGGCACTTTTGAGGGGTATCTCGAAGCGGCCCGGCTGAGCGAGTACCTGCAACGGGCACTCGTCAGCGTGACCAACCCGGAGTGGATGCTGCGCGACTACCAGGCGGCATCGAAAGCCATCGCCCACTCGGACTACGCTCGGGCCATTGCCCTCCTGCGAAGCGTGACCGAGGACGGCATGGAACGGCCCATTCAGCTGAAGGCCCGACAGCTGCTGCAAGACCTGGAGCAACAGGCCGCGGGCCGGCTGGCCCGGGCCAAGCAGCTGGAAGACAAAGGCCAAAGCGCGGAGGCCATGGAGACGCTCACCGACCTGATGCGCGTCTTTGCCGGCACGCAGGCGGCGGCCGAGGCGGGGCAGCTGCTTAACACCATCGCCGCGAAGCCGGAAATCAAACAGCAACAGCGCACGCGCCGAGCCCGGGAGCTTTTGGCCCAAGCCAAGGAAGATTACCGGACACAGCAGTTCCTGTGCTGCCTGGACCGCTGCGAAGTCCTGGCCAGCAGCTACGGCGACCTGCCTGAAGGGCTGGAGGGCATGCAGCTGGCCAGCGAGATCAAGAACAACCCGGAATGGATGCGGAAGGCGTGCAACGACCTGAGCGACCGCCTGTGCACGTTGTATCTCGCGCAGGCGGAGACCTGGCTGAAGAAAGGCCAGCCGCAACAGGCCGTGGCCTGCCTGGAACGCGTCATTCAAGGCTTCCCCGGCACCAGCCAGGCCGAGGCCGCCCAAGTGCGGCTGGCGCAAATCCAGGGCCAGCCGACGCGACAAGCCACGTTCAACAACCCCTGAGAAGGCCGCAGCGTGCCCCACACTTCGGTGCGGCCAGCTCGCTCCGCGGTCAGCCCTTTTCCAAAGCCTTCTCCAAGGCTTCGGGGCCGGCCAAGGGAGCGGCGCAGGTGAAGTCTTGACAGATATATGTCATCACCGTGTCCGCTGCCGGCTTTCCCTGCAATAACGGTGTCCACGTGGGCTCGGGTTCGCTCCGGGAGCGAAACGCCACCAGCTTGTTGGGCAGGAAGCGCGTGCGAATGGCCCGAAGGACGCGCTGCGTCTCGGCATCGGCCAAGTCGCCGACCACCGCGAGTTCCCGCACCGGCCCCAGCAGGAAATCGAGGGCCACGAGGAATTGCCCGGCTGCCAGCGCCGAGCGGTCCATTAAACCGCTCGCGGCCTCCAGGATCGCCTCGGCGCGGCGGCGGAGGTCTGTCCTGCCGGTCAGGGCGCCCAGGCGCAACAGGCCCGTTGCGGCCATGGCGTTGCTCGACGGGATTGAGCCGTCGATAAACTCCTTGCTGCGCATCAGGAGCGATTCGTGGCGGCTGCTGGTGTAGAACAACCCCGCTTCTCCCGCGTCACTGAAGTCCGCAAGCATGGTCTCCGCGAGCTTAATCGCTTCGGCGACCCATCGGGGGCTGAGCGTCGCTTCGTACAACGACACCAGGGCATCAATCAGGAATGCGTAGTCCTCCAGGTAGGCGTCCAGCTTTGGCTCGCTGCCGGCGGACCAGGTGCGGAGCAGCCGGCCATCGGAGGTTCGCATCCGCTCCAGGATGAACTCCGCCGCCCGAACGGCGGCGGAGGTGTACTGCGGGTCATCCAGCGCCGCGCCGGCGGAAGCAAGGCTGGCGATCATCAAGGCGTTCCACGACGTGAGTATCTTTTCGTCCCGGCCGGGCCAAACCCGTTGGCTGCGGACCTCCAAAAGGCGCCGCCGCGCCTCCGCCAATCGGGCGGTCAACTCCGCTTCGCTCAACCCGAGGAGCCGGGCGCACTGGGCGTCGGTCTTGGTGCGGTGGAGGATGTTTCGTCCTTCCCAGTTCCCTTCCTCCGAGACTTCATAGACGTAGTTGAACGTCTCCGCCACTTCCTTGCCCAGGACTCGCTCGATCTCCGCTGCGGACCAGACGAAAAACTTTCCCTCCACGCCCTCACTGTCGGCATCTTGGCTGCTGTAGAACGGTCCCTCGGGGCTGGTCATTTCACGTAGGACGTAGTTCAAGGTTTCCTCGACGATCCCACGGTAGAACGGCTCGCGAGTGAGTTGGTAGGCTTCGAGGTAGACAAGGCTCAGGAGGGCGTTGTCGTAGAGCATTTTCTCAAAGTGCGGGACCAGCCACTGGGCGTCGGTACTGTAACGGTGGAAGCCGCCCCCGAGGTGGTCATAGATACCGCCGTGGGCCATGCGGTCGAGGGTATGGCGGGCCATTCCGAGGGATTCGTCGTCGCGAAAGCGGACGGCGGTCCGCAGCAGCAGGCGCAGGTCGATGGGGTGGGGAAACTTCGGGGCCGCGCCAAAGCCTCCGTGCACGGGATCGTAGACTCGGCGCAGCTGGGCGACGGCTTGGCGGAGGAGTTGCTCGTCGAGCCGACCGGTGGCCGTCGGCACCCGGTCGCTTTGGCGCAGATGTCGGGTAATCTCCTCCGCCTGCCCGACGAGCGCCTCGCGTCGCGTCTGCCAGGCTTCCGCCACGGCCAAGAGGAGGCGTTTGAAGCCTGGCCGACCATAGCGGTCGTCCGGCGGAAAATAGGTGCCGCCGAAGAACGGTTGCAGGTCGGGCGTCAGGAAGACCGACATCGGCCAGCCTCCCTGGCCGGTGAGGAGTTGCACCGCCGTCATGTAGATGTGGTCCAGGTCGGGCCGCTCCTCGCGGTCGACCTTGATGCTGACGAAATGGCGGTTGAGGATGTCGGCGATCTCGGGGTCTTGAAAACTCTCATGCTCCATCACGTGGCACCAATGACACGCCGAGTAGCCGATGCTGAGAAAGATCGGCCGATCGAGTTCCTTGGCCTTCTGGAGCGCTTCCGGACCCCAAGGATACCAGTCAACGGGATTGGTGGCATGTTGCCGAAGGTACGGACTCGATTCACGGGCGAGGCGATTGGTCGGCGCGGCGGCAGTTGTCATGGGGAGTTTGCCTCGACACGGGATGAGGGAGGGCGTCTGCCGATATGATAGGGATTCCGCGACAACCACCCAAGCTGCTCCCAGGCGGCACCGTCGCGGGAGCGTGCGGCTGACCTGGTGGGGCCGATGCCCAAGGCGTCGGCCCGGCCCCGCGCCGGCCCGGCCACCTTCAGGATGCTCTTATCGGTTGGGGTGAGGTTGAGCGCTCCAAGCGGCGTCTATTTCCCAACCCCCGCCGCGCCGATTCTTCGGTTCGCGCCCGCGGAGCACGCGACGAGCGCGAACCGATCAATCTGCCCACCCCCGTGTCCAACCCGCGACTGACATCGTCGCGCGAGTGCGCATCGATTGACCCCTCTCCGGGGCTGCACCTTCGGCCCGCCGAAACCCAGAGCGACCGACCCCTCAAAGTCGCCTGGGCGCCTCGCCGCCACGACGCTAAACCATCCTCATGATCCTGCTCAGTTGCACCGGCTTGTCCCGCAGCTTCGACGCGGGACCACTCTTTGAAGATATCGGCTTCGAACTGCACGCCGGCGAACGCGTCGGCCTGGTTGGTCCCAACGGCGTCGGCAAGACGACCCTGCTGCGCCTGCTCGCCGGCTTGGACGCCCCGGACGCCGGCGAGGTCCGCCTGCACGCCGGGGCGCGGGTCGCCCTGCTTCGGCAGCAGCCCGACTACGTTCCGGGTCGGACGCTTTTCGCCGAGGCGCAGAGTGCCCTGCAAGCCTTTCTGTCGGCCCACGACGAGATGGTGCGCACCGCCGAGGCCCTGGCCCGCAGCACCAACCCCACCGAACACAAGGCCCTGGCCGAGCGTTACGACCGACTCAATGAATTGCTCCGCCATCACGACGCCTACCACGTCGATCATCGGGTCGAAGAAGTCCTCGACGGCCTCGGCTTCGACCGCCAGGATTATGACCGCCCCGTCGAGACATTCAGCGGTGGGCAGCAGAGCCGGCTCATGCTGGCCAAGCTCCTCTTGGCCTCTCCCGACGTCATGCTCCTTGACGAACCGAGCAATCACCTCGACATCGCCGCCACCCGTTGGCTGGAAAGCTACCTCGTCAAGCAGCCCCAGGCGATGCTCATCGTCAGTCACGACCGCTATTTCCTCGATCAGGTGGTGACGAAAATCTTCGAACTCACCGGCCGAAAGCTCACCGCCTATCCCGGGAATTACCGCACTTACTGGCGACTGCGACAAGAGCGCTACGAGCAACAGCGGAAGGCCTGGGAAGCTCAGCAAGAGTACATCGCCCGGCAGGAAGAGTACATCCGCCGCGTCCACTACGGCCAGCTGCACCGGCAGGCGCAGTCCCGGCGAAAGGCCCTGGAACGACTGGAGCTGGTCGAGCGCCCCACCTTCGTTGAGGCCCCTCGGATGCATTTCGGAGAGGTGCGCCGCTCAGGCGACATCGTGCTGCACGTGGAAAACCTGGCGAAGGGCTATGATCGGCCATTATTCTCCGGCCTCAGTTTCACGCTGGCCCGCGGTCGCCGACTCGGCATCCTTGGGCCCAATGGCTGCGGCAAGACAACGCTCCTTCGCGTCCTTATGGGCCAGGAGCCGCCCGACGCCGGTCGCGTGCAGCGCGGCCACCTGGTCGAGTTCGGTTATTATGACCAGCATCTCAAGCTCCTCCCGGAGGACGAGCCGGTCATCCAGGCGGTCTGGCCGGACCTCGACCCGTCCGTCACCGAGCAACGGATTCGGGACCTCCTCGGCCGATTTGGTTTGAGTGGCGACCAGGTGTATCAACCGGTTCGGGAGCTGAGCGGAGGCGAGCGCAGTCGGGTGGCCTTGGCCCGATTGGTTGTTCAGGGTGTTAACGTGCTGGTCCTCGACGAACCGACCAACCATCTCGACCTGTGGGCGTGCGACGCTTTGGAGCAGGCGTTGCTCGAGTTCCAGGGGACGGTCATTGTTGTCAGCCACGACCGCTACTTTCTCAACCGTGTCGTTGACATGCTCCTGGTTTTCGAGGATGGCCAGGTCCGGGTGGTTCACGGCAACTACGATACCTACGAGCGCCTGCGGGCGGCGGCGGTCGAGGAGGAAGGCCCTCGCGTCCGCCGCCGCGACGAGCCGAGACCCGCGGCGGAGCCCCCCGCGCCTCGGAAGCGGAAACGCCGCTTCCCGTACCGCAAGGTCGAGGAGCTGGAGGCTGACATCGCCGCGGCCGAGGCCCACCTCCGCGAGCTGGAGCGGCGCCTGGCTTCTCCCGACCTCTACCGCGACGGCGAGCGGGTCAAGGAAGCAACCCGTGATTTTGCAGAAACCAAGGCCCGACTCGCACAGCTCTACGAGCATTGGGAAGAGGCCGTAGAACTCAATTGACGTCAGGTCACCCCATGAGCGATTACGCACGGCAAGAGCACCACGACTTCCTCGGCGGCTCGCAGCAGGCACTGGCGAACCCGCCCCTGCAAGCGGCCCTGGTCCGGCTCACGAGCACGCTCATGGCCGGCAACCGCCGCGGCTACGCCGCGTTGAGCGACAGCAGCGCCCTCCGCGACCACGCGAAACGCATCAAGGAACACACCCTGGCCCATCTCGACCGCTATCTGGAGCAACTCGAGGCCGCCGTGCACCAGCACGGCGGCCAAGTCCACTGGGCGGCCACGGCCGCCGACGCCTGCGACATCGTCCTGGCCATTGCCCGGCAAGCCAACTGCCGACGCATCGTCAAAGCCAAGTCGATGACCACCGAAGAAATCCATCTCAACGATGCCCTGGAAGCCGCCGGACTGGAAGTCACCGAAACCGACTTCGGCGAGTTCGTCATCCAGTTGGCCGGAGAAAGGCCGTCCCACCTGGTCGCACCGGCGGTGCACCACACCCGCGAAAGCAT
>JANWYO010000346.1 GCA_025055215.1 Gemmataceae bacterium
CAGCAATAACTGCACCCCCGCGCTCAACTTCGAGGCCAACGGCTCCGGCGTGTTGGCGTAAACCCGCCGCGCCGCTGCCGCCAGCACCGGCGCGAAGCGGCCAAACCAGCGACGCAACACGGCCGGTGGCGGTACCACGGCCGCGTCCGCCCGGCGAAACTCCACCCGCAGCGACCCCGCCGTCGGCACCGCGACCCGCGGCTGACGAAACAGGTCGCGCAGCGCATTCACCGTGCCATCGAGGAGAAAGCGGCGGAGACTCGGCCGTCCCATGATGTCCCGCAGGTGCCAAGCCCGCGCTAACTGCCGCCAGTCCTGGCGAAACACCGCCCACTGGCTCGGCCGCGCCGCTTGCCGCACCAGCCGCACCCAACGCCACCACCGGCTCGGCCACCAGCGGCCTGGCTCGGTCCAGATTCGGGCCGAGCCGAGCAGCAAGTCGACATTGGCCCCGAAGAAAACCCGCGTCCCCTGCACATACGCCGGCCAATGCTGCAAAAAGTGTACGTCGTGCCACGCCGGCGTTTGCTCCAACGGCTCCAGGTAGTAGCGGCGCAACGCCGTGGCCGTGAACTCCCCACCCTCGGCCCGAATCCGCCGGGCGGCCTGCACCAGGAGTTTGCCCATCGCTGTCGCCGGGCCGGTGAAGTTCGGATAGGGGAAGTCGATGCCGATGGCGCTGGCGGCCCCGCCGATGGCCAAGCCGTGGTCGATCAGGCGGGGAATGTCTCGCGCTCCGCCGCCGCGAATCAGCTTGGCCCCAAAGACGCCACGCCGCCCCTCCCGCCACCACGGCCGCAGCACCGGCAACTGCTCGAACCATTCCATCAGAAGATTGGGGTCGCCGGCAAAATTCTGGGCCAGGTTCTCCAGGGGCAGCACCAACCCGATCGACAGGCTCTGACGGTTGGTGTAAACGAAGCCCCCCATGTTCAGGAGCACCTCTCGACCGCGAAAGACGGCGTTCCGCAACACCAGCTCATAAGCCACTCCTTCCTCCGCGCCGACGCCGAAGGTCTCTTCGATGGCCCCCGGCGGTAGTTCCATCACCTGCTTGATCCCTTGGAGGAACTTTGGCGCTTCGCGGGGATCGGTGAATCGCTCGTACCCCTCGCGCGTGACCAGGTACGAGGCGTCTCCCTCGGCCAGGAAGGTCAGATCGGCATAAAGCGGTCCGCGGTTGGTGCAGACGCCGATGACGCGACCCCGGTCGCGGAGCAGGCTCTCCGCGGTGGTCTTCGTAATCAGCGCCACCCCGAGCTGCTGGGCAATCAGGCCCAGGTGATGGTCATAGATTGGCCGCAGCACCGTCCAGCAGTGCTGGAAGGCCGACGGGTCGCGGTACGTCAAGCCGAGCAGCGCCTCGCCGTCGGTGACAAAAAAGCCCCGCTCCACCAGGCGACGCTCCCAGGCGAGGGCTGCGACACCCTCCGGGCCGAGGATATCGGGATCGGCGAGACTCTCGGTGAAGTAGACGCAGCCGGACCAGTTCTCTGCCCCGGGAAAAGCCGCTGCCTCGACCACGGCCACGCGGAAGTCAGCCCGCGCCAGTCCGATGGCCGCCGTCAAGCCCGCCGCCCCGCCGCCCACGATGACGACATCGAAGTGGCTGAAGCTCATGGCCGCTCTCCTTCTCGGCTAAGGCTACAGGGTTGGCGGCCGTATTGTAGCCCGGCCTAGGGCGTGCCATGTAGCAGTGTCAGGAGCAAGCGGGGCCGTGTCGGCGCCCCAAGCGGGTGGGAGCATGGCAAGCGGGGCCGCGCCAACTTGCGAGGGTGTGGCTCGTTGGGACATGGGGGGCTGACGGTCCCCCATGACTGGCACTGGGGCGACTCGGGGCATGCATGGCCGCGGTCATTCGCGGCCATGCACGACGGGACGACGAAACCCTTGCGGGACAAATTCGTTGGCTCCGCCAGCTGTTTCGCTTAAACTCCAAAGACGGAATGAGGGTTACGGCCTGGCTTACTCAGGAGGCGATGATGGGCGCTCATCGGATCGTCGGTGGGGGGGTCGGCCTGCTGGTTTTGACGGTGGCAAACATGTCGCTCATCGGCCAGGAGCCTGCCGAGCCGCTCTACTATGGGAAGACGCTGACTCAATGGACGCAAGCGTTGCGGACAGGGGATAGCGCCACCCGGGTGGCGGCGGCGCGGACACTGGGGGCCATCGGGCCGGAGGCGGCACCGGCCACGCCCGCCTTGGCCACGGCGTTGACGGACAAGGACCCGACCGTGCGGGCGGCCGCCGCCTTAGCCCTGGGTCGCATCGGTCCCAAGGCTCGACTGGCCGTGCCGGCCCTGGTCACTGCATTGCGCGATAAGGACAAGGAGGTGCGGGCCCACGCCGCCAGCGCTTTGGGCGAGTTCGGCCCGGCCGCCAAGCCGGTCGGGGCGGCGTTACTCCCCCTGCTCCAAGACAAAGACCTCCGCGTCCGCATGGAAGCGGCCGCCGCCATTCTTCAGATCGACCCCAACGTCAAGAATGCTTTCCCGGTGCTCATCGCCGCCCTGAAAGACCCGGATCGAGATACGCGGATCAGCGCGGCGGCGATGCTCGGCCGACTAGGGGCCAATGCGCGCCCGGCGGTCCCGGCCCTGGTGGCCGCGCTGCAAGACGGCGACAGCCAGGTTCGCTGGTGGGTAACGAACGCCCTGGCCCGGATTGGTGTCGAGGCGAAGTCAGCGGTGGAATCGGTCAGCGCCGCCTTGAAGGACCCTGACCCCGAGGTCCGCTTCGAGGCCGTCGGGGCCTTGGGACGGCTCGGCGATCTCAAGGCCGCCGTCCCGGCCCTGGGGCAAGCCTTGCAAGACGACGATCCCGCCATACGCCTGCAAGCGGTCAAGGCAGTCAGTCGGCTCGCTTCGCGAGGTGAGGAAGCGGTGCCGCTGCTGGTCTTCGCGTTGAAGGACACGGATGCCACCGTGCGGCGGGAAGCCCTCAACAGCCTGGGTAAGCTGGGCGATGCGCCAGCGATCATCGACGGTATGATTGACGTCCTCAAAAACCCGCGCAGCGACCTGCGCGAACAGGCGGCTCGGCACTTGGGACGGATCGGTGCGAAAGCCAAAGAGGCGGTGCCGGCCTTGACGGCGGCGTTGTCGGAGAAACAGGCCGGACTGCGGGTGGCGGCGGCCGAGGCGCTGTGGCGGATCACGGGTCAGACGACGGCGGCCCTGCCGGTCCTCGTGGCGGTGGCCCAGGACAAGGAGTCCGCGGCCCGCGTGGACGCGGTGGCGGCCTTGGGAGAACTGGGGGCGGAAGCCACCGCTGCCTTACCGGCGTTGCTCGCCTGTGCTCAGGAGCGCGACGGCAACCTCCGCCGCGCGGCGCTGGAAGCTCTCGGTCGCATGGGACCGACTGCGCGGGAAGCCGTGCCCTTACTGCTGCAAGCCCTCAAGGACCGCGACCAGGGGATTCGCAACGCCGCGGCGCGTGCCTTGCGGCACATCGACCCTGAAGCGGCCAGCCGACTCGGACTGTGAGCCTTTGGGGAGCGGTCTGCGACCCGCAAGGCGGGTCGCAGACCGGCCCTCGTGCCCCGGCCGCAGCACGGCTCCAAGACCGGCCCTTATTCCGTGAGCTTCACCTCCAAAGAAACTTGATACGGCTTCAGTTCGGGCATCTTGAGGATTCGGGCCCCCAGCTGCTGGCCGACCGCGGCATTGGGGGCATGGACACGAATGTAAAGGCTGTTCGCCGAGCAGAGGTGTACCTCGACGTTCCGGGCCGCTCCGCCACAAACCGTCTCGATGCGCTGGGCGAGCATGGTTTGCAGCCGCGCCGTCTGATTGCTTTGTGTCGGCGGGACGGCGGGTGGAGGCGCCGGTTGGTACGCCACGGGTGTCACCGTGGCGGGCGGTGTGCCTGCGGAGGAGATTGGGCTGCGCGGGGTTGGCGCGGTCGCGGTCGTGGGCCGCGAGGCAAGGCTGGGGCTGCTGGGCCGGCTCGGCCCGGCGGCCGGCGCCGACGTGGCGTTCGGCTGCCGAGTCGACACCGGGTTAGTCGGGCTGGGGGCCTCGGCCGTTGGCCATTGGCAGGCCGTCGTGTGGATCACCGGGCCCGTCGTGGAAGCGGAAACCGGTATGCGCGTCGCGCTGAGGCCAGTCTCCGAGGTGCTTTCCGCCGACTCCGAGGCCACCTTTTGGATGCTCGAACCCGTGATCGGTCCCGTTTCCGGCCGCGTGACCAACAGAGGGTGCTGGTCGGTCACTGGCAGGGCGCGGGAAAGTGCCGTCACTGCCGGCGACAGCGTGACGGCCGGTTCGCGCTGCGGCCCTGGGCCATTCATGATCACCGGGCCTGGGGCGGAAGCGGGTGTCGTTGTCGCGGTCGTAGGACGGTCGGCGGCCACCGAGGTCGCTGGCCCACCGGCTGCGCGCTGTTGGCCCGCCGGCTTGGTAGGGGGGCTGGCGATGGCCGTCGGCGGTTGGCGGACGACGCCGTATGGGCTGGCCGGCATCGGCTTCGCCGCCGTCGAGGCCGACGGGGGCGTTGGCCGAGGCCCATTGACAATGATCGGACCGGACGGTGGCACCGTGCGCAGCACGCCGTAGGGACTGGTTGGCTGCGTCGGTAGCGCTCTGGTGTCAGTCGCGGCGGACGAGGGTGGAGGCGGAGTCGGCCCGGGAGCCTTGCCGACCGCCGATGGCAGCACGCTGCGGGACACATCGGTCGGGTTCGGCGGCGGCAGCGGTCTAGTCTCCAAAGCCACCGTGCCAGCCGGCGGCATCGGTGGCTTCGCTTCGAGCGTGGCCGGTCGCATCTGTCCCGTGAGCGTCATCGGCTGAACCGTTGGGCTCGGGGCGGAAGGAACCACGCGAACGACGGCTGGGGGTTCCGGGCGGGCTGGCACCGGCAGCGGGGCCGGCGGCAGCGTTGGCTCAGGCGTCGGCCAAGTCGGCGCCGGGGCCATCGGCCGAGAGACCAGTTCGTCGGGCAACAGCTGCTCGCCGTCGGCGCTGAGGACGACATACACCTTACCGTGGCGTGCCACCTTGCGGACCACCAGCTGGTTGTCCACACTCGTGCACCCCTCGAGGCGACTCAACCGCCGGCTGACGGCTAGCTTTTCCTCCAGCGATGGCACGCTGCCGCGGACCACGATCTGCCCGAGGGCGGAGGCTTCGACCTGGAACTTACTGGTGTGCTGGGGAAACGCCTTGGCCAAAGTCTGGATAGCTTGACGGCAGAGGACATCGTTCGGCGTGGGCACCGCGGGTGGCGCGGGATGAGGCCGAACTACCATCTTGTCTACCACCTCCATGCCACTGGCCTCGCGCGCCAGGCGAAGGGCGTGGTCGCGGACCACCACGTCCGGCACGATGCCTCCCACTTCCAAGACGGCACCGGCGACGCGAGCCCCCAGAGGGTAAGGGAAGGTCAGGTTGTCGGCCAACAGGGCCAGCTCGACACGGATCTCGGCGAGGCGGTCGGTGCGGGCGGTGGCGGCTAGGGGCGCCACCGCCCCAGATGGCTCGGCGCTCGGCGGATGGTCTCCGGATGGCGTGGTGGCAGCGACCGGAGCCACCGTCAATCCGAGGCTGGCCGCGGCCGAGAGCGCCCAACCGGCTCGCCCTTTGGCCCTGTTCATCGCTCGTCTCCTGAAGGTCGGTTGCGGGGCACTACCTGCAAACGTGTTCGGGGCTGGCGGGCACGATGCCGATCGGCCGCTCACGGACCCAGCGTGTCCCGCGTCATCGACTGTTCCGCCAGCGGGTTGTGGTTGTTCGGGTACAGGTGCAGGTGGTCCTTGTCGATGTAGACCACCTCCACGCGCGGCCGGGTACACCGGAACGGGAATGGGTAACTCGATTCGATCGTCTCGGTGAAGTAGACGATGCACTTCCAGTGGCAGTGATGCAGTTGGGCAGGGCCGATCAGGGGGAAGAATCGCGGCGGGTCGATGCGGTCCACCAGCCGTTCGGTCACGACTTCGATGTCGTCGCGGAACTCCTCGTAGATGTACGGAACGCCGCGCCAGACGCGGGGGATGGCCCGAAGGATCATGGCCTGGTCCGGGGGATCCTCGCAGGTGGGAGGCGGGAATCCTTCTCGGATAGGGGGCATGATGGGCGTCCGCCAATCGTTCTTGTGGCAGTATTTGTCCTCCATGCGTTCGGTGACCCAAGGTGGGACCGGGACGGGGGTGCCGATGCCCATGGAAACCAAGCCGGCCCCGCAGCCGGCCAAGGCGGCCGGCGCCAGGGCGGCGCCTAGCAGCAGCCAGGTGTGCAGCTTGCCCATCCCCCGCTCCTTGTGCTCCGTGTTTGCTTGCTTGGCCCCTAGTCGGCCTCTGGGGTGCCGCGCCCGGCAACGATGTTACTGGCGGGGCGGACCCAGACCGGGATGTTGCCAAGTATCGGACTGCCAGGCCGAGGGACTTTAACGGATCGTCGGAAAACGCCGAATGTGCGGCCAAAGCGGGCGGGGCCGGCCGGGCGGCCTCTGCCGCCCGGCCGCCGGCTTGCCAGCCGCCGCACCCACCGAGTATTCTGGCAGATGGGAAAATCGGGGCACGCCGGGAACTCCCGGCAGCCGAGGGACCGGCGCCGCCGCGGCTGAGGGCCACACGGCAAAACCGGGACTGAGATTACTCTAGGGGAAAGGGCCGACTATGATGCGCGGGTTCGGGGCGAGCGGAATGGCGTGTCTGGCGCTGCTGACGTCGCTGTGGGCTAATGGCCGCCCCGACGCGCCGTCTCCCCCCAGCGGCCCTTCCGACGCCGAACTGATCAAACGCCTGGGTCACCGCGATTTCCAGCAGCGCGAAAAAGCCTCGCGGGCCCTCCAAGCCCGCGGACCGCGTGTCCTGCCGGCCTTGCGGGCGGCCCTGGGACTTCCCGATCCGGAAGTGGTCCGCCGGCTCAACCTCCTCATCCCCGCCCTGGAACGCTACCAAGCACTCGAGCCGAAGACTGTTACATTCTCGCTGAAGCACAAGCCAATTCGCACCGTCTTCGACGAACTCAGCCGTCAAACCGGCTACCGCTTCCAACTCGGGCTGCCCGCCGAGCGGGAAACGCTCCTCTACAGCTTCCAGTTCGACCAGACGCCTTTCTGGGAAGCATTTGATCGCATGTGCGAAGCCGCCGAGCTTTCCTTCCAGGGAATGCACGGCTTTGACACATTTTACTTGCACCATCAAGAGACCCACAGCCCGTACGTCTGCCGATCGGGGGCCTTTCGGCTGGTCGGACATAGCATCCACCACCAGCGAACCATCGAGTTCTCGCAGATCCCGAAAGGCCAGTCCCCGGCCCGGGGCGACTATCTCCAGTTCAGTTTCTGCATTGCTTCCGAGCCGAAACTGGCCTTGCTGGCCAACGGCAATCCGATGGTCGAATTGGCCATCGACGATCACCAGGAGTCGATGATCTTAAGTCCCGAGCCCGATCACGGCGGGGTGCAGGTATCGCGTTATGGCCACGGACATCGCATGTTGATGGTTCAGACCCAGGTGCCGCTCTTTTGCCCCTCTCGGCATTCTACCCGTGTGAAGCTCCTGAAGGGTAAGGTGCCGGTCGTCGTCCTGGTGGACCAGAAGCCGGTCCTGACGGCCGAGCCGATCCTGACGGCCAAGGGGCGGAAGTGGGAAAAGGACCAAGTCGTGCTGGACATTGAGGACGTGACCAAGCCGGAAATGAACGGCACGCACTACCAGATCAAGCTCTCGATCCGCGACGCGAGCCGCGCCGTCAACCAGCCGGAGGATTACGGCTGGCTCAATTCGCTGAGTCAGCGCCTGGAGTTACACGACGCCCGGGGGAGGCGGTATCCCCTCGAGCATCAGACATGGGACCATGCGACGCCGTCGAGTGCCCGGGGGAGCCTTACTTTCGGCCTGACAGGAGCGATCGCGTCATCGATCGGGCCGCCGGCCCGGCTGGTTTACTACGATTGGATCACCCTGGAGCACCAGGTGCCGTTTGAGTTCCGCGACCTACCACTGCCCTGACGCGGTCTCCCGGGCGACGCGCCGCCAAGCTCAAGCATAAGGACCTGCCTCTGGTGTCCGGGGCGCGGACTTTCGGCCATGAATGCCTCGCCATCCTCGGCCGTCTATCTGTTCCGACGAGCACGATCGAGAAGGCGTCTGTCCGGCGAGGGGCCGTGACACGACCCCGTGAGGCCGACAAGGAGACGAAAACGTGCGGGCCGTCCTCGTGAGCCTCGGGTTAGTGGCGGGCATGACCGTAGTGCTCGGTGTGGGAGTGCGTTGCCAATCGGGGCCTGTCGGCGCTGCCGAGCCGGTCTCCGCCGAGCGGGACCGCTCGCCGGTAGACCTGGTGCTGTCGGCTGACGAGCGCTGGCTCCTGACCGCCAACCAGACTGCGGGCACGGTGTCGCTGGTCGATCTCTCGACGGGGAAGGTGGTGGCCGAGGTGCCATGCGGCGATCGGCCATCAGCCCTCGCGCTCACGCCTGACCAGCGACATGTGCTGGTCAGTGCCACCTATTCCGGCGAACTGACAATCCTGGCGTTGGAAGAAGGCCGGCTCAGGTCCGAGGGAAGGGTGTATCTCGGGTTTGAACCGCGAGGGATCGCCGTGTCACCGGATGGTCAGCGGGCTTATGTGGCGTTGACCAGTGGGCACGTGGTAGCGGTGGTGGACCTGCGAGCTCGGCACCTGGCCGACCGCATCGAGGTTGGCCGTTGGCCGCGGTATCTGGCCCTCACCGCCGACGGCCGCCGATTGGCCGTCGGCGTCAACGGCGACGGCGGGGTGGCTGTCGTCGATACCCAAAGCCGCCAACGGCTCTATCTCGAAGACTTCAGCGGCCTGAATCTCGGCCAGATGTACGTCTCCGCCAACAGCCGCTACGTCTACTTCCCGTGGATGGTCTACCGGCACAATCCGATCACCCCGGGCAACATCCGTCTGGGCTGGGTGCTCGCCAGTCGCATCGCGCGGGTGCGACTCGACGGCCCGGCCCGCCGCGAAGCCATCGCCCTCGATCCGCCCGGCCAGGCCGTCGCCGACCCGCATGGCTTGGCTCTCAGTCCGGACGAGCAGTGGCTGGTCTGCGCCGCCTCCGGCACGCACGAGCTGTTGGTCTACAAGCTCCCCGGCCTACCGTTCCAGGATTACGGCGGCCCCGGCGACCACATTCACCCCGACCTGCTCAAGGACCGCCAACGCTTCGACCGCATTCCGTTGGGCGGTCGGCCCATGGCCGCACGCTTCTCCCGCGATGGCCGACACGTCTTCGTCGCCAACTATCTGCTTAACGCCGTGCAGGTCGTCGACGTGCCGGGCCGTCGCATCGTCCGCACCATCGATTTAGGTGGACCGCCCGAGCCGTCGCTGGCGCGGCGGGGCGAAGCCATTTTCTACGATGGCCAACGCTCCCTCGACCAATGGTACAGCTGCCACAGCTGCCACTACGAAGGTCACACCAATGCCGTGGCCATGGACACGCGCAACGACGGCCGTAACGGCAATTTCAAGGTAGTGCTCAGCCTGCGGAACGTGGTGCACACGCCGCCGTGGACTTGGCACGGCTGGCAGCGCGACTTCGCCGCCGCCATGCGCAAGTCGCTGACCGATACCATGCAGATGCCCGAACCCCGGCCCGAAGACGTCGAAGCGCTGACCGCCTTCCTCGCCACATTAACGCCGCCGCCCAACCCGTATCGCCGGCCCGACGGCAGCCTGTCGGAGGCGGCTCGCCGCGGCGAAGTCATCTTCCACAGCGAAAAAGCCGGCTGCGCCCGCTGCCACCCCGGACCCTACTTCACCGACGGCAAGGTCCACAACGTCTTCACCAACGAACCCGGCGACGTCTACAAAGGCTACAATCCGCCATCGTTGATCGGCAGCTACGACCGGGTCCGCTACCTGCACGACGGCCGATGCCGCTCGTTGGAAGAATGCCTCAAGGGACCGCACAACCCGGCCAAAGTGACCAATCGCGGCGAATTGACCGACGCCGAGATGAACGACTTGCTCGAATACGTCCGCTCCCTTTGAGCCATTCCGTCAATAACGCTCAAGACCCAGCGACTCCACCGGCGAAACGACTCCTCGGAAGCGATGGCACACGATGACGTGCCAGGCTGCCAAGGGCTGGCCGTGCTCCTCATGGCAAACAAAACGCGCCCTCTCGATGCGCTCAAAGGCAGCGATCAGGGATGGTGTCAGATGGCCCACGATGACGAACGTGCGTCC